>JAUNKE010000036.1 GCA_030532905.1 Peptostreptococcaceae bacterium
TGTAAAATGAATTGTTTTATCTACTTTTTATTCCTTGTGAGCAGACACTAAGTAAACTTCCGTTACATTTCGATCAAGGGAGTCGTACATATCCAAGGAGTTCACAGAATTTCGCGAGCTCTTGGTGTCACCCGAAGTATGAGTGGAGCCGGCTGTCCCTATGATAATGCTCCGACGGAGAGATACTTTATTACATTGAAAAACGATCATATTAACCAACGCCATTGCACGGAGAAAGAACTCTAAGCAACAATCGAAGAATTTGCATTGCATCTGCACATCCGCAAGATGCGAGCCACGCCTTTAAAAAACTATACTAAACCTCTTGAAATTGTCACTTCCTTTGTCTCTTCATTCCACAAGATTTCTTTTCCTTGCTCCAAACCGAGTGCTTTTGCAACATTGCTTACCGACAGATAAGTTCTCCCGGATTTCAATACCGGCTTTACATCACTTTGCAATATTTTGCCATTTGTGATTATCTCAGTTGTTTGGATTGGAATTTTTATCTCGTGGTTGCTATCCGAAAGCTTTACCGTCTTGCTTATATTATCCCACCTTACGTCCAAATTCAAAATCTCAGCAACGTATCGAAGGGGTACCATCGTTCTTCCGTTCTGAATGAAAGGTACCGCATCCATCGTCAGTTGACTCTTTACTCCGTCTATTTCCTTTTCCAGAATCGGTGAGCCGATTCTCAATATTGCCGTTAATTTATTGTTCGGATTTTGAGCTAGAGGAGTGTTGTTTTCATTAATCGCCGTCTCTCTTCGGGTATTTGCCGAATCCGGTCTTACTCTCGAATTTCCGGCATTTCCGCCACCGGAAGATCCGCTTCCGCCACCGGAATTCGAACTGACTACTTTCCAAAGTGCAACGACTTGTGTATCGGCAACAAAAAGATATTTTTCATTCGGTTTCTTTTCCTCATTTCCAATTTTCCAAGCCTTGAAAGTTTTTCCTGCAGGCGCTTCAAAAACATTTTGCGGCAATGTCAGCTCTTCTCCATCCGTAGCAATCATTTGAACATCGGCGCCTCTTCCTTCACCGGCTTCAAAAGTAATTTTAAAAGTCGGCTTGATTGGATTCTGAGTTATCACCACAGTCGCCTCACCGGTTTTACTGTTATCCATCACCGATGTCGCTCTTACTTTAAGCGTCGTCGCGCTTTCTTCAAGTGCCACATTCAATTTTCCATCCGCACTGATTTTTGTATCCGGAGAGGTATTTCCTTCGACAGCCCAGATAACTTCTTGCGATGGTGCGTTGTTTCCTTCCACAAGCGCTTTAAATTCCATTTCCTGACCTTTGGCAATTTCTGCAACCACAGGAGTTATCGTAACTTTCGTCACTTCCGGAACAATATCTTCCAATACTACACGCACTTTAACATCGGAATTCGGCATCAAAAACATCCAGTTCTTATTTTGTTCCATGACCGGTACTTCCTGTTGTGAATCTTGAGCTATGACCTCAACTTTTTTTACCTGCTTGGAACTATCCAAAATATCAATTTTGATTGCAACTTGTTCTTGAACTTCGGCTTTAAGAGCAGGCTTCGTCGTCACCTGTGCTCCTTGAACATCTTCGATTATAATTTCATATTCCGTTTTTTCTTTAATAAAACTCGCTTTGAATTTTTTGCTTTCGATTATCTTTTCATGAGGATCGGGTATTTCCGGAGTCCATTTTTCAAACTTGTATCCGGAATCCGGAAATGGTAGAGGAATGATAACCATCATGTCCGCAAGGCTTTGCCTTTTTTTGCCGTCATAGGATAGATCGCCGACCAATCTGCCGTTTTCTCCGGCTTCAAATTCAATTTTTATCGGTTCCGCCAAACTTTTCCAAACCTGTTCGAGAGTAAAACTCTCCATCACCAACTCATTGAAATCGTAAGGCTTTGTCTCGCCTTTCTTTTGCCAATACAAAAATTCGTAACCTTCTCTTTTCGGATCGGCGGGCTTTGTCAAAAGTTGACCTTCAATTACTTTCTCAACGGCAATCGTACCGTCCCATGATTCGAATTGTACCAAGTATTGTGCTAACTGTTTTACAATAGCTTGAATCTTTACATCTTCATTCGGCATTATAAATTCCCAATGATCATCTACTTTTTCCATTTTCACAGGTGCCAATCTCTTCGTCTGATACAACATACTGTCTATTTTAATTGTAGAATTTTTAACCTGAGCAAATACCTTTACTTTTGTTCCCGCAGCCGCTTTTTTGTCCGGCTCGGTACGATATTCAATGTTCTTTGTGTTTTCATATATAATTTGATACTCTTTGTCTTTAGGATTTTTGAGTTCATATTTCACATAGGAACTGTCCCATTTTCCTTCAATTTCAAATTCATTTCCCAATCTTGGCTGCAATTCCATCGATTTTGAAGCGGGCTCTCCTTTAACACGAATTTCTGTCGTCCCGTTTTTCAAAATGGGACTATTACCGCCTATCCCGTATGCGATGCCCTTATTCGCTTCTACTGAGATAGAAACTTTTTCCTTGGTATCCACAAGCACTTGACCCGAAATCCCTAAAGAAGTTCCCTTACTTCCGGACTTTACTTCAATATCCACCTGTGCCTTTCCCAAAATACTAAATGAATCACCCTTTAAATTTATTCCTCTCGCTCGTTGGTTGCTCTTGCTTGCATCTACATTGACCTTTAATTTTGCATCCTTAATCGTTAAGCCTCTATCCACATAGAGCCCTTCCGGATTCATCGTGGATAATTTCAGTTCTCCGTCGCCTTCAATGGCAGTCTCCACCATATCCAAGTAAAGCGGCGTCACATCCTCTGAATTTACAACTTTCCCATCCAGTTTGTTTTCTCCAATCAAACGAATGATGAGATTCCCTCCAAAACGCGGATTTGCTTTGATAGAATGCCCGCTGAAATTTTCCATCGTCAGCATATTCTTTTTGACATCCCAATGTAAACCTTTCGGCAAAACATCCTTGTGTAAGTCATACTCTTTTCCATCCACATTCAGACTCTGCAAGCCCTCCGCATAAACCGTAGTTGCTTCTCCAAGCATCGTCATAATCATTACAAATGCCAAAATGACGGATAACAATTTTTTTGTTCTCATCTAATACCCCCGTGTAATCTGAAAAATGTTTTTATACTCAACATTTTCCTCACCATTAAATAAAAATAGTTAACCACTTTCCAAAAGATGTATCCTCACATTGTCAAATGTATCTTAGCACATAATATTTAATTTGTATATGGATTGTCAGAATTCTTTCGTTCTGTTTCATTATAATAATAAAACACGAACTCTCAACCAATATCCTTTTCACTTACGCTCTCTCAAAAACAGCATTGCGCCAATTATCATCCGGCGATAGTTCTTTGAACAGCTTGAATTGATTTTGACTTTTTGACAGGAGGTCTTCCAATTCGTATCGATAGGTCGGGCGCCGATAATCTTTGCCTTTATAATTTTTCAAACTGCGTTCTTTGTCTTCACCTTTGCCATGCTGATAGACGATCAAGAGCTTCGCTTTCGGTTTCAAAACCGCTGCGATATTTTCAAAAAAGAGAGCAAGCGCCTGCTCATCCAAATGAATAATCAGCGCAATCGCGACCGCCGCATCAAATTTTTCATCAAGAACATCCTCCAGCGACTTGCGCACATCATGGGCAAAAAAGCGAATCTGCGGAGAATGTGTTTCGGTAATGACATCGACTCGCTGCTGAAATCAAAAGCCGTCACCTCATAGCCGAGACTTGCCATCCGCTTTGACTCATACCCCGTTCCGCAGCCGATATCGAGCAATTTGCTCCCCTTGGGTAAATCGGATAGGAAATCTTTCAAAATCGGACCCATCGTCTCGTCGAATTCGCTGTCCTTTGCCCAATCTTTTGCGGAAATATCATAAAAATCCATCGTTTGATTCGCATAAATCCTCCTTCACGCTGTTATAAAAGTTATAGCATATATTGTGATGTAGAACAACTCTTGGTAATACAGAAAAGGAATTTCAATTTCTCCACCCTTTTATTTCCAAAATCGGTATCACATTGTATTTTGCTCTTTAGATTCCTATAAAAAATCGTAAATTCATTTTCACAATTTGATTCTTTCATTCTCATTTCCTTTGCCGACGACTTTTTCTTTTGCTTGAGCGATTATATGGTATAATGGTGCAAAGGAGGTTAGCATGAGCATTATTGATTTTTTGAAGAAAAAAGAAGAGCATGAGAAATCTTTGGAAGAGCTGATTAAAGATGAAAATGTACAGGGCGAGAGCAATCCGAGAGGTGCATTTGTCGGCTTTGTTTTGCTTTCGGATGCAAGATGGAATTTGGAAAATTTTCGATACAATCTTTTATACAATTGGGGAATTCAATGTGACGACTCGGATGAGGATGATTTGAAACAGTCGCTCGTTTTTTCCGTCGATGACATGACGGCTGCGGTCAGCTTGATTCCCGCGCCGATTCCGGACGGCGAGGCGGAGCAGAATGCACAAAACAATTTTATGTGGGAGAATGCCGTAGCGACAACGGCTCAGCACAATGCGCATATCATGGTTGCCGTATTGGGCGAAGGCTCGTATTTGGAGCGTGCAAAATTGTTGGTGAAACTCATTTCAACCTGTTGTCAGGCGGACAATGTTCTCGGCATCTATTCCAGCGGTACGGTTTTTGAGCCGACCATCTATATGCATTATGCGGAGATGATGAAGCAAAATCTTTTTCCGATTTATAATCTGATTTGGTTCGGGCTTTATCAAAATGAAAAGGGCGTGAACGCATACACTTACGGAATGAATGCTTTTGACAAAGATGAAATGGAAGTGTTGGGTACGAATTTGGAGCCTGCGGATTTATATGATTTCATTTCCACATTGGCAAGCTATGTCATTGAATACGATGTCACGCTTCAGGATGGAGAAACCATCGGTCTGACGGAAGACCAGATTTGTCCGATTACGCGCAGTCGCGGAGTTTCATTGACGGGCATGACGCTTAAAATTGAATATTATCCTTAAAACGCCGCTCTTCAAAAGAGCGGTTTTTCGTTTTTAATTTTTTATCCTTTCGCCTTCCATCGCAATTACTAATTTCAAATGGGAATATCCAAATTTTCTTTGGATGATTTGCTATTAGTTTTTTCAATAAGCAAAATTATAATTTCCGATAACGCAATCCATCGAATCTATTGCGATTCTCAATGATTTGTGATACTATTGTATGCGCAAATATTTTTTGTTTGCTAAATAAAATTGTAAATGACGGAGAATTGTTATCCCATTTGCATCATTAACCAAGGAGTGAACATGAAGAGAATAGCAAAATTTTTACTTCCGCTTACGATGGTTGCCTTGTTGGCAACGGCTTGCGGACAAAAAGCGGAGAACGCGACCGAAACGCCGGCTCCAACGGAAAACAAGCCTGCACAAACCGAAATGCAGGAAATCACTTTTATGATTCCGGACTGGGGTGCGCCGAATGAAGAACTGTTGGCTGAATTTGAAGCGCAAAACGGCATCAAAGTCAATGTCAATACGGTCGGTTGGGATGATATTCGTAACAAAATTTCAACGGCTGCGGTTGGCGGTGAAGCGGCTGCGGATGTAGTCGAAGTGGACTGGTCTTGGGCAGGCGAGTTTAATGCAGCCGATTGGTTGGAGCCAATCGATATGAGCGCGGAAGATATCGCGGACATGCCTTCCATCGCCCCATTTATGATTGATAATAAAGTGCTTGCCGTTCCTTATGCAAATGACTATCGAATCGCTTATTACAACAAGGCGATGTTTGAGCAAGCGGGCATTACTACGGAGCCGAAAACTTGGGACGAAGTCGTGACGGCTGCGAAAGCAATCAAAGAGAAGGGCATCGCAAAATATCCGATTACGATTCCGATGAACGCGGACGAATCCGCAACCACATCGATGATTTGGATGGCGCTTACAAGAAACGGTGTCGTATTTAACGAGGACGGCACATTGAATAAAGACAGCATGGTGGATGCGTTGACCTTTACGAATCAACTGGTTAAAGACGAGCTGATTGACCCGGCGAACCAAAGCGGTTCCGGCATGGACGCTTATCGTAAAATCACTGCGGGAGAAGCGGCATTTATGGTCGGACCGACTTCTTTCGTTTCTCGTGTGAATGACGAAAAAGAATCCAAAGTAATCGGACAGGTTGTACCGATTCTTCTACCGGGAAGAACGGCAACTTCCGAAAAAACTTATGCATTGCCGGAAGCGGTAGGCGTGTTGAAGCTTTCAAAAAACAAAGAGGCTGCGCAAACTTTTGTAAAATGGTACACTTCACCGGAGATTCAAGTGAAACTCAATGAAACCAACAATACGATTCCGACGAGAAATTCCGTTTTGGAAAAATTGATTCAGGATGGAAAAATCAAAGATTCCGGTGCTATGCTGGAGCAGGGAAAATTGATTATGTCTCCGTTTACAACGGGCATTCCGTCCTATTATTCCGAAATGAGTAATGCGATTTACAACAATATCAATTCCATGGTAACCGGAAATCAAAGTCCGGAGCAGGCATTTGACGCAATGGATGCAAAAATCAAGGAGCTTTTGAAAAAATAAGCGGGAGAGCAATGAAAACAAAAAGAACATATACTCCATATCTTTTACTATCCCCTGTCATTCTTATAATGGCAGGGTTTGTATTTTATCCGATACTCATTACCTTTATATACAGTCTGCAAAGACTCAATCTCACGAAACCTCATGAGCAACGCTTCATCGGTTTGGAAAACTATCGGGCGATTTTGGCTTCTCGAGATTTTTGGTTGGCATTTTCCAATTCCGCCTTCGTTTTGGTTTTGGTCGTTTTCTTCTCGATGCTCGGCGGTTTTATTGTCGGATGGATGCTCAGCAAGAAGACGAAATTGAGCGGCTTGCTGATTGCGTTCTCAATTATTCCGTGGGCATTGCCGGGAATAGTGAACGGGATTTTGTGGCGATTCATCTTCTACTCAGGCAATGGACTTGCCAATATGATTTTGCTGAAAAGTCATCTTGTCAGCGAGCCGTATCAATGGTTAAGCAACCGATTTGTCGCCCTTTTCATCATCGCCTTTATCAGCTCATGGCGACATATTCCGTTTTGCAGCATCGTCTTTTTGGCAGCGATTCAATCCATTCCGAAAAGTACGCTCGAGGCGGCGCGCATGGACGGCGCAAGCAAGTTGCGTGAAATAATCCACATCGTCATTCCGATGATTTCTTCTTCTTTCAAAATCGTCTTCGCCACCGCCGTGTTGCATGCGGTCAATGTGTTTGACGAAATTGTCGCACTCAGCGGCTATCGCGATTTGACCAAGACGCTGCTCGTGGAAAATTATCTTACGACATTCAGTTTTTTGGATTTCGGCAAAGGCAGCGCCTTAGTCTATCTGATTATGATTTTCTCGGGCATGATTGGATTTTTGCATATCAAAACGCTGTCGCAAAAGGGGGCTTATGATGAAAAAACAAAATAATCTTTTCTATTATATTGTGCTCGGAAGCATCACCTTGCTTTGCATGCTGCCGATTGCTTGGGGAATTGTTTTGAGCATCACGCCCGAGTTTGAGATGTTCGGGGCGGGGGGTGGATTGTTCCCGAGCACGATTACTTTGGAAAATTATCAGCGGCTGCTCACTTCGGGCAACGGCGATTCCGCTCTGTTTCAGCAAGCCATGCTCAATTCCGTCAAGCTCGCCGCCTATACGATTACGATTGCCGTTCCTTTGTGCATTTTGTCGGCATATACATTGGCAAAATTTGAGTTTCGCGGCAGAGATTTTATCAAAAAGTCATTGATTTTTACAATGGCGATTCCCGTCTTCATGACCATCACGCCATTGTATAAAATTTTTGCGAGCTTCAAATTGCTGAACAATGTTTTTTGGATAAGCGTCATCTATGTAACCGCCTTTCTGCCTTTGGGCACATGGCTGTTGTCGATTCATTTTGAAAATATCCCGAGTGAGATTGAAGAAGCGGGCTTTATGGATGGAGCGAGTCATCTGCAGGTGTTCTTTCATATTATATTGCCGCTCTCAAAAACGATGATTTTTTCGCTGTTTTTGATTTTGTTCATCATGTCGTGGAATCAGTTTCAAGTGCCGCTCATCTTGGCGTCCACTCAGCATTCCAAACCGCTGTCGATTGCAGTTTCGGAATTTGTGTCGAAGGACAGTGTTCGTTACGGTATCACTGCAGCGGCAGGCATCCTCGCGATGTTGCCGCCCGTATTGCTCGCCGTTCTTTTCAAAAAATACATTATTCTGGGTATCTCCGGCGGAGATATTGAATAAAAAATCGCAGCAAATTTCAATCCGAAAAATCCAACAAAAAAGCCTAATGAATCGCATTCGATAGCAATTCATCAGGCTTTTTCAATTATTTTAAGCAAACTCCAACCCAAGTAATTTTTCGTATTCTTCCCGACTCTTTTGACGACCGTAGTCCGTCAATTTGATACAGGAGCCGACCACTTCAATCGCATTTTCTTTTTCCAAAGCTTTTACAATCTCATTGGTAAATTTGACATCCCAATGCATGTGATCCTGAATCGTATAACAGCAGGATTCATCAAGCTCTTCCGCCTGCCCTTCGTGATGGCTGAGATGGAACAGAATCGTCGATTTCGCAAAATCGATGCGCTGTTTTCTTCTTCTTTGTAGAACCGTAATCAGTCCTCGCTCTTTGCCAAGCACAAAGACCATAAAGAAGCTGACGCCCGTCATAATCGCCATGCAACCGGCTATCGACACATCAAAATATCGAGCGACCTGGTATCCCAACACCGCATTGATCGCGGCAAAAAAAGCGGAGAGCCAGAGCATTTTTTTCAAATCATCGGTCAACAGATATGCCGTCACCGGAGGCCCCACCATGAAGGCGACCACCAAAATCGAACCGACCGCTTGGAAAGATCCGACCGCCGTGACCGAAACGATGGTCATCAATCCGTAATGCACGATTGCCGGAGAAAATCCCAGCGCAGCGGCAAGCAAAGGGTCAAAGGTCGTTATCTTGAGCTCCTTGAAAAAAATCCAAGTGGCAAGCACATTGAGAATCAGCAAAAATCCCGTTGTATAAATCGCCTTCGCTCCGATATCGACGCCCGCCACCTTCATGCGCGCAAAAGGTGCAAAAGTCAGCTCACCGAGCAGCACCGAATCGGTATCCAGATGAACCGCGCCGGCGTATTTGGAAATCAAAATAATCGCAATCGAAAAGAGGAACGGAAACACGACGCCGATCGACGCATCCTCCGCCAACAGATTCGTTCTCGACAGCGCTTCGGTCAACCAAACCGTCAACACGCCCATCAAGGTCGCTCCGATAATTAGAAGCGGCGAAGTTAAATCATGCGTTATGAAGAACGCAATGACGATGCCGAGCAAAATCGTATGCGTGATGGAATCGGACATCATCGTCTTTTTGGTCAATACCAAAAACACACCGGGCAACGCACAGGCGATTGCAACGATAATGGCAATAAGTTGTATCTCCATTTGTGTTGTCATGACATCCTCCCCTCCATTCGCGATTTATTTTTGCGTCGCACGCTCATGCGGTATAAAATGCCCCGTCTCGGTGCGAACAAAATGCTCACGAGCACGATGATGCTGATGGAAACGACGATTGCCGGTCCCGTCGGCAATTTGGAAACGAGTGAGCTGGCAATCGTTCCGCTCACGCCCGCAAATCCGCCGAAGATTGCAGACAGCAATACCATCACCCAGAGCTTATCCGTCCACTGTCTTGCCGAAACCGCCGGTGTGATGAGCATCGCGCTCATCAGAATAACGCCGACCGTCTGCAAACCGATGATGATGGCAAGCACAATCATAAAAGACAGCAGCAAATTGAGTTTTTGAACCGAAAATCCCAAACTTTGAGCAAAGTCCGAGTCAAAGGTAAAGACCTTAAATTCTTTCCAAAATAAAAATACCAAAAACAAAAGAAAAAATCCGCATATCATCATGATATGGATATCGCGTTTGAGCAGCGTCGATGCCTGCCCGAATATAAAACGGCTCAATCCGGCTTGATTCGAATTCGGCAATTTCTGCACATAGGTCAGCAAAACCAGACCCAATCCGAAGAACACCGACATCATCAATGCCATCGCCGCGTCAAATTTGATTCGGCTGTGTCGCACGATATTGACGATAAAAAGCATCGCCAACAGCCCCGAAAGCAAAGCGCCGAGAAGCAGCGCCTCGGTTTTTTTACTGCCAATCAACAAAAAGGCGAACACGATGCCGGGCAATGCCGAATGCGAAATCCCGTCCCCCAGCAAACTCTGTTTTCTGAGTACGGCAAAACATCCGAGCACGCCGCTGATGACGCCGAGCAAACAGGAGCCGAGCGCCACGACCCGAAAGGTATAGTCGCTTAAAAGTAATGCCATCTTATCCATCTTACACCTCTTTTTTGAGCAAAGAGGATGTGCTGTGATAAGCTTTTTGCAAATTTTCGTCGGTGAATACATCCTCCACCTTGCCGCTCGCAATAACCTGCAGATTGATAAGGGTCACATGGTCAAAATATTCTTTGACCGTTTCCAAATCGTGATGAACGACCACCACCGTTTTCCCCTGCTCCTGCAATTCCTTCAGAAGTTGCACAATCGTCTTCTCCGTTTGCGCATCCACTCCTTTGAACGGCTCGTCCATAAAATAAATATCCGATTCCTGCGCCAATGCTCTCGCCAGAAAAACTCTCTGCTGCTGCCCGCCGGATAATTGACTGATCTGTCTCGAGGCAAAATCTTCCATCCCGACTTTTTCCAGCATTTTTTTGGAGAGCTCGCGATCCTGTTTTCGCGGTCTGCGAATCCAACCCAATTTTCCATAACAGCCCATCAGCACGACATCCAACGCAGTCGATGGAAAATCCCAATCCACGCTGCTGCTCTGCGGTACATAGGCGACCTGATTTTTTATATCCTTGCCGTTTTGAAAAGGAAATCGCACCGTTCCGCTGACCGTTTTAATCAATCCCAACATCGACTTGAGCAAGGTGGTCTTACCCGCTCCGTTGGGACCGACAATCGCCATCAGACTGCCTTTGGGAATATTCAAATCGATATCCCAAAGAACCGGTTTTTCATGATAGGCGACCGTCAAATCTTCCACTTCAATAACATACTCCGTCATCATACTTCCTCCTGAAAAAAGGCAAAGTCCGACCAAAGAATGACCGAGAGCTTTGCCTTTCTCTTTTACTATTTCAACGCATCGACAATCGTGTCGATATTCGCCTTGAGCGTACCGATATAGGTTCCGGCATCCGTACCCGAATCGCCGAGGGAGTCCGAATACAATTCTCCGCCAATCTGAACATCAAAGCCTTTTGCTTTTACACTTGCCTGTAAAGCTTCCACCGTTTTTGTCGGAACCGAAGACTCCACAAAAATCGCTTTGATTTTTTTATCCACGATAAAGTCCGCCAACTCGCTTACATCCGAAGTTCCAGCTTCCGCTTCCGTACTGATTCCCTGCAGACCGCGCACTTCAATATCGTATGCTTTGCCGAAATAACGGAAGGCGTCATGCGCTGTCACAAGCACTCTGCTCTCCTTCGGAATTTCCGCTGCACGATTTTTGATATAGCTGTCGAGCTCATCCAATTCTTTGGAATAAGATTCCAAGTTGGACTTGTAGGTCTCGGCATTGGCTGCATCCACTGCGGACAACTCTTCCGCCAAATATTTCGCCGCGTCTTTCCAAATCATGACATCGAACCAGATATGCGGGTCATGCAAGCCCGGCTCGTCTTCCGCATCCAAAAGTTTTCCATGGTCAAGACCTTCCTCGATGCTGATAATCGCTTTGTCCTGTGATGCGAGTTGCTCAAACACCTCGCCCATCTTTCCTTCCAAATGCAATCCGTTGTACACGACCACATCCGCCTTTTGCATACGCTCCACATCTCCCGCGCTCGCTTGATATAGATGCGGGTCAATTCCCGCTCCCATCAATCCGGTCACTTCGACTTTATCCCCGCCGAGCTCTTTCGCCAAATCCGCGAGCATCGTAGTGGTCGCCACAATGTTCAATTTACCGGAATCCGTTTCCGGATTCGCTCCGGCATTTCCACCTGTATTTTCTGTTTTGTTCGCACATCCCGCAAGAATCGCCACGGACAAAACCGTCATTAAAAATAATTTGATACTTTTTTTCATTTTTGCCTCCCAAATTTCATTTTTAGATGGTTAGTTTCTACTAACTTTCCTAATCATACAACTAATTTTTGAAAAAAGCAATAGGAATTTGCATTTTTTTCTTTATTTTTTTATCTATACTCCATTTCCCCTTTCTTATTTTATCAAAACAAGGTATTTTAATGCAATGTTTTTCAATGGATTTCGTCAAATTTCTTCAAAAATGTTTCGAAAAAAATTTTTTCAAAAAAATTCCCCACTTGCGTGGGGATAAAGAAAAGAAAAGAGAAACAAATTGCTTGCGTTTTTAGCGACAAACAATCCTGCTTGCATAATGATGCGTTCGAAATTATTTTGAATCTCCGAGCGAAAAAATTTTCGTCCGTATGTCCTTTCGAAGCGCTTCGTGATTTTCAAATCACATTCTATACCGTCAAATTATTTTTCTTCTTCGCTGTTTTTTTCGATTTCGGCGAATTGCTTTCGATTTGCGGCTGATTCAACATCAAAAATTGCACATATCCGACAAATGCAAAAGTCACACATACAAGCGCCGCAAATTCCATTGCCGTCACCACGGGACCGAACCATGCAATCGTACGCTCCGTTTTGATGAAATAAGCATTGCTCAACTTAAAACCGATTGCCGTAATGACCGTCGGAAAAGTGATGGCGGATATGCTTGGATAAAATTTGAGCTTCATAATCTTCGGCAGTTGGCTGAGAGCAAAAACATAGAAAATCGCCGATACAATCATGAGCGGAATCAAAATGCTCATGTTTTTTGTTTCAAAGGCATTCATATATCCCGCCAAAAGCAGTCCGCCCGGCGCGGTGAACACCACCAGGGTTGCCAAAGCCGGCTCCGGTATGTTTTTTACGACAAACACTCGATAGCACACAATCGGAATCAAAATAATATAGCAGATGAGTCCGAACCAAAAACAGCGCTGTGCAACCACTTCCATCCCGAACATCTTTCCGGTGACGCTTGCCACAACGATGCCGACAAACATAATGAACCATGTCGGAAACACCGTCTTGATGTCTTTTTTGATGACTACGCTCATGACGAACCAAATGATGAGCAATCCGTGAAATACCAGCGCGAACATCCAAAGATAATACGCAATGCGTTGTGAAAACGGCGCAAGATATCCCGCCAAAAGCATCGTCGCCATCGGAAATGTCGCAAATACCGTTGCCACAATCGGATTTTGGAGTTCCTCCGACAATTTTTCTCTGTCTGTAAACAGTTTCGCCACATAGATTATGTATAGAATCAGTCCGATTCCGCCACAAATCATTCGATACAAATCTCCATGGCTTGCCAACAAATTTCCCAGAGCAAATATTCCCAAAATCAGTCCCGCCATCGGCAATGGTGTTTTTTTAATCATACATCCTCCCAAAAACAAATATTTTGCTCATTATACCATATTTGATTGCTTCTCGGAGAGCTTTCAAGACTTTAAGCGATAGATATTTTTTATGAGGATGATAACTTTTTTCGATTGGACAAATCGACGAAAAGCTTTATATAATGACTATGTATAATTTTATATATCGGAGGAAGTATGGATAAGAATTTGACGAAAGAAGAAAGATTGGATTTAATCCAAAAACAAGCGGAGGAATTGTATCGCTCGGGTACATATTTTTGTAGTGAAGCGGTAGTCCAAACCATTAACGAGGCTTTGGATGAGCCTTTTGCAAAAGAAGTTGTGAAAATGGCATCCGGTTTCCCAATCGGAATGGGAAAAGCGGGCTGTCTGTGCGGAGCGGTTTCCGGCGGTCAGATGGCGCTGGGCATGGTCTATGGTCGAGTGGAAGGCGAGCCGATGCACGAGAAAATGTTTGAGGTCTCCAAAGGACTTCATGACTATATCAAAGACGAATACAAATCCACTTGCTGTCGTGTCATCACGAGACAATGGGCGGGCGATAATTTTATGAGCCCGGAGCGTAAACAACATTGTATCAAAATCACCGGCGAAGTGGCGCGCTGGGTTGCAGAACAACTGATCGATGACAATCAACTCTAATATTAAGAAGAACAACGGACTTCGGAGATGCTTGAGAAAGCATCCCGAAACCGAAAATACGATTTGTCCGTCGTTCATGCTCCGGCAGTAATATGGAATCCGGTTACTCTAATCTTAGTTCGAATAACCAAGTATCCTTAGCCTTAACTTAAAAAGAGTCCTCCTCAGACTCTTTTTTTGTGCCAAAAAAAAGCATGACTTTTGCCATGCTCTTGAATTCCATTTTATTAAAATCTCTCCACCACATATCGATGCATAAATCGTGCAATCAATCCGCAGGCGATTCCTATCAAAATTCCCGCCAAAACATCGGTCGGATAATGCAGATAGAGATACAGTCTTGAAAATGCGATAATCGACGCGAGCAAAACAGCCGCTACCCCGATTTTTTTGTTCCACAGAAAAATGGCGGTTGCCGCAGCAAAGCTGGCGGAGGAATGTCCCGACGGAAAAGAGAAATCCTTCATCGGCGAAGTGATGATATCGACCGCCGTATTGACATCGTACGGGCGTATTCGCGCAATGTAGGGTTTCATTCCCATATTGACGACAATGGCGGATATCAGAATCGAAAGCAACACCGTCACCCCGATATTGAGCTGCGATTTCTCGCCGCGCCCCGCTGCATGCTGATTGTCCTCTACACCGATAAGATACATGTGAGTATATTTTTTTTGTTTTTTCGTGCTGCGATAATAAAAAACAAACAATATCACGCCGATGACAATCCACATTTCAGCATAATTGTTGATGACGGAGACGATGACCATCAGTTTATCCAATAGGGGATTTTTTACCACCTGAATTTTGTCCAAAATTCCAAATTCCAAAGCTTGCATATTGTTCTCCTTGTCTGAGTTTAATCACCTAGTATGATCCCAAAAGCAAATTCTACAATCTGTTCTATTCTCTCTATATTCCCACTCAGTGCCAAATAACCAATCATCGCTTCGAAACCCGTTGCATAGCGATAGTCTGCCACATTTGCATTTTTGGGCGGTATGGATTGGGCATTGCGTCCCCTTTTGACAAAGTACCATTCCTCTTCGGTCAACATTTCTTTTTCTTTCATCGCATGCAATACCTTCGCCTGACTTTCCGCCTTCGCGAAAGATACCGCTTTTTTGTGCAATGCGTTGATTTTTTCATTCGGAAACTTTGTCACAATTTGATATCGAACTTTTTGTTCATAGGTCGCATCACCTATGTATGCAAGGACAATGGGATTCATCGCCCGAATTTGTCCATTGTCCAACAGTTGATTTGTATTGATAAAAGCCTTCTTTCTCTACTGCGAAATCACTTTGTAGGTAGTGCCCTCTCTCGTATCCAAGAGCTCCACTCCCATCGCCTTGAGCTCATCTCGAATCGCGTCGGCTGTTTGGAAATCTTTGTTCTTCTTCGCTTCCGCACGCTTGGCAATCAACTCTTCAATCTTTTGCTCATCGATATCGGAGCGTTTTTGAATGATATTGAGCACCGAGGTCAGCTTTGTGAAAAGTGCATGCGCCTGATCCAAATAATGAAGCGAAACTTCCTGCTTGATGTCCTCGTTGATGAGTGAAGCCAATTCAAAAATGACCGTAATCGCATTTGCCGTATTCAAATCATCATCCATCGCCTCATCAAATTCATGTTGAAGTCTTTGGAGATTCGAATAGCGCTCATGTTCCTGAGCAATCAGCGCCTGCTCTTTGGACTCATCCAATTCTTCGCTTCTTTTGCTCATCACGAATTCCAGCATATCGCGCGCATTATACAATCTCTCCATACCCGCTTTCGCTTGGTCGAGCAAGTCCTTCGAATAGTTGACCGGCCCGCGATAATGCGCATTGAGCATAAAAAATCGAACGATTTCCAAATCCATCTGCTCACTGATTTCTCTTACGGTGAAAAAATTCCCGAGCGACTTGCTCATTTTTTCATTGTCAATATTGATAAATCCGTTATGCACCCAGAAGTTTGCAAAAGGCTTTCCGGTTCTCGCCTCGCTCTGTGCAATTTCATTTTCATGATGCGGAAAAATCAAATCCTGTCCGCCCGAGTGAATGTCGATGGTATCGCCCAAATATCTTCGGCTCATGACCGAGCATTCGATATGCCAGCCCGGTCTTCCTTCGCCCCAAGGGCTCTCCCAGCCGATTTCGTTTGCTTTCTTTTTCTTCCAAAGTACAAAATCCATCGGATGTCTCTTGCTGGAGTTCACATCGATCCGCGCGCCCAAGTTGAGCTCCGCCAAATTTTGACGCGATAATTTTCCGTAGTCCTTGAATTTTTGTGTGTCAAAAAAGACATCGCCTTCCGATTCATAAGCATACCCGCTTGTAATCAGATTTTGGATAAAATCGATTATTTCCGGGATATTCTCCGTCACACGCGGATGAACATCGGCGCGTCGAATGCCTAAAGCATCCGCATCCACAAAATATTCGTTGATATATCGCTCGGCGATTTCAAAAGGCGATACCCCTTCTTCATTCGCCCGATTGATTATCTTGTCATCGACATCGGTAAAATTTTGAACAAAGGTCACATCGTAGCCCTTGTATATCAGATAATTTCGGAGCAGGTCAAACATAATAAATGGTCTTGCATTCCCGATGTGGAAATAGTTATAGACCGTCGGCCCGCAGGAATACATCTTGACTTTCCCTTCCTGAATGGGAACAAATTCTTCCTTCTGCCTGGTCAGCGTATTATATAGCCTCATACATCCTCCGTTTTCATTTTTCTCAATCAATTCCTATTATAATTTATTGCGCAGTTGATGTCAAATTTAGCTGAAAGTAATCGCTAAAAACCATTTCCGTCGCATTTATATTTGATAATCCAAAGGCCATTGCGCAATTTCTTCATTTTGCGGATTCAAAACGCGCGCCGGAATGCCGACCGCCGTCGCGCCTGCAGGAATATCTTTCAGCACAACCGCATTCGCCCCTATTTTCGCACCGTCGCCGATATGAATCGGCCCGAGCACTTTGCAGCCCGCGGAGAGCAACACATGATTGCCGATCGTCGGATGGCGCTTGCCTTTTTGCTTTCCGGTTCCGCCGAGCGTCACTTGATGAAAGATGATGCAATTATCTCCGATTTGCGTCGTCTCCCCGATTACGACTCCCATGCCGTGATCGATGAACAGATTTTTCCCGATTTGCGCGCCGGGATGAATCTCGATTCCCGTAAAGAATCGACTGACCTGCGAAATGAATCGCGCGACAAAGAAGAGATTACGCCGATAGAAAAAATGCGCAATCCGATGATTGATGAGCGCATGCACTCCGGGATAGTTGATAAATACCGAAAATTTGTTTCGAGCGGCAGGGTCGTTTTGTATATAAAATTGAAGCAATTCGTTGAGCGAATTCATTAGAACAATCCGTCAATCGAAAGGTATCGGTTTCCGCCGTCGGGCAGAATCGCCAACACCCTTTTGCCTTTCCCTAATTTTTTCGCTACCTGCAGCGCCGCCCATACTGCCGCTCCCGACGAAATCCCGACAAAAATTCCTTCTTCGGTTGCCAATTTTTTTGTTATTTCAAATGCTTCTTTTTCCGCAACCGGCATCACTTCGTCAATTAAATCGGCATTGTAATTTTCCGGCACGAATCCCGCGCCGATGCCTTGAATTTTATGAGGACTCGGAGCATTTCCGCTGAGCACTGCGGATTCCGCCGGCTCCACCGCTACGATTCGGATATTCGGCATCGCATTTTTCATTCCTTCCGCTACGCCGCTGACGGTTCCGCCCGTTCCGACGCCAGCTACCACTGCATCGAGATTCGAAAAATCGTCCAAAATCTCCATCGCCGTCGTATGCTTGTGAATCTTCGGATTGGATTCATTGTCAAATTGACTGAGCATAATATAGCCTTCCAGCTCCACCAACTCCTGCGCTTTTTCAACCGCTCCCTTCATTCCTTTGGCGCCTTCAGTCAACACGAGCTCCGCGCCGTATGCGGAGAGCATTCTTCGACGCTCGACGGAAAGGGTATCGGGCATCGTGAGCACCACCTTGTATCCTTTGACCGCGCCGATCATCGCAATGCCGATGCCGGTGTTTCCGCTGGTCGGCTCGACGATGGTCGAGCCCTTCGGCAATTTGCCCGCCATCGCCAAGTCACGAATCATTCCAAGCGCCGCTCTGTCCTTCACCGAGCCGGACGGATTGAAACATTCCAGTTTTACATAAATCTCCGCCATATCTTCTTCCACAATTTTATTCAGACGAACCGACGGCGTTTTGCCAATCAAGTCCAATATACTTTCGTAAACCATAAATCCTCCTTCTATGATGTCAACATTTATTCCATATTCTTGGTCAAATCGAATTAAAAACGAATCCGCGCACAACAATTCATACCGAAAAACTAGGAATTAAGAAAAATAAAAAAGCCGAAGCAGCAGCCCCGGCTATGTATGCAGATTATCTTTCGCATTCTTGGTTGGCTACTGTACAAGAAGTTTTGCACGCTGACTGACAGGATGTCTGACATTCGCCACAACCTTTTTTCTCCGCATCTTTTTTCAAATTGTTTGTAGTTAGTGTTTTAATATGCTTTTTCATTGCTGTACCTCCATAAAGATTCATCGTTCGATGTACTTTATTATAACGCCGTCCGAGAAAAAAAGCAATAAAAAAATAGCTGTTGTGATGACCTGCCCTAATTATCGATTGGGGGTGATAAATTTTATGAGTGCATATAAAACAATCTTATTGTGACTATCATAACCGTCAATGCAGAAGGACAGGTATGATTTGGGGAGACCAGTAGATTTCTACGGGTATAAAACAGAACACTCAGAGCAAATCATCATCAACGCTCAGCTATTTGACTTTATTATACCCATAAATGTTTTAAATGTAAACCTTTTGATTTTAATTTTATTTTAGAGAAAATTATTTTGGAATAAATTTTGCTTTTCTTTTGCTTGCAATCACATTCTTCAAGCAAAAATCCAAAGATTATATTTTCCCCAAAAAAATTTTGTTTCTTGACATCCATCCGCCGCATAACTATAATTGGCGATAAAAAGAGAGCTATTTAAAACTTTTGAACCGATGAAATTCATACGATGAAATTCGTATTCAAATACCGAGGCGCTCCAGTGTGGATGCGCTCAAATCTCTTCGGCAAAATTTGATTCGAACTTTCGAGCGTCGTTTCGAAAATAATTTCAGCAAGTTAAAATCGTAAGCAAAAATTATAAAGAAGGAGAAGCCATGAATTTTGAAAAAATAAAATTGGAAGATATCACCGAATCGGATGCAAAGGAGATTGTCGAGCTGCGCCGATATTTTCATCAACATCCGGAGCCGAGTCTGAAGGAGTACAATACTTCTAAAAAAATCAAATCGCTGCTGGATGAATGGGGAATCGAATATCAAAGCGTCGGCGAAACCAGTGTCTTAGGTATTATTCACGGAAATAGAGTCGGCAATAAAACAATACTGCTACGCGCCGACATGGACGCGCTCGAAATGAAAGATAGAAAGGATGTGCCCTATCGCTCAACGAAGGAAGGCTTGCATCATGCCTGCGGACATGACGGTCATACCGCCGCGCTGCTCGTCGCCGCAAAAATTTTGAAACAAAAACAAAATGAGTTCGGCGGAACTGTCAAATTCGCCTTTCAGCAAGCGGAGGAAATCGGAGCGGGCGCAAGACAATTTGTGGACAGCGGCCATCTCGGCGATGTGGATATGGTTTTCGGGATTCATTTGAATTCGGAATATCCGACCGGCTCCATCGTTTTGGCGAGCGGGGCACGCTATGCATCCTGCGACATTTTCAAAATTCATGTGCAAGGAGAATCCGCGTATGCCGCAAAACCTCATCTCGCTAAAGACGCGCTGCTCTCCGCCGGACATATCGTCGTCGCACTTCAGAGCATCGTATCTCGCAATATCGATCCGCTGGAGCCTGCCGTCATCAGCATCGGCGTGCTTCATGCCGGCACCAGATACAATGTGATTGCCAACGATGCCTATATTGAAGGTACGATTCGCGCACTCAGTCGGGAGAGCCGTCAAAAAATGCTCTCTCTCGTTGAAGAAATTGCGCGTCATACCGCGAGAGTTCAAAATACCGACATCGAATTCAGCAACTATCCCGCCGCCAATGTGCTCATCAACGACGAGAAAGCGACGATTTTTGCACAACAGGTCGCAAAACAAATCGTCGGCGAAGTGATTGAACATGCACCGGCGACATTGGGCGCAGAAGATTTTGCGGACTTTTTAGAGCGGGTGCCGGGCACTTTTGCCTATGTAGGCACGAGAAATTTACAGGATTCTTCGACACATTACCCTCATCATCACGAGCTTTTTGACATCGATGAGAGAGGATTGCACGTCGCCGCGCAGCTGCATATAAAAATCGCGTTGGACTTCCTCGCGTCCGAATAGCAAACAGAAGGAAAAAACTCTCGCCTTTTTCTTAACGATTCTTGAAAATAATTCGTAGAAAACAAAAAAGAACAGTTCGACTGTCCTTTTTTGTTTGAGAACGAAGAAATATGAGTGTTTGTTGCTTGCAATTCAATCTATCGAATATCAGTTTCTTCCTAAACAATGAATATGAAATCAAATTTCATCTCCAAACAGAATCTGCAAAGCTCACCCATCGTCACATCCGCAAAGCCATCACCGCTTTTTCATTTCGATCCAAAAAGCGGCATCACCCCATCGATAGCTTTGTCACTAATATGTTACCACAAAGTGACAAAAAATCAAATAGTAAAAGGATTAAATTATAAAAAATTTTTACCGCGTAAGAACAAACCTTTTCAAAACGCCTTGTTTTCTCAGCTTTCACATCGAAAAAATTCCAAAGAATAATCAGAATCGAAACTTTTTACGAACTTGTATTTCAGAATCCAAAAAACATTTTTGTCTTCCGAAAAATTCCTCCGAAATTTTATCCTTGAGCAATGTTTTTTCTATGGATTGATAATACAATTTTTCTTGATATTTTATGCAGGAAATTATATAATTGTGATAGTTTAAGAACTGTATTTTTTAGTTATTCGGGGATTTGTGGTATGGATTTTAAGGAGTATGGTATGAATCTATACATCGGAATTGACGCCGGCTCCACGACACTCAAATTGGTCGTGATAAATGAGCGTGGCGATATTTTGCATAAAAGTTATGAGCGTCACTTTTCCAAGGTGCGCTCTTTGGCATACGAGCGTATAAGCGAGCTTGAATCGATTTTGGACGGTCATGTGATTCAAATAGCCATCACCGGTTCCGCCGGTATGGGAATCAGTAAAAGAGCACATATTCCGTTCGTTCAGGAAGTTTTCGCCACCGCCGTCGGCGTCCGCAAACATTATCCGCAGACGGATGTTGTGGTTGAACTTGGCGGAGAAGATGCCAAAATCATTTTTATGAAAGGTACTTTGGAAGAAAGAATGAACTCTTCCTGCGCCGGCGGAACGGGCGCTTTTATCGATCAGATGGCGACTTTGCTGAACATATCGGTCGATGAGCTCGACCGTTTGAGTTTGAATGCAACGGATATTTATCCCATCGCCTCTCGCTGCGGGGTATTTGCCAAAACCGACATTCAACCGCTCATCAATCAGGGCGCGAAAAAGGAAAATATTGCCGCCAGTATTTTTCAGGCGGTGGTGGATCAGACGGTCGCCGGTCTTGCTCAAGGACGGGAAATCGAGGGCAATGTTTTGTTTCTCGGCGGGCCGCTCAGCTTTCAAAAAGGCTTGCAAAAAGCCTTTGTCGAAACGCTCAAGCTCGATGAGCACTCCGCAATTTTCCCTGAGAACGCTCAATATTTTGTGGCTCTCGGAGCGGCGGAGTATGCGGCGGAGCAATTGGAGAAATTTGATTTTGACTCCCTAAAAAGAGCACTGTATCAGGCATCGATTGCTCATGAAGATTTTGAGTATATGGAGCCGCTTTTTGCAAGCAATCGGGAATATGATGATTTTGTGCAAAGGCATCAATCGTCCAATGTGAAGCGTTCGGCACTGGAGCATTATGAAGGCAAGGCGTATCTGGGTATCGACGCGGGCTCCACGACGACGAAAATGGTACTCATCAACGAGCAGAATGAAATTCTTTTCGAGTATTATAATTCCAATCTCGGAAATCCGCTGGATGTCGTCAAGGAGCAGCTCGCTAAAATTTATAATACGCAGCCGAACATTCAAATCGCATCTTCCGCGGTGACCGGCTACGGTGAAGATTTGATCAGCTCCGCATTTTCGATTGACCACGGCGTTGTGGAAACCATCGCGCACTATATGGCGGCGAAATATTTTGACCCCAAGGTCGATTTCATCATCGACATCGGCGGACAGGATATCAAATGTTTCAAAATCGTGGATGAAAATATCGATTCGCTGATGCTCAACGAAGCCTGCTCGTCGGGATGCGGCTCCTTTATCGAAACTTTCGCGACTTCGCTCGGCTATGATGTCAAAGATTTCGCGATGCTTTCGCTTCGAGCGAAGCGGCCGGTCGATTTGGGCTCCCGCTGCACCGTATTTATGAACTCTTCCGTTAAACAGGCGCAGAAGAACGGTGCTACGCCGGAAGATATCGCAGCCGGCTTGGCAATTTCGGTAGTCAAAAATTCGATTTACAAAGTAATCCGCGCCACCGACCCGGAAAGTCTCGGCAAAAACATCGTGGTGCAGGGCGGCACCTTCCTCAATGACGGCGTGCTGCGCGCGTTTGAATTACAGGTGGGGCGTACGGTCGTGCGTCCGGAGATTTCAGGGCTGATGGGCGCATTCGGCGCGGCACTTTTTTCCAAAGCGCTCGCGGAAGCTCAAGGCAAGAGCAATATCATCACCAAGGAGGCGCTCGCCGACTTTGCTCATGAATCCAAAACCGTCAACTGCAATCTGTGCACCAATCATTGCCTGCTGACCGTCAGCAAGTTTTCCAACGGACAAAAACTGATTTCGGGCAATAAATGCTCGCGGCCTTTGGAGAAGAAAAATGATGTGAAGCTGCCGAATCTCTATCAGTTCAAACAGGACTATCTCGGACAGTTCAAGCATCACAAAGGAGGCGATCTGACCATCGGTCTGCCCTTGGTACTGAATTTTTACGACACTTTGCCGTTTTGGTTCACTTTTTTCAGCGAGCTCGGATTCTCGGTAAAGACCTCCGCCAAATCTACGCGAGATTTATACAAAAAGGGACAGCATACCATCCCGTCGGATACAGCATGCTATGGCGCCAAACTCGTTCACGGGCATATCTTTGACCTGCTCGAAAAAGAAGTCGATGTGATTTTCTATCCCGCTACTTCTTACAATATCAACGAAGGAATTTCGGATAATGTCTATCATTGTCCGGTGGTCGCCTACTATCCCGAAGTGGTCAAGTCCAATATCAAATTCAATCACAAAACCGGATTTATGTATCCTTATATATCAATGCATGCTGAGGAGGTATTTGCAAAGCAAATTCAGCCCTATGTGCAGCGGCTTGACGAAAAAATTTCGCTGAAACGGATTCGCTTGGCGGAAAAAGCGGCTCGTGAAGCCTATCAGGATTTTCATCAGGCGATGCTCGAGGAAGGACGGCGCGCGATGGACTATGCCGAAGAAAACAATATCAAAATGCTGATGCTCTCCGGCAGACCGTATCATGCCGACCCGGAAATCAGTCATGGTATCGACCGTTTGGCGAATTCACTCGATTTCGTCGTGCTCAGCGAAGACTCGGTTCCCATCGTTGAGGGCGGACGCGTTCAAAATGTACTCAACCAGTGGAGCTACCACGCAAGAATGTATAATGCCGCTCGCTTTGTCAGCCGCAACAAAAATATGGAGCTCGTCCAACTCGTATCTTTCGGATGCGGACTGGATGCGGTCACATCGGATGAGCTTCGCGAAATTCTGCATCGCTATAACAAATTATATACTCAGATAAAGATTGACGAAATCAGCAATCTCGGCGCAGTCAAAATTCGACTTCGCAGCTTGATTGCCGTAATGGATGAAAGGGCGAAAAAAAATGCAAACAAATAATTTTGCCGTCTTCAAAAAAGAAATGAAGAAAACCCACACGATTCTGATTCCGCAAATGCTTCCCATCCACTTCAGCCTGCTCAAAGAGGCGTTGATTTTGGAAGGCTACAAAGCGGAATTGCTCGTGGATAATGACCGCGCATTCGTTGCGGAAGGTCTCAAATATGTGCACAATGATATGTGTTATCCCGCCATCTTGGTCATCGGGCAATTTATCCACGCGCTCAAAAGCGGTCGCTACGACACCACCAAGGTTGCGCTGATTTTGACACAGACGGGCGGCGGATGTCGCGCATCCAACTATATTTTCTTATTGCGCAAAGCATTGGTTGCCGCAGGATTTGCTCATGTGCCCGTCATTGCGCTCAGTGCCGGCGGGTTGGACAAAACCGATGAATTTTCGGTCGGAGCGAAATTTCTCAACCGCGCACTTCATTCTCTATTGTACGGCGATTTTTTGATGACGATTTATAATCAGGCGAGAGCTCGCGAATTGCACAAAGGGATGGCGAAAAAGAAATTGCAAAAATGGATTCGCGTACTTTCTCTCTATTTCAAAGGAAGCGCCTTCATGCTTCTGAAAGCGAATTGCAAGAAAATCGTCGAGGATTTTGCCCGTATTCCGATGGATGAAAATCCAAAGGTCAAAGTAGGCATCGTGGGTGAAATCTATCTCAAATATTCCAATCTCGGAAACAATGATTTGGAAGATTTTCTGATTGCCGAAAATGCGGAACCGGTCTTGTCGGGCGTGCTCGATTTCGTGCTGTATTCGCTTTCGACGAATGAAACCAACCGCTCCATCTACGGTATCAAAAGAGACAAGCAATCCGTCACCTATTCCGCAAAAAAATTGCTCATCACCAAACAGAATCAAATGATTTCGGTGATTCAAAGTCATGGTCTCTTTGACCCGATGGATAGTTTTGAAGAGCTTTATACGATGGCGGATCATATCATTTCCAAAGGAGTGGTCATGGGTGAAGGCTGGTTGCTGACGGCGGAAATTTTGGCACATATTCACCACGGCATCAACAATGTCGTTTGTGCACAGCCATTCGGTTGTCTTCCGAATCATATCGTTGCCAAAGGAGTTTTCCGCGCCATCAAGGACGAGCATCCTTTCTCCAATGTCGTTGCCATCGACTACGACGCCAGCGCAAGCCAAACCAATCAGGAAAATCGATTGAAATTGATGCTGGCAACCGCGCGCAACAATATGAAAAACGGAAGTCAACTCTGATACCAAGAAGCTTGCAAAGCAATCCACTTCATATTGCTTTTTGAAACAAATGAGATTTTCGAACAAATGAAGAAGTATGCACAACAAATAAAGCTGTTAGGTTTGCAAGGATTCAAACAAAAAGTCATGTCTTGAATATCCTCACAAAATATTTAAAACAACTCACCATAAATTTTTATACTTTATTTATGATGACGAATCCACTGCAACAAGATGTCCCTTGTAAAAATAATAGTAGTATTGGAAACCGAAGCTTCATAGCAGCGAAAGTTGAACAAATAACTTTTTGTTTTTTGCCATTCAGGATTTTTATATTTTTTGAAACCTATCGGAAACATCACGACAATATGGTATAATATAATCACAGTAAAAGTTTTTGAAAGGAGCTGTACTATGAAAAACAATTCTACAAAGAAAAAAGTTTATTTTTATGAACTTCCTGTGAGTGAAAAAGAAAGAATTTTGGCGGAACATACAAGAAAAATTATTGAAGATGCTCATAAAAAAGGAATTTCTACCTATCATAGTGATGGAAAAACATATTACTGGCTTCGTCCGGATGGTACCAAAGAAATAGATAAGGTGGTAGAATAGTGAAACCACAACTTTTATTATTCGCTGGACCAAACGGAAGTGGGAAATCTACCATAACGAGAACATACGAAGATAGAATTGCTTCAATGGTGTATATCAATGCCGATGATATCAAGAAAAAATATAATCTTAGCGACCAAGAAGCCTTTGATCAGGCTAGCCGGTTGAGAGAAAACTGTTTAAAAAGTAAAGTCAATTTCTCTTTCGAAACAGTTTTTTCTCATGAAAGCAAAGTAGACTTTATGCGTAGAGCAAAAAAACAAGGTTATGAAATAATCCTAGTCTTTGTAACTACTTTTGATCCTGAAATCAATAAACGGAGGGTGGAATTTAGAGTGTTAACCGGAGGTCATGATGTTCCTCCTGAAAAAATTGTTTCAAGATATGAAAGAACAATGGCGTTAATGCCTAAAGCCGTAGCTTTAGCTGATTTTTCAACTGTATATAACAACTCTCTTGAAAAACCTGTAGTATTATTAGAAAAAAGAAAACATGAAATAGAAATATTTCCACAGCCCACACCTAGCAAATGGACACACGAAAAACTTACTAATTTAAAAAAAGAAATCGAGTCACATCAAATGGATTTACAAAAAGAATTTGAAATAAAAATATAAAATGTTATCGCCTCGGTAACATTTTTTTGTAAAATTTTATAACATCATATTATTATGTCAGCATCCTGACTAGAGGTTTTACTAGAGGTTTTTATGAGTTAAAAAAGTTATAATAATATCCATCTCCACTTTTAAATACAGGGTCGGAAAACAACTTCCGCACTTAATATCTCTGGCAATTTATTGGAGAGATTCAAAAGAACTGAAGTTAGCAATAGCTGTTATCGGTTTAATTGTTGCAATGATTTATTTGATAAAAAAATATTGGATTGGGCGTGGAGAAATCCCTCTCTATCCTAATTGTATAATAGATTGGAGGAAAAAATGATTACTATACTGCTTATCTTATTTGCTACGATGTTGAATTTTGCCAATTTCTTTTTGGAAAAAAGGGCTTTGAGTATTGGTGCCATTTTATTGAGTCTACTTGCAATTTACCAAATAAAAAAAGAAATGAAAGGAAACTCAGACGAAAAATAACCCCGAAAGAATTATGTGATGCATCTTGACAAAAATCAGAATGTCATTAGAATCTACTATATTATCAATTTATAAAAGTTATTTATTTTAAAAACGAACTTTTGAAAATCAGGTTTTAGACCAGCAAGAACAAAATTTACTTGAAGAGTTGGAGACATATTTTAACAATGGGTTTAACAACATCGTTGAATATGATGGTTTTTGCATGAGATTCTCAAAAAACACTTTGAGATTAGAAGAATTGAGCACACTTTACTCCGCACGATTCATTTATTGAGAAAAACAGACTTATTAGGGCTGCAATATAAAATCGAGTAGGAGGCTACCCATTATTTGAGTAGCCGACCTCTCACACCACCGTA
>JAUNKE010000113.1 GCA_030532905.1 Peptostreptococcaceae bacterium
TCAGAGGCTTAAAAAAGAGTTTGTTTTGAGTCGCGGTTAATGAGCAGACACTAAAGTATGTCTGGTGAATAGCCAAAAACTACTTTGGAGGTATTTTTATGTCCTTTCTTGTTTAGTTTTAGTGCTATATTTTATTAATTTCGGAGATCGTGGTTATTATATTGATTTCATAAATCGGTAATGAAGTGATACTGATACCCATTAAAAAACAGAGTTATCAATAAATTGTATTTTGAATAACCGTTTTTGGCTTCCTGCCTTGTAGGGAACGGTGACCCCACCGTTCCGCCGTTCCATCGGAACGGGAAAAGAATATTTTTTCTGTGGCGTATTAGGTATTAGTATGAGTTGTTCTTTTGTTTGTTGACTGATTCTATAAAGAAATTTTGAGATGAAAATAAAGATAACTAAATGGAACGAAATTGTCGGATTGGGCTATCGCGTTTTAAATGGTGATGATATACTTTATTGTGGAAGGGATATCAATGGTGATTCAGAGGTTATGCTCATCTTGTTGGAATTGTTGAGATTTTAAATTCTAAAGTTGACATCGATTTTCTTCTTTTTTAGTTTAAGTACTGCTTGAGACAGACAGAAAAAAAGAACAAAACAAAAATGATAGTCGCTTGCGCTATGTTCGGATAGAAAAGCGAAAGAGTTAAAAACTTCATTGCTAATGTTATGGATTTCCTGACGCCGGAGAAAGAGAGTTTCGGTATTTGAAAAATGAAGCTGTTATGTGACTTACATAAGAAGTAAATTGATGGAGAAGTTGTTGCAACAGAAAAACAAAAAAAGGTGACGGGGGAAGGAATTGAAAGAGTATAGTTTTTCGGAACACAGAACAAAAGGACTTTTATATCTTGGGAAAACAGAAGAAGCGTAGATGAAAAAAGTTGAAATAACAAGGAAGCAAGCTTAAAATAAGTGAACGATTCTCTTATTAAGAGAAAAGAAGTGTTTATGCAATAGAGAAATTAACAAAAAAATGAGTAGAGAAGTTGTTGCAATAACAAAATCAAAAAGAGGTGACGGATGAAAAAAGTTGAAAGGGTGTGGGATTCTTTTCCGAGTTCAAAGCAAATGGGTGATTTTCGTTTGTTGGCAAAAACGGAAGACATGGTCATCCTTCGTGTCGAAAACGAGACCGGTGAAGGAGACATGATCATTCATCAGGTTTTTGACGGGGTGTATCTTATGTACAATGACTTTCACATGGAGTATTATGATTCTTTGTTTCAAGCGGCAAAGACGATTTTGGCAGTGGATTTTTGTCGCGAGGGAAGTCTTGTGATGGAATGTGACAACGGCTTTTGTCAGATAAAAAAGCCCGGAAATATCTGTATTGATTCCAGAGTTCATCATAAGGGAATCGTAAAATTTCCGACTAGGCATTTCCACGGAATAACGGTCGGATTTGAAAGTGAGTTGGCTACAAAAGCACTCTCGGGCGATGTGCCGGCGATTCCGGTTGATTTGGAAATGATTCGAAGTAAATTTTGCGGCAAAGACGGTTATTTCATGATTCAAGAAGAAGAAACGCTGAAACGCTTGTTTATGGAGCTTTATCAAGTGCCGGATAAAGCAAAGCAGCTATATTTTAGAACTAAGATTTTGGAGCTGTTGGTCTGTCTTTCCGTGTTGGAACCCGGCACCTTGACCGGAGAAAAACCGTATTTCTACAAAGAACAAGTGGAAAAAGTGCATGCTGCTGCAAAACAAATGATGGAAAATCTAAAAGAAAACCATCGGATTGAAGATTTGGCGAAGCAATACGATATATCGCAAACCGCATTTAAGGAATGTTTCAAAAGTATTTACAGAAAACCGGTTTTTGCTTGGCTTACGGAGCAGAGAATGCAGCGCGCGAGTGAGCTTTTGACTTTGAATCCGGAAATGAGTATCGGAGATATTGCATTTGAAGTCGGATATGAGAGCGGGGGAAAGTTTGCTGCGGCATTCAAAAGAATTTATGGGATGTCTCCAAAACAATATCGGAGCAGCACGCGTTAGATGAGGAGGAGTTGAAATGAAAGAAGAAAAAGAAGAACAAATGAAGAGAAAATCTTTGATGCAGTGGATATTGCAATTTGCAAGCAGCGATCGAACTCGATATGTGAAGTCGGTGGTCTTTGCACTGTGCGGAGTAATCTGTAGGATGATGCCGTACTATCTTACGGCGAGAATTGTGCAACTGTTTTTGCAGAGAGAAAAAATTTTTTCGGCATATTTCCCGCTTTTTATCGGAACGGCATTGTTTTGGACATTAGGAATTATCTTTCATTCCGTTTCCACAAGCAATTCCCATGAGGCGACTTTTGCGCTATTGGCAAATATTAGAAAACAAATATGTGCTAAGCTTTTGAGAGTCCCTTTGGGCGATGTGATCACCATTCCTTCCGGTGAACTGAAAAATATCATCGTGGAGCGAGTGGATTCCATAGAAACCACATTGGCTCATATTGTTCCTGAGTTTACCGCAAATATCACTGCGCCGATTTTGATGTTCATTTATCTACTTACAATCAACTGGAAACTGGCACTTGCTTCCCTGATTACTTTGCCGCTTGGAATTTTCTTGATGTCGCTGATGATGAAGGATCAGGAGAAATGGTGGAAGGATTGCATACAAAAGACGAAGATTCTCAATGATACGGCAGTTGAATATATCAATGGGATTGAAGTGATCAAGGTGTTTGGAAAAACGGACAGTTCTTATGAAAAGTTTGAAAAAGCGGCAAAAGATGGAGCGAATGCTTATATCGATTGGATGCGAGCTTCAATCTTTTATTTTTCGAGCGGTCTGGCAATTGTTCCGGCAACACTTTTGGCGGTTTTACCGATTGGCGGTTTCATGTATTTGCACGGCAATATTGAGGCAAGCGATCTGATAATGGTCATCATTCTTTCGATGGGTTTAATTACGCCATTGATAACCGTGATGGCATACAACGACGATATTGCAAGAGCAACCGTTATCTTTGAGGAGGTCGGTAGCCTTTTGGAAATGAGAGAGATGCACCGACCCGAGAGCACAAACGATATGCCGAAAAATCATTCGTTAGAACTTCGTAATGTGCATTTCGGATATCAAAAAGACAAAGAGATTCTTCATGGAGTCGATATGACGATAGTTCCCGGAACGGTCAATGCTTTTGTGGGTCCATCCGGCGGAGGGAAGACGACGATAGCCAGATTGATTGCTTCTTTAT
>JAUNKE010000114.1 GCA_030532905.1 Peptostreptococcaceae bacterium
TAAAAAGTTCTTGAATGGTTGATTTTTGGTCGAGTGATTTTTAGGTAGTGTGACGGACGGATGAAAAAATGTATGTAAAAATGAGCGTTCAAAAATCGTTAAAATCGTTCAAATGTTGTTTTAGCAATGGTTTTGCTACGGCGTTGCTTTTTGTAAAGTATAGAAATTGTCGCGGAACTCGCGGAACTAAATCCGATTTGTCGCGGAACAAGTTCCGTGATTGGTAAAACAATGGGTTGAGCGTGTTTATCGTTTCTTTGATTTGTTCGGCAACATTGCAAAATTAAGGTGAAACGGCTTGTTTTTTTGAATATATATTTAATATTTTGGGGCGATGTGGATAAGTTGGGAAAAGTTATCCACATTTTGATAAAAAACCGAGCAAAAAAGGGTGTGTTTTTACTCGGTTTTTAAGCTTGTATTTACTGTTTTAGAAATTTTAACGGTGGTGTTTTATAGTAACGACCAAAAGTATCGGCGGAGAGATGTTACATGTAGCTATTTGATGATGAAATTGATTCATTCTCCAACTTATCTTGTGGCAAAGAGCACCGCAAAATGATATTAAATATCGTCATTACATAAATTAAAGCAAGACACGACCGATGACGCGGAAAGAGTTGTTCTCAATGTCAAACTCGTTTAATTTGATAAAAATCGGTTCGTATTCTTCATTGATGGAGCGAAGTTCGATTTCATGATTTGGGCGGAAGTAGATTTTTTTACAGGTAATACCTTCATTATAAGAGACAATTACTATTTCTCCGTTTGATACAAATTGAGTGTCTTGAACTTCTACAATTTGTCCTTTTTTAATTAGCGGCTCCATGCTATCGCCTTTTACTTTTACTGCAAAATCGGTCTTTTTATGTTTTGCGATTACTGTTTCTTCAAAATATGAATTAGCAATTGCGTTAATAAAAGACCCTGCTGCTGTATCGCCGATAATAAGCACTTCACGAGGTTGAGTTTCTTCGTTATTTTTTGAGTGCGTTGGAGTTTCTTCCTTTATATATGCATTATAAGGAATAATTTTTTCTTCTACTCTGGGCAAAGAAGAATCCGGAGCTTTTAGGGTTTCTTTATTTTCTTTATCTTCTTGTTCTTGGAGTTTCCATTCCAAAATCCCTTCGATTTTTACTTGTTCCCGTTCCGGCAGTTTGCGGAACATATCAATTAGATACTGTTCTATTTCTGAATAATCTTCGGATGTGTTTGGAGTTTCTCCGGTAATAAGCCAGCCGACATCTACATTAAGCAAATTTGCCACTTTAACTAATTTATCATAAGACGGATAATTTGTGTCCCATTTTCGTATAGTACCTTGACCAAATCCAAGCGTACGCTCTAACGACGCGAGGGTGTAGTTTTGTTCTTCAAGTTTTTCTTTTAATCTATCTAATATGCTCATAATACCTCCCTAAAAAATAAAATGGCAAAAAAACCATATTCTTATTGACTAATGGCAAATTTACCATTATAATATAAATATAGCTTAGAATTTACGACTATATTATATCACAACGGCTATTAAAAAATAATGAAAGGAGCAAAAAATGGATAAAAAAACAGGAAGAAGATTTGGTATGGTTTCTTTTGATAATAGCGGGAAGCTGGATTGCTTTTATGTGGTGTCTAAAGATGATAAAAATTTGGACGCGATGTCTTTTGGAGATGCAATCGAAAGGTACAATGATTTAATTAAGAGTATGGGATTACAAGCGGAAGCAAAAATTTTGGTGGAAGTGCCAATTGAAACCGCAATTGCGTCGGATATTAAAAATGGTGGAACTTGGATTGGAGGTGTACAGGTATGTCAAGAACAACTAGAGAGCAAAAATCAATCCCTTGCGAATTCGGAAAGAAAATAAAAATCAAGTTGATGGAAAAGGGAATGACGCAGGGGCAATTAGCAAAGGAAGTCGGAATGCATCCACAACATTTGATTGATGTTATTTATGGAAGAAGAAGCGGTGTTTCTTATCGTGAACCGATTAAAAAGGTTTTGGGATTGTAAAGGAGATGCGATGAGCCATAAAAAAGATTCGGACAGTATAATACAAGAGGATGTTGGATTGTATGAAAAAGTGACTTCTTTTATACAAAAAACAGTGACTGAAGAATTTCGGGAAGGGAGCATTGAAATGGAAGAAAGGATTAAGTTGGAAGCTTGGCTTGATGAGAATGAAAAGGACTTAGCCTGTCTTAGAAGAATGTATAAGCAGTATAACGACTCGATCGAGACTCTCAGAAAAATGAATAGTAAGACAAAAGCCGGGTCGATGGAAAGAACGGCATTATGGAATGGATGTCTGGCGCTTGAAAAAGAGGTACAACAGCTTGGAAAGGCGATTGAATATGTAGAATCTGAGATTGCAGAAGTGAAGCAACGATTGAATAGCATGTGCGGCGTGGTGGGATGCGGGATGACTCCCGTAGCGGTGTAAAAACGCGGTGCTTTATCTCATAGCTCAATCGTCATGTATGTAGTTTGGAAAAGGAAGGTGGTTATTATGAATAATTTAGATTTTGAAATTATTGACTATCACGAGCGGAAGGCAAGAAAGAAGAGAAGTTGCCGGATTGATGAAAGTGGTCGGCGATGGGCAATCAACTGGTTGCTTGGCGGGTATGGATTCTTGATGCTGCGCATTGCGGCGAGCGGGAAGCTGTTTGCGTCTATCGTCGGCGGATTGTGTTTGGTCGGGATTGGAATTCTGTTTGCGGCGAACAATAACTTTTTTGACAAAAAAAGAAAGCCTCAGACCAGGGGGTAACCGGTCAAAAGGCATTCAAAAATCTTACAAAAATATTTTAGCATAAAAAATATAATTTGAATAGAGGGAAATTGACGGAAAGGGGGATACAATGAAATGCTTACCGTTAAAGAAGTGGCTACATTAAAAGGATGCAGTGAAAGATATATCCGGAGTGAAATAAAAAAAGGTAATATTCGAGCGGTAGAGTGTGAGAATCCGGCGAACAATCGGAAGGAATATCGAATTGACCCGGCGGATTTGGATGAAAAATTGAAGGTGAAGTATTATGCCGGACTAGGCATTGAAATATCCGGATGTGCGGGGCAAAATTCGGACGGCAAGAAGTCGAGGGCTCGTAAGGAGTACA
>JAUNKE010000115.1 GCA_030532905.1 Peptostreptococcaceae bacterium
AATCAGTGAATGTATTGTAAAATCAAATATTCAAGCTACTATGAGCAGACACTAAATTAAATGTTGAAAAAGCATCGGCTTTAGAAAGAATGAAACAGCTACAAGAATATGAGATCGTCACGAATGTAAAGAGTACAAAAGTAAGAAAAGAGCATGGAAGATAATTACCAAAGAATATGACAGGCGATAAACTCTACCCCTCTCTTATTTATTGTAGGATAAAGACGAAGGGATGCAAGCGGCAAGACAAAGTCGCAGCCCGGCAACTTCGATTGATTAACTGACAGAGTATGAAGAATATGTTACAATAAATTGATGAGCTTGGATAACGGAAAATTTGCGGAGGAAAAATTCTGATGAAAGAGTATATAACTGATTTGGAAAAAGAGTTCGCTTTAATAGAAAACGGATTCAAAATAGAAGAAAAAAGAGCCTTGGATGATTATAAATCTAATAATGATTCCTATACCAAGAATTTGGCATATTCAGCTTATCAATCGGAAATATATCAAGTGAGAATGTATGGCGTCTTTCTTTTTGGATATTTATCCGAAGATGAAGAGATCTTAAATTTTATGAGAGATGAAGTATCCAAAGATGACAACTGGAGAGTTCAGGAAGTGTTGGCGAAATCATTTGACGAATTTTGCAGAAAAACAGGATACGAAAAATCGCTTCCAATTATTGATGAATGGTTGAAGAACGGCAATCCGAATACGAGAAGGGCGGTTACAGAAGGTTTGAGAATTTGGACAAGCAGAGCGTATTTTAAAGAAAATCCAAATGAAGCCATTAGGAGAATAGCCGCATTAAAAGAGGATAGCAGCGAATATGTTCGAAAATCCGTAGGGAATGCATTAAGAGACATAAGCAAGAAATATCCGGAGTTGATTATAAAAGAATTGGAAAACTGGGATTTACAAAGCAAAGAAATCAATCAGGTCTATAAATTGGCAAGTAAATATATTAAGTAGGATTTCGGCTCTTGAAACAATAAGTGAAAAATTTGCGCCCATGAATAAAATCAAAACTTTGCTTTTGCAGAAAAAACAATTGAGAAATGTTGAGGTGCAAAGCTAAATTTTAAAAGTATAAAAAAGCGGTGGAGAGAGTGCTTGTGAGCTATGCATATTCCCGGCGGGCATTGAAGCGACACGATGATAAAATTGTTTTGGATGTGATATTAGTTTTTTGAAAGGTTTACAAGAATTAAAGAGCTTATATCGATTCCACAAGAAAAAGAGCACTTAAAATTGAGCAATACCGATTTAAGAAAGTGAAATTTTACAAAAGCTTAGGAGGGGAAAATGGGACTTTTTAACAGCACAAATTCAGATTCAAAAAACAAGTTGACGGGATGGATTTGCTTAAATCTTGCTTTATGGGCATTTGCCGGACTCGGATTGGAGTTGGTTTTAGTTAAATTCATTGAAGAACCTATTTATGGCAATTCTATTGATAACTATACGCTCTTTCAAACTATTGCACATTGGGTAGCTACTTGTGTTATTTGGTTGCTTATAGGCGCTTTTATTCTTAATTTCGCAAAGAAAAAATATGGATTCGATATATGGGAAATAAAGAGTACACTCAATAAGTGGCAGTATATCGGAGCGGCAGTATGCTTAATTGTGTCTTTCGTTGTAAGTTATCTGGATTGGGGTGGATTTAAACCTTTTCTTGAATTTCAGAGATTAGGAATTATAAAATTTGTTTTTCAGTATATCTATTATCTGTTCGAGAGTTTTTTGTTTTCCTTAATCATTATTTTTGGACAGACAGCTTGTGAAAAATGGTTTCACAACAAAAGTGTTCCGTATGGTGGAATTGTGCTCGCTTTGACTTGGGGATTGGCGCATATTTTTACAAAAGGGAGTGTTGAAGTCGGTTTACTTACAGCGTTGGGTGCATTCTTATTCGGCTCAGTATATTTGTTGGTCGGCAAAGACTACCGAAAAGCATTGCCGATTATGTATTTGATGTTCATAATATAATTTTTCATCAGCCTTGCCGAAAATACTTGGTGTTTTATAAGAAAATATTCAATACGGAAATTTATTAGGCATACATTGTGAAATGGTGAATGTTGAGTAAAAAATATTTGGAGGAAAACTTTGCAGAACAATTATGACAATAATCTTATCGCGTCCATTTACGATTATGATAATCCGGATGGTCCCGACCATGATTTTTATCGCAAACTGGCGGATGATATGGATGTAAAATCTATCATTGACCTTGGATGCGGCACCGGTATTTTTACGACAACGCTCGTAGCGGAAGGACGCAGAATAATCGGAATCGACCCTGCGCCGGCAATGCTTGAGTTGGCGCGTAATCGAAGAAATGGAGACAGAGTTATATGGATTGAGGGAACTGGGAGTGAAATTATGGTTGACTCGGCAGATCTTGTCTTCATGACAGGGAATGTCGCCATGCATATTATCGGAAAGGAATGGCATGAGACATTGAAACAAATTGCTCGGGGGCTAAAACCCGCTGGAATTGTTGCTTTTGAAACACGCAATCCGAAAGCGGAAGCATGGAAAAAATGGAATGAAGAAAATGAGTTTCGTGAAACACCGGCAGGAAGACTGTGTGAGACAACGCTCATTGACCCGCCTGATGAATATGGCGTAATCACAATGCACATGTATAATGAATTTATCGACCATGATTGCAAGATATATACTCAGCAAAAGTTGCAATTTCGTAGCTATGAGCAGGTCGTTAGCGATTTAAACAATGCGGGAATGAGAGTTAAGTCTTGTTATCGAAACTGGTTAGGCGAACCATTCGATGATACTTCCGATGAGCTGTTGATGATTTTTGTTGCCGTTCGCGAGCAGAACATAACGAATCGGGAGAGAAAGGAAGATTAAAACCCAATCGGTAAAATCTGTATCTTAAAAATGGATTGCATATAAGAGCTGTTGCCAAATGATTTTCATAGGGCAGCAGCTCTTTGCTTTATCGGAAATCTTATATTAAAACATAATAAACTATAGATGGAATTATAATTATTCCGTTCCAATGAAACGGCGGAACGGTGGGGTTCTAGATCTAACCCGATTTTCAAGCAAAGCGATGAAAATCTTTGGTAGGTCACATGCATGGG
>JAUNKE010000037.1 GCA_030532905.1 Peptostreptococcaceae bacterium
TGGCTTGCTCTTATGAGTTTGCCATTTTTTTTAGGGGCTATTTTGCAACAGCCCCTTTATTTGTTTTGCGAAAGCTTTGCAATCGCAAAACAGGCTTAAGCCTACAATTCAAAACGCAATGACCGCCTGTCAAAACAAGCGGTCATCGCGTTCACTTATGGAGTTTGCTTATATAATTGTGTTTGCTGATTTAATATTGCCCAGGGCAATTCGATTATCCAAAAATACCCAATCCTCTCAGAAGAATAATAACGAGTACGATCGGAATAAGCACAGTCACAACCGGCATCCACGCATTTGTAATTTTAAGCTTTGTCGCTCCGACATTAACATCTTCTTTGAATCCCTTAAACTTCCAAACAAATACGGTGTACATCGCAAGCACGATTGCTCCAAGCGGCATCATCACATCGCCGGATAAGAAATCGGCAAAGTCGAAAATGGATTTGCCTATAATCTGCATTCCGCCTGAATAGCTGTTTGAAAGAATCCCTGGGAATCCAACGATGAAAATTGCCACCAAAGCAATCCATACGCTCTTCTTACGATCCTTTTTGCCAAGCTCGGACAATGTCACGATAATCGGCTCCAAATATCCAAGCGCGGAAGTCAATGCCGCAAAGAAAAGTAACAAGAAGAACATCGAACCGAACAATCTACCCATCGGAATTTTAGTAAACAGATGGGACATAGTTACAAACAGCAAGCTCGGACCGGAATCCGTCTTCATACCAAGCGCAAATATCGCCGGGAATATCATAAGTCCCGCAATAAGAGCCGCAACGGTATCAAATCCGATAATCATCAACGCGTCTTCCGGAATATTACTGTCTTTTTTCAAGTAACTACCGTAGATAAATCCTCCCCCACTCGCAATACCGATAGAGAAGAAACATTGTCCCAACGCCCGCAGGAAAACTTCCGGTGTTATTTTGGAGAAGTCGACACTGAGATACCATTTCAGACCTTCCATCGCACCCGGCAAAGTAAGCGAACGAATCGCTATCAGTATAATCATTATAAACAGAGCCGGCATCATAAATGAGCAAGCTTTTTCCAAACCGGCATTGAGTCCCAATGATGAAATCACGCCGACGATGACAATCGCGATAATCATAAAGATTGCCAACTGTGTCGGGTTGTTCATGAAATCTTGGAAAACTTGCGCCGATTGCTCCTGACTGAGATTCGTCAGTTGACCGCTCACCATCTTTAACAGATAGGATACAATCCAGCCCATAATTTGAAAATAGTAAGTTAAAATCAAGAATGCGGAAAGTACACCCAGCCATCCGAAAGAAACCCAAGGACTTCCTTTTTTGGTCAAACTTCTCATTCCTTCAACCGGATTGAGCTGCGCCTTACGACCGAGCGACACTTCCATAAAAAATAGTGGTATTCCTATGATGATACAAATTACAGCATAAACTAACACGAATGCTCCACCACCCATTGTCCCTACAAGATATGGAAAGCGCCATATATTTCCGAGTCCAATGGAAAATCCTGCAGCAGCCATAACGTAACCGAATCGACTACTCCAATTACCTCTCTTTTCGCCGTCTTTCATATTCTACCTCCTATTTTATTTAAAAATGGTTACCCCTTTAACTTCCGTTGCCAAAGCGTCCACCGCTTTCTTTACCAAAGATTTACGAAGTGCGATTTCCTTATCCGAATCCAACGAAGGATTTCCAACCGGATATGGGATAGCAATCGTCGGTACGATTCGGTTCGCGCCAACGGACTGAGAAATTGTCGTGATTGTGGACATGTGTACGATTGGAAGACCATATCTTTCAATCTCTTTAACCATCGTTGCACCGCAACGAGTACAGGTACCTCAAGTGGAAGTAAGAATAACGCCGTCCACGCCCATCTCTTTCAATTCTTTACCGATTTCTTTACCAAACAAAATAGAATTTCCTACTGCAGTTCCCGTTCCGGTAGTTGTGTAGAAAAGCTCATGCACTTTTCCGATTTCGCCGTCTTTTTCCATTTGACGAAGCACATCCAAAGGCACTACTCTGTCCGGACATTCGTTCGCATATACCGGGTCATATCCACCGTGAATTGTGATGAAATCGCCTTCCAAATTATCCGATTTGGAAATGTCGTACTTACCCCATTTTTGTGCGGATGCGGATTGAATTCTGTCCGGATTCCCGTTTGGAACGATACCGCCGGAAGTAACCAACGCGATAACCGCTTTTTTCATATCTTTAATCGCCGGTGCCGGATCGACCGTGTCAAACTCAGGCATTGGAAGCTCGGTTTCAAAAGGCTGGTTGTTCAAACGCTTCATCAACATATCCACCGCTCTTTTTGCTCCGATATCCTGAACAAGAATTGTCTCTCTTCTGCCTTGAGCAAAATATCCGTCCGCCGGACGCACATCTTCATTGTTAAGAACTTTCTTTGCAATCTTCGCCATATTCGGAAGTGCCGCTCTCATATCGCCCGCTGCCGCTCCGGTCGGAACAACATAGGAAATTCCGCGACAAGCATCGAGACCCGGGTTTTCTTCATACATTCCGGTAACCGATTTGATTCCGAATTCTTTTTCCGCAAAAGTTACAACGCCGGCACAAGCCATTCCGTAACGACCCGCGTTGAATGCCGGTCCCGCTACAATCAAATCCGGTTTGATTTCTTCGATTGCCTTTTTAATATATTCAAGCGCCTGCTCTTTATTCTCATTAAAGTAGTTATCTCCGCAAATCAATGTTGCAACCACTTTTCCCGCTCCGTCGAGTTCTTTTTCGAAGCCGACTGCCGGTCCTACAGGTTCTTTCACAAGATTTGCCGGATAATCCGCCTTATCTTCTCCTCCTATTTGACCAAAAAACTGATTAAGATAGTATAATATTTTCTTTTCCATGTTCGACCTCCTACTTCAATTCAATGGTTGCATTGTGGTATCCGATTTCAGAAGTTGCACCAATTACCGCATTGAGTTCACATTTGATTGTTCCTGTTGATTCATCTTTGGAGCCTGCCCATCCGCCGGCAAGATTCTCAATCGCCATTTCGTCACCGAGTACCTTGTCCGCTTTTTCAAGCTCAACCACATGACTTACATTTCCGGTAGATACTACCGCAACGGCTGCCTTGGATACATCGGCAAGCGGCTGGCTCATTCCGTCCCAACCCGCACATTCGTCGGTAATCAAAACGGTTTTGATGCCCATATTTTCCAATCTCGAACAAATCATTACGAGGTCGGAGTCCGGATTTCCATAACCTTCTTCACTGACGATTACGCCATCCGCTCCAAGCATTTGACAAAGTTTTGCGGTATAATCGCAAGTTCTGAACTTTCCTGCCAATGTTGTAAGCTCCGGTGTCAAAATAACGCCCAGAAAGTTGATTTCTTTTCCATGCTTTGCATACAATTCTTCAATAACCGCATTGTTTTGATGCTGATAAGTGGTAATCTTGTCGCAAGCCGCCACACAGTTTCCGCTGATAACCGCTCCGTCCAATTCTTCATTCGGATGAATAAGCGTCGGCAAAATCTGCTGAGAGTTCACGCCGTAAATATATCCGTCATGAAGAAGTCCTTGTGAAATAAGCATTTCGACATAAGCAATCTTCGGCAGATTCGGATACTTCTTCGCTTCTTCCGTCATCGTTCCTATTTCATAAACCTTCGTCTCATTCGGCTGAGCGTCTTTTCCAATCTTACCGATGAGTTCCGCAGCGGTAAGTCCCGCAATACGAACGGTATTTTCATGCTCATGCGGCTTCAATCCGTCCACTACTTTTATATCCACAACAATGTTCAATGTTTTTGAGAAAGGAGTCCATTTCGCACCCTCTCCCCACATATCGATTACTCCCTCTTGGAAGCCGACGATATCTCCAATCGTTACGACCGCAACATTTTTCAGAACATTGACTTTTCCCTCTCCAAGTTGTGCAACATCCGTTGTCACGCCGGCAAATCCGTCATTACCTTCGATTTTTACTCTCGGCTCGATAACATCCTTCACCGGAATGATTCTTGTTTTCTCGCCCGGCTTTGCAAGGTCAATCTTAATATCCTTGATGCTCGGATCTTCTTTCAGCTTTTGGATTATTTCGTCTTTGTTGACATATAAAACTCCATTCTCCACTTTGCTTTCATTAGCAAATTGTACATCATCAATCTTGATTATTCTTTGCTCAAGTCTCAAATCAGTCACCTCCATAAATTTTTGCGTGCTTCATCAATCGCTGCCAAAATCAATTCGCGATCGACCTCTTTGTAATCACTACTATTTTTGATGTCTTCTCCTCGGTTGCTCGTAATCATTCGGAATTTCTCTATCGCTGTCTCAATTTGTTGCAGACTATATTCATCTTGCGGCTCCACATCCGATGAGATGATTACCGACTTTATCGGAGAAAGCAACATGCGGATGCTCGCGCCGATCGGACTGCTGATCAATCGATGTCCTTTGTGGATATAATCTCTAGTCTTAACCAGAACATCCCATGCCGAACCGTTTACAAAAATTTTTTCACCTTCGAAATCATTCATCAGGTCGTTATTTGTAATAAGTATATAGCCCAATAAATTTTCCTCCTTTCTCGTAGCTTAACTGTATTGTATCTGATTTCTAAATGTATTTCAATAGTATTTTGCTAATTTGCAAGTTTTTGTTAAAAACAATTCTAATCGCGTTCTAATTTAAAATCGAAGTCGGATTTCGATTTCCCGAAACCATCCGTGTCATTGTGATTGTTCCTTCTTCATTTTTGATTTCTGAAGCTCATTTTGATTTCAATTTGAATTTTCATCTCGTCTTGATTTTAAGTTCCTGTTTTCGTTTCGATTTTGCTTTCGTTTCGATTTGCCTTTTCATCTCGTCTTGATTTTACATCCCTGTTTTTGATGTATATTTTTGTCTCGATTTCGTTTTCATTTCGAATTCGATTATGATTTTCTTCTCGATTTGAAGTCCGATTTTACTCCTTATTTTCATTTGGAGTCCGATGCCAATTCCTTTTTCGAAATTGAATCAAGCTTGAGTTTGAATTTTCGCTCGTGCGTCGAATAAATTTACGCAAAAAAAGAAGGCTATGCCCGCTTTGATGTTTAGAAAAAGCCCGCTTCCCGCAACAACCATCTTTGACTCACAACATTTGAGGTTGCCGCATTCAGCAGGCTTTTTCAAAATTCAATTTGATTATTCAGTTGCAAATATAACTTCTCTTAATATTGTATACATTTTTCTGAATACATTCCGCAAACATAAAAGATTTTTTATACATCCTGTACCTTGTTTGCTTGAAATATTTTGTTGCTTCGGTTGAAAATATTTGGTTTGCATCAAAATCTTTGCTCGACTCGTTTGCATTATTTGCTTTGCATATATTTTATAATCGCTTCGATACTGGATTTGTAGAGAACGAAGGCAACCAACAACGGCGTTACGAATTTAATCATAAACCAATAATATTTTTCAGCTTTGAAAGGTTGACCGCCCGATTTGATTTCATTGATAACGAAATCCGGCTTCCATACCCAACCTACGCCGATGCACATCAACAATGCGCCGAGCGGCATCAGAGTATATTCCGCGATATAATCGAAGGAATCCAAAATATCCATTCCCATAATCAATTTGATATGAGAAAGTACGCCGAAACTCATCGCAACCGGAATTCCCAAGATGAAGATCGCGATGGAAGCAATCACCGATATTTTTGTACGGCTGACTCCTCTGGAATCGATAAAATATGCACATACGACTTCCAGCAATGAAATGGAAGACGAAATCGCCGCAAAGAAAACCAGTACGAAGAACATCAGTCCGAAGATATTTCCAAGCGGCATCGCCGCGAATACTTCTTTCAATGTAATAAACATCAGCCCCGGTCCCGCAGACGGACTCAAATCAAATGCAAATACCGCCGGCATGATTGCCACGCCCGCCAATACCGCTACCATCGTATCCAGCACCGGAATAATGACGGAACTGGACTCGATATCCTGCTCTTTTCCCAAATAACTTCCGTAGGTAAGCATCGCACCCATTCCAAGTGAAAGTGAGAAAAACATTTGAGAAAGCGCAATGGACGCCACCGATACGGTGGAGCTGAAATCTTTAAACACCGTAAAATCCGGTTTGAACATAAATGCCAATCCTTTGCTTGCACCCGGCAAAGTCACGGAGCGCACAATAATAATCAACAGCATGATAAAGAGCATCGGCATCATAATCTTGGAGAATTTTTCAATTCCTTTTTCAACTCCGAGAATGACAACGATGGCGGTAAGCGCAAGGAAGAGCGCGAACCAAAACATCGGCTCGAACGGTTTCGAAATGAAAGCCCCGAAAAATTCTTCTCCGGTCGCGCTTCCAAAACCTTTGCCGAAAATATCCATCAAATAAGTAAAAGCATATTTCAGTACCCATCCGCCGAGCACCGAATAGAAGGACATGATGACAAATGCGGCGATGACGCCCAAGGCTCCGATGAATCCCGCTTTTTTGTTCAGCTTTTTATAAGAGCCGACCGCATCCATCTTTCCGAAACGCCCGATTGCAATTTCGGAAATCATTACAATAAATCCTACCGTAAACGCAAAGAATAAGTAAAGCAGTACAAAGGCGAATCCTCCGCCTTTTCCCATTTTGTAAGGAAAGCCCCACAGGTTTCCGAGTCCGACCGCCGAGCCGACCGCCGCCATGATGAAACCGAACTTACTTCCCCATTCACCTCTTTTGCTATTCTCCATACCAAACCTCCTATTAAGTTTTTTAACGCTTCCATTATACAAAAAATCAAGCAATTTTGCAATAAATTTTTACACAATTCCAATATATTTGTCGGAAGCATGCGTTTTAATTTTCGAATTTGTAATTTGTGTATCATAAATTTATTTTGAGTTAAAATATCGCGTTGATTTTTTATGAGTGATAATTTAATAGCAGTGTTGAATTTTTAACTCCGACTGCACAACTATGAAATTCATTCAGTTTTATTTTTATGTAAATCAAAATATCTTTGTTACGCCGATAAAGTGACAAACGAAAACCCTCTCTCAATATATTATTTGATTCAGCAAGCTGTGAAAACTTACTAACCAAAAAATGACAAACAAAAACCCCTCTCTCAATATGCTCTCCAACTGCCGGATTTTCATCTGACTTTTGGGAGTCGATACAAGAAAGGGGTTTCATAAAATCATTTTTTCTTAAAATCCTAATGAAGTTCTTTGCCGCCGGGAAATCTTTTAATCAAAGACAGCAAATAAATTCAGGTATTTGAATTATCCTTGAAAGTTAATCGACGATTCGAACCATTGAGCTGTCGATTTCACCCAAATTGTTGGCGCCTGCCATCTCCATCGTTTGCGCAAGCTCCGTACGCAATTTTCGCACATAGGTTGCTATCGCGTCTTTTCCTCCGCCGTAAATCATCGTCGCAAAAGGTCTCGCAATCAAAACCGCATCCGCACCGATCGCGAGACATTTGAAAATATCGAGTCCCGAGCGGATTCCGCCGTCGATGAAAATTTTGACCTTGCCGCCGACCGCTTCGACGATTTCAGGCAGCACTTCAATCGTTGCGGGAGTCTGGTCGAGTACGCGACCGCCGTGATTGGAAACGACGATTCCATATACGCCAGCCTCCATCGCTTTTCGCGCACCCTTCGCCGTCATGATTCCCTTGACGATGAGCGGCAATTTTGTCGCCGAAACCAATTCTTTCAAATCGGCGATGCTCTTCGGTCCGACCGGTGTGTTGCTCTTTTTGAGCATCGCCAATCCGGAGCCGTCAATGTCGGTTGCAATCGCAAATGCGCCCGCATCTTCCGCGATGGCGATTTTTCTTTTCATCTCTTCAACCGACCACGGCTTTATCGTCGGCACGCCGTATCCGCCGAGCGATTTGATAATTTGAAGCGGCATATTGTACGCCTCGCTTGCCGTTCCGTCACCGCCGAATGCCATAATGCCCGCTTCTTTACATCCTTCAAACAGAATTTGAGAATATTGCTCATCGGTAAGCATCGATCCATAGTGAACCGTCGGCGCTCCAATCGGCGCTGCAAAAACCGGCATGGCAAATTTTTTGCCGAAAATCTCAAACTCGGTTGAGATTTCGCCCGCTTCAAAAATCGTGTCCATATTGATTTTAACCTTTGAGAATCGCTCAAAGTTTCGGGTGTATGCTTCTCCGGTACCCTTGCCGCCCGGTCCGGGAACCTTTGTTTTGCAGGCAAGCCCATTGCAAATCGGACAACCGATGCAAAAGCCCGCCATATTTTTCTTTGCATTTTTCAGTATTTCGTTGTATTCCATCTTTTCTCCAAAAACATTCTTCCTTAATTATCCCAATTGACAAAGCCGACGATAAAGAACAATAGAATCGCCATTATCGAAATCGGCAATGCGATTGCCACCATCCACTCCGGATATACGAAGTTCACGATGAGGGCGAGTACCGCCATGATGATGCACAAAAATTCCGGTGTTTTGCTCAAGCGACGCGATTTTTTTGAAATAATCGCTCCGAATAACGCGAGCACCGAGAGAATAAAAGGTATCCATGCAACCTTCTCATATTTCAAAATCGTCATCAGTCCCATAATAATCCATGGCACGAGCAACCATAATCTTCTCGGAATCGAAACGCCTTTTTTCACTTCCGGATGCTCCGGCTCCGTCACGGATTCAGATTCAGTCACGGATTCCTGTGCGGAAGTTTCCGCATAACTTTCGCCGGAGGTCGTCGTTACGCCCTCGCTTGAAATCGTAATCAGCGAATCGGAATGAATTTCGTCGATATTATCCAAGACATTCGATGTCGAAACTTCCTGCGAATCGGATGCCGCTTCAAAACCCGAGCTTTCTTCAATCTCCGGCGCTACCGCTTCATCCGCCTTTTGCTCATCCGCAGTTACCGGCGTTTCATTCTCTCCGATTACCGAATAGTTGGATGAAAAATCATCCTGCATGTCGCGCACCTCGGTTGAATCACTCTCGGATGAATCCGTTTCGCTTCCGTCTTGCGCTTCGTTTGTCTCCGCTTCCGTTGACAAATTTTCCTGCGCTTGCGTTTCCGATAATTCATTCACCACGAGCGAGTCATCCTCTTGCGCTTCTACCGATGCATCAAATTCCGTTTCCGTTGTCAATCCGAAATTTTGCTCATCCGCCGTTTGCATATCCGCAGCTTCATCCGCAATCGAAACTTGATTTTCCGCTTCCTCAAAAGCATCATCCGCCATCACCGACTCTTCCTGCACCGACTCATCAAATGTTTCCGTCATCGGTTCTTCAACTTCCGATTCACTCTCCGAAACGAAACTCTCGCTCGTCACCTGTTGCTCATTGTCATCGGCGGAGAATGAATTTTCCGATTGCAACATCGCGTCGTCCGTATGATTTTCCCGCTCCGACGCGTTGCCGATACTCTGCTGCAAATCTTCTTCTCCCAAACTGTCCACGATCAGCATATTGCCGATATTGTAAAAAATCATATTCTTATCGAGCTTGTTCGGGTCATATACCAAAATATCCTGTAAATCGGCAGCCTCTTCCGGCACATAGATGATCAATTCGTAAGAGCCCAGCTCGAACATGACATTGGATTGTGCGGAAGTTATCTTTTTGCCCCACAACTCCTGCTCATCCAACAATTCCTTCAACACGCCCGTATCGTCGCCAATCAGTTCAAGCTGATAGCCCTGCGATTTTTTCGTCTCGACATATTCGTTGATAAGCTGCGTGTTGCTGTGCTTTGAGCCGAACGGTCTCTTTACGATAATCAGTATCTTTTTCATTCTTCACCTCAATTCCAATTTATTCAAATATCGATTCGATATTCTCTTCCATTTCATTCTTTCCGTTTGAATTTGAATTTTTTTGACTTCTTTTCTCCAACACTTTTTTGCGAAAGCTGCCCAGCGACGACATGATGATGATGCCAAGCGCAATCGCTCCGGCATTTTTGAGTGTGTCAAACATCGCTTGAAAGCCCAAGTCCAATTCATTTCTTGTAAAAAAATACATCGTGCGGTAAAGCGCGTATCCCGGCACCAACGGATAGATGCCCGGAATCGAAAACAGCGTTGACGGGCTCTTCGTGCGAATCGCGAAAGTCTCCGCCAAAAACGCCACCGCCATCGTCGCCAATAAATATGCCCAAGCCGATGCCATGCCCGATTGAATCAGAAAAATGCTGAGCATCCAGCCCACCGCACCCGTCAAGCCGACCCATACCAGAATTTTTCTCGGGATGTTGAAAAAAACCGCAAAGCCCAGCGTCGCGATGAAGGAGCAAATCAAATTGAGTATCCAGCTCATTACATCCCACCTCCGAATCTATGGAACAGCGTCAGCACCGAACCGATGGACACCGCAATCGAGACGGCGATCAGAAAGGCTTCAAAAGCGCGCGACACGCCCGAAATCAAATCCCCTTCGATAAAGTCCCGCAAACCGTTGGTCAGCGAAAAACCCGGAAGCTGCGGCATAATCGCCGCCGCGATAATCATATCCCGATTTTCACCCAATCCGAGCGTTGACAGCACGACGGCAAAAAATGCAATCAATGCCGAACAAATCGAATTCATCAAAAACTGGTTGACATCGTAACCATCCAAAATAAAACCGACTTGGATGGCGAGCATTGACACCAAAAATCCGCAAATCATGTCCGAAACCGTTCCGCCGAACAAATAGGCGAACATTGAGGATGCCAAACCGCACCAGATGATTCGCACCGGTACGCTGTACGAAGTTTTTGCGGAAATCGCCCGCAACTCCCGATGAGCTTCTTCCAATGTTTTTTGCCCCGAAACAAAGTCGCGCGATACCGAGTTGACCATCGAGATACGCTCAAAATTCGTCGAGCGTTTCGCAATCCGTTTCATAAAACTGTAGCCGTCATGTCGGTCATCGCCGATCATAATAACCGTCGGCGTGACAAAGGAAGTGACATAGCTCAGCCCCCGCGATGTGCAAATTCGTCGAATCGTATCTTCCACCCGATAGGTTTCCGCCCCGTTGGTCAACATGACTTCGCCGGCGAACAACGCAAAGGCAAGCACTCTTTTTCTGTCCTGTTTATTTAGTAATTCCATCGCTTCACCTATTTCTGTCGCGCAAAAATCATCCGTCCGGCTGCCGTTTGCAACACCGTCGTGACGACGACCGTAATCGTATCGCCAATCAATCTCTTCGCATTTTCCACGACAATCATCGTGCCGTCATCCAAATACGCCACGCCCTGATTGTGCTCCTTACCTTCCTTGATAATCGTGACCACCATTTCTTCACCCGGAATGACCACCGTCTTGACCGCATTGGCGAGCTCATTGATATTGAGCACCTGCACGCCTTGAAATTGTGCCACTTTGTTCAAGTTATAATCATTCGTCAGCACTTGACCGTCCAAAGTCTGCGCCAACTTCAACAATTTCATATCCACTTCCGCAATCTCGGGAAAATCCGCATTGGAAATTTCCATCTCCAGCTTCAGTTTTTCCTGCATCGTGTTGAGAATGTCCAATCCGCGTCTTCCCTTCACACGCTTGAGGTCATCCGACGAATCCGCGATATGACGAAGCTCCTCGAGCACGAAGTTGGGAACAATCAATTTCCCTTCCACAAATCCGGTCGCCGCAATATCCAAAATTCTGCCGTCAATAATCACACTCGTATCCAAAACCTTCGGCGAACCTTTGAGCACACGCTTGCCCACTCGCTCCTTTTGCGGAGAAACCCGATATGTCTGCATCAAAGAAGAGATTTCGTCCTTTCTTCTCGTCGTCAGCGCATAGCCTAAGAAAATAAAAAACATATACACGATAATCGTCAGCGCCGTTCCGACAAATGGAACTTTGGCGGTCAACCCGCCGATAAAATAAGCAATAATAAGTCCGATAATCACGCCCATCAATGATATAAATAAATCCAACACTCCGATTTTCTCAGTTTCTCTTTCAATCACCGATATGGCTTCTTGTCCCGATTTTGTCAAAAAAGGCGTCAACACTTCAAACAGCGCGCCGAAAGCGACCACCGAAATCGCCAAACTGAACCACTTTACCGCCGGCGAAATCACGAATTGGTTTGCCTCCAACTTTTCCATCAAAAAAATGTATAAAGCGAATCCCAATGTCATTCCGACAAGCGAAAAAGCGACTCTAATTATCTTCTTAATCATTTTCACACCCCCTTTCGTTTGTTATTCTTAGAAAAGTATATCAAAAAATTAGCGAAAAATAAAGACTTTCCACCCAATATGCAAAAAAAACGCATAATCCGAAAAGATTACACGCTTTTTCATTCAAAACTATTTTTTGAACAACTCCGGCTCGTTGATCATATACGACAAAACAAAGAGCGAATCGCTCAGATGTGCATTTTCCACAATAATATTTTTCGGCACTTCCAAATCAATCGGCGCGAAATTCCAAATCCCTTTGATATTGGTATCCGACACGCGATCGACGACGGTTTGTGCATGTTCCTTCGGCGTTGCGATGATAATAATTTTAACATTGTTGTCCATCACATAATCACGCAATCCCTCAATGTCATAAATTTCCAAATCACGAACTTTGAGTCCGATCAGCTTCGGATTCGCATCAAACATCGCGGAAATTTTGAATCCTCTGTTCGAAAACCAAGGATAATTCGCCAATGCCTGACCCATATTTCCCGCACCGACGACCACGGCGTTGTATTCCTTGTCCAAGCCGAGAATTTTTCCGATTTCTTCATACAAATCCTCAACATTATAGCCGTAACCCTGCTGACCGAATCCGCCGAAATTATTCAAATCCTGTCTGATTTGCGATGCGGTAAATCCGATGATATCGCTGAGCTCCTTCGAGGAGATGCGAAAAACATCCTTGTCCAATAAATCTTTTAAATATCGATGGTACTTCGGCAATCGACGAATGACCGCCATTGAAATTTGCTTTTCTGTTTTGCTCACTTTGCCACCCCTGTTCTACACTTAATTTTGATTTACGATATAATAATTAAATCAAAAAAATCGACGAATGTCAAATGTTTTAACAATCTTTTTTGAAAGTTTGTGATATAATCTTTGTGTATAATAAATTTTTGGAGTGAAAAATGATAACTTTATCCGTTAATAATTTGAAAAAATCCTATGGCATTGATACCATTATCGAAAATATATCATTTGCCGTCAACGAAAATGAAAAAGTCGGCATCGTCGGTCCCAACGGCGCCGGAAAAACCACTTTGTTCAAAATCATCTCCGGCGAAATCGAAAAGGACGACGGACAGATTTTTTGGGGAAAGGACATACGCTTCGGCTACTTGGAGCAAAATGTCAGCACGCATTCCGAAGCGACGATTTGGGATGAAGTGCTTACCATCTTCGCCGATGTCATCGCTTTGGAAAAGGAATTGCGTCGTTTGGAAAATGAAATCGCCACCAAGCATGACTCCCCGGAGTTTGACAAATTGATGAACGAATACGCGACCAAGAGCGACCGTTTTGACGCCATCAACGGTTTTTCATACAAAAGTGAAGCGACCGGCATTTTGCTCGGACTCGGATTCAGCGAACAGGACTTTACCAAAGAGCTCAAACTTCTTTCCGGCGGAGAGAAAACACGATTGATGCTCTCCAAACTGCTGCTCAAGAAACCCGATGTGCTGCTGCTCGATGAGCCGACCAACCATTTGGACACGAAATCGGTTGAATGGCTCGAAAGCTATCTCAAACAATATCGAGGCAATGTATTCATCATTTCGCATGACCGATACTTTCTCGATAAGACGGTCGATACCATCATGGAGATTCAAAACAAAAATCTCACCATCTATCCCGGAAATTATACCGACTACACTTACAAAAGAGATATTTTGAGAGCGCAACTTGAAAAACAATACAAAGAAAATCAGGAAGAGATTCAAAGACAAAGAGATATCATCGCGCAGCTTCGCGCATTTGGACGCGAGAAGCAGGTCAAGCGGGCGCGAAGTCGGGAAAAATTGCTCGGTAAGATGGAAGTCATCGAAAAACCGCACAGCATTCAGAAAAAAGCGAGCATTCGCTTCACCCCTTCCATCGTCAGCGGATATGAAGTCATGCATGCGAAAGAACTTGCCAAAGCATTTGAGCAAAGAGTGCTGTTTGAAAATCTCAGTTTCGATATTTTTCGCGGCGAAAAGGTTGCGCTGATCGGTCCCAACGGCATCGGCAAAACGACTTTGTTCAACATTTTGCTCGGCAAAGATGCGGATTTCAGCGGGCAAATCCAATTCGGCACCAATGTCAATCCGCTCTACTTCGACCAGACGCGCTCGGATTTGAATCCGAGCAACAGCATTTTGGACGAGGTGTGGAATGCATATCCGCATTTGAATCAAACGAGCGTCCGAAATTATCTGGCTGCATTTTTGTTCACCGGTGAAGAAGTGTTCAAACCGATCGGCTCTCTCAGCGGCGGCGAGCAGGCGCGAATTTCTTTGCTCAAGCTGATGCTTTCCAAAGGAAACTTTCTATTTTTGGACGAGCCGACCAACCACTTGGACATCGATTCAAAAGAAGTATTGGAGCTTGCGCTGAGCGCATACGAAGGAACCATCTTTTTCATCTCGCATGACCGATATTTCGTCAACGCGCTGGCGGATCGCATCATCGAATTCTCCCCCGAAGGCGTGCGCGAGTTCTTAGGGAATTACGACGACTATCAATACACGCTGCAAACCGAGCGCGAAGAAAAAGAAAAACGGCTCGCGGAGAGCATGGCGCCGACGAACAAGACGCAACAAAAACAGCAGTATAAAAAGGAAAAAGAAAAAGTCAGCGAGCAAAGGCGTCTCAAAAATGCCATCAAGAGCGCCGAAGAAACCATCGCCGCACTGGAAAAAGAACTCGAGAAAATCGACGAGCTCATGTGTCTTGAAGAAATTTATTCCGACCCGCAAAAGTCGCTGGATGTGATGAATCAAAAAACCGAAGCCGAAAACAAGTTGGACAAAGCGATGCAGGAATGGGAAGAATACCATCTCGCTTTGGAAGAATATTTCTCCTGATTCGATTTTTGAAACCGAATCGATTTTGAATTTTCAAATCCCGAATCCTTTTTTGTATTTTGGTTTTTGATTTTGAGTTTCGAATGACGATTCCCGCTTTATAAAATGAAACCATGATTTTCCGAGTCAGTCGGATTAAAAAAGGAGCTGATACAGAACAAAGATCTCATTCTGCATCGGCTCCGTTTTAAGATGACAAAAACATCATTTCTAACAACTATCTCTCAAAAGTATGGCGGATTTTTTCAATCCATTGTCTGAAATGTAAACATTCTCTCATCATACTTTCAATTCCTATTTGCTCCGACAACACAGTTGCGTTTATCACTTTTGAATATTCCGGAATGATTTTCTTTATACGCTTGGATGGAGCGGTTTCCGCATGGTTGTTGATATGTTCCGGGCTTTGCGCCTCATCACGAATCGCTTGCAGCATTTGAACATTTTCATCCGCAGTTACGAAAGAAAAAGCTTTCGGGTCTGAAAAAAGCAATCCTTCAAACTCGTGCAACATCAAATTAAAAAAACAATTTTTCGCTCCGATATCTTCCGTGATTTGCGCTTCAATAAAATCCATTCGCTTATACAAGTCCGCCTGTGTATCGGTAATCCCGGGCGTATCCGAAGGCATCGCATAATAATCGAACATCGTGCTCACAAATTCATTTTTGTGATTCTTACAAATCCTTTGAAGTTCCTCTTTTATTTTCTGATAGGTCGTTACACCTCCACGATGCTTGATATTACCCGTTCGCTTTGTGGTGCATACAATCGGTTGGACAAATATATTGAGATTGAGGAAATACGGCATTAAAATCTTATTTACAAACATTTCTTCCGTCTGTCCCTCACAATATATATATATATTTCGAGTTTTAGTTTGCATCGGACAATCTCCCTCCGATAAGATTTTTCTTCCACAAATCACCCAAAGCATAGTCGGATTCCAACCAATCGTCCAGCTCTTGACGATTCAATCTTCTAAACACTGAGCCGTCGGCGCTTCTGTCCACCACGACCACATCTTCCGGCTCAAAAGCGTTCAGCAACTCCACCGATTGTGTGGAAATAATAATTTGTTTGTTCAAGGAAGCTTGCCTTACCATCTCGGCAAACACGGTAATCGCATAAGGATGCAATCCCAACTCCGGTTCATCCAAGATAATGGTTTCCGGTTGCAGTTCGCTCGGCTGCTTCAAAAGCGTCGCCAAACAGATAAAACGCAATGTTCCGTCCGAAAACTGAGACGCATTGAAAATATCCTCACAACCTTTTTGCTGCCATCGCAAAACAATTTGTTCCGGATTGTATTCCTGAGGCTTAAGCACAAAATCCTTAAAATATGGCGCTATCAGCTGAACAACCGACACGATTTCGCGATAGCTTTTAGGATAATGGTTCTTCAATCGGTATAAGAATGCCGCCAAATTGGACGCATCGCTCATCAGCATTATATTGTTCGACAGATTGTGCTCCTGTTTCATCTTTGAAGTTCTTCCGGTATCATGAAAATGATAGACTCGCCAATTTTGTTTTTCCAAAATCGGTCGTACATATTCATCAATTCGATTCGAAACGCCTGTTTCCCAAGCCGACTCCGGTTGTCCTATGGAATTTTGGATGGTACTGTCATGTGAAAAATTACCGTCATAACCGTAGAACTCTTTTTCAAATACCAAGCGATTATCATCCGTCGGCATCAAATAAAAACCATAGGAGTTGTTCCCGAAAAAAACTTCCATATAGATTCTGTCCGTCTGTTTGATTCCATTATAAAACATTGAATGCAGACCGCTTTGCGCAACCGTTATTTGCAGCTCCTTGTTCAAAATTTTTTGAAGCAGCGCAAATGCGGAAATAAAATTGGATTTTCCGGCTCCGTTGCTACCGATAAGCACATTGATTCGATCCAATTTCAATTCGCATTTTTTTATCGATTTGTATCCGGATATTTTGATTTTTTTCAGTTGTTCGCTACCTATCGTCATCCTATTCTCCATCTCTTAAAATCAGAGTCGCTCCCCTTGCCTAAATCTTAAACGAGCTTTTGAGAGCGACGGTTCGATTGAATACGAGTTTACCTTCCGCAAAAAACTTGCTGTCCACCGCAAAATATCCATGGCGGAAGAATTGGAATTTATCGCCCGCCTTCGCATTTTCGAGCACCTGCTCCACATAGCCTTGCAAAATCGTCAGCGAATTCGGATTGATTTCCTCGCTGCCGTCTCTAAAAATCGGCTCGAACAGACGAAACTCCGCCGGAATGGCATTTTTTGCATCCACCCAATGAATCGTTCCCTTTACTTTTCGAGCTGTAAAACCGCTGCCGCTCTTTGTCTCGGGGTCATAGGTACAATGAATTTCAACCACATCGCCTTTTTCATCCTTGATGACTTCATTGCATTTGATAAAATACGCATTTTTGAGTCGTACTTCGTTCCCCACATAAAGTCGATGATATTTCGGCGGCGGATTTTCCATAAAATCGTCCCGCTCAATATAGATTTCCCGTGAGAAAGGAATTTTACGAGAACCCATGTCAATTTCGGCATCCGGATTGTTTTCCGCATCCAAATATTCCACTTCGCCCTCCGGATAATTCGTGATAACGACTTTGAGCGGATTGACGATCGCCATCATGCGCGGCGCTTTTTTGAGCAGATCTTCGCGTACGAAATGCTCCAAATAATTTTCATCCACGACCGAATTCGCTTTTGAAATGCCGACCGCTCGTACAAATTCTTTGACGGCTTCCGGCGTATAACCCTTGCGTCGTAATCCTGAAATCGTCGGCATTCTCGGGTCATCCCAACCGTCAACGACGCCGTCGTCCACCAATTTTTTGAGCAATCTTTTGCTCATGACGGTGTTGGTAATATTGAGTCTGGCAAATTCAATCTGTCGCGGCTTGCCCTCCGTTTCGGTATGCTCAATCACCCAATCGTAAAAAGGGCGATGATCCTCAAATTCGAGCGAGCACAGAGAATGCGTTATAAATTCAATCGCATCTTCGAGCGGATGCGCATAATCATACATCGGATAAATCGACCATTTGTCGCCCGTATTGTGATGCGATGCCTTCAAAATTCGATAGATGACCGGATCGCGCATATTGATATTCGGCGATGCCATATCGATTTTTGCACGCAACACCTTCTCGCCGTTTTCAAATTCTCCATTTCTCATTCGCTCGAACAAGTCCAAATTTTCTTCGATCGAGCGCTCACGATATGGCGAATTTTTTCCCGGCTCCGTCAAAGTGCCGCGATATGCTCGGATTTCATCTCCGCTCAAATCATCGACATAGGCGAGTCCTTTTTTTATGAGCAGAATCGCTTTTTCATACATAAAATCAAAATAGTCGGATGCCCACAGCAATTTATCCCATTTGAAGCCGAGCCACTCGACATCCTCTTTGATGGATTGCACATATTCCTCATCTTCCTTGATGGGATTGGTGTCGTCAAAACGCAGATTCGTTTTTCCGCCAAATTCCGCCGCCATGTCGAAATTCAAAGTGATTGCCTTGGCATGACCGATGTGCAAATATCCGTTCGGCTCCGGCGGAAATCTTGTAATAATCGTGTCCTTGAGACCATTTTCAATATCTTCAACGATAAAGGTTTTAATAAAATTGCTCGACATTGATTTCTTTTCACTGTTTTCCATAATGAGTCCTTTCTTTCGGCTATAATATTTTTTTGAGCTTAAAATCCAAATAATCCGCGGAGACCAAATGATAGATTGTCCCGTCATGCTCTCCCAGATATAAATTCTTAAACGAGTCTTCACCGTGAAGATGTCCATAGACCATATGCGAAATATTGTTTTGTGCAATCAGCTCGGTCACCTGCGATGCCTGATTTTTTTCATTGACCGGCGGATAATGCATGGCGACGATGCGAATACGCTCTTCGTCATCGGGCAGCGCGGCGAAAGAATTTTGCAATCGCAAAATCTCTCTGTCGAAAATTCTTCTGTCATCCTCGGTAAACTCCGCACTCTGCGGAACCACCCAGCCCCTTGTCCCGAAAATCGCAAATTGCTCGTCACAATAGCAATTGTTGTGCAGAAAGAAAATATCGGGATATTGCTTTTTCATCTTCGTGACGGATTGCCACCAATAGTCATGATTTCCTTTGAGAATAATTTTCTTGCCTGCCAAAGCATTTATTTCATCGAGATTTTCTTTCGCCTCATCGAATTTGAGCGCCCAAGAAATATCGCCTGCCAAAATCACGACATCCTCATCGCGCACTCGCTCGTTCCAATCCTGAATGATTTTTGTTCTATGGTCGCCCCAACCGAAGATGTCCATAGGCTTTGAATTGTTCGGTGAAAAATGCAAATCGCCTATTGCATATAATGCCATATTACTCCTCTTTTTTTTCCGACTTCACTTTATTCAACAAAGTTTCGATGCGCTCCTGCAAAATCGCCAGCGCCTCCATATTGTCCAACGAATTGATGGTGTCAAGGTTCTCCTGAAAGCGTAGCGCCTCCTTGACATATCCTTTGTCATGTAACACGCGAATCGCGTCCATCGCCTCCTTGACCGCCATCGATTTTCTGCCGAAATAGACCTGCGCTTTGACAATTTCTTCCCGTATCTCACGCATCTCATTGTCCAACACGAATGCCGCATCCGCCGCGCGTCGAAGTCTCTCCTGCAAATCTTCCGGAATCTCTTTATTATATTTATATTTCAAAGAATGCTCAATCGTTGCCCAAAAATTCATCGCCAATGTACGAATCTGAATTTCCGCCAAAATTTCTCGGGCGCCGTCAATCGTCTGAACCGTATATTGCACGATGACATGATAGCTTCGATAGCCGCTCTCTTTGTAATTCGAAATGTAGTCTTTTTCATACAACACCTGCATATCGGTGCGCTGCTTGATTTTTTCAACGACGGTATAGATGTCATCCACCAGCTGACAGACAACGCGAATCCCCGCGATATCCTCCATCTGCTCCGTAATCTTGTCATACGGAATATTCATCTTCTTCGCCTTATCCAAAATCGAAGTTATCCTTTTGATTCGTCCGGTCACGAATTCAATCGGCGAATACTCCCCTCTGGATTGATATTCCTTGCGAATGTTCTTAAATTTACTTTTGAGCTCTTCCACCGCCACTTCATAAGGCAGCAGAATTTTTTTCCACTCTCTATACTCCATTTTCTACCCCCGATAAATGATACAAAATTCTTCCGTCACAATAACGATAGCCGATTTCTCCCGTATGCGAAAGCTTCGTCAAAAAAGCGCCCACCGTCGAATTGTTGTAATGATAGGAAGCATAAGTGCAATCCACTTTATTTTGTACCATCAAATTTGCCAAAATCTCCTCACGAGACATCGGTTGCTTCAGCAGCGTCAAAATATCCTTTTCATATCGCCGAATCACTGACAGATTGCGCTCTGCGATTTCGACAATCTCATCTTTCGTATAAGGATTTTTGGAATGAGCAATCAGACCGTAGTCAAAATCCAGCGTCTTGATTCGGTTGAGCGATTCCTCCTGCAATTCGATGCTGAACAAAAAAGGCATATCATAAGTATCGATGATTTTGTTGTCCATCACGATGTCGCCCAAATAACACACTCTATCCGGCGTAATAATTGCCGCCTGCCCCGCACAATGTCCCGGCGAATGAATGATTTGAAATGTTTTGCCTTCCAAAACCAATTCATCCTCCACCAAGATATCGACATGATATCGGCTGCTCTCCAGCGGATTCTGTCCCAAGCCGTTTCCCCTTCGAGCAAAAAAACTCGGAATCGAGCTGGAGCTCAAATAAGCCATGCCCAAATACAAATTTTCAATATAGGGCTTGGCATAATAATGCGAAATCAGTTGCGCCGACGGAATCTCTTCCTTGATTCCTTCAAAAGCTTCAAAATGGTCAAAATGCTCATGCGTCGTAAAAACATAGGCCGGAGAAAGCGACTGCTTCGCCAAATGCTTGACCAGTCTTTTCCCGCGCTGCACCGTATGCCCCGCATCAATCAAAAGCACATTTCCGCTCTCAAACACATAAATCCCCGTGTTTGTTCCCCCCTTAAAAAAACCGCTTTGACCTTGAATTTTTATAATTTCCATATCAAACCTACATCCGTATTAAATCATTTCCATAAATATCACCAATTCATTATACCAAAACTCCGCTTTTTTTGCTATACTTAAGGAAGTCAAAAGAAATGAATGCCCTTGCCGAAAAAACGGCAGACGGATAGCTGAAATTGAAAATCGAATAGGAGAGCTTATGAAAAATACTTATGCCAAAGTGTTTACACTCAAAGGCTATTATTTTACGAAAGAATACGAGAAGAAAAAGAAGAATAAATTGCGCGTGCGCGAAATTTTGGAAGAGACCGTCCGAAAACATTTCAAAAACGGCGACTGCAATATTGAAATCTTTTTTGAAGAGACCGACAAAATCATTCTAATAACGCCCGACTCCCCGAGAGAAGAAATCATCAAATATCTCGGTGAAAAATTTGCAGGCGAATATTAACCGGTCAATCGGCGAATTGAATTTGAAATGCAATCGGCATCGGAGACTGTTGAAAAATAGTTTTGAGGGACTGTTGCAAAATAATTTCTAAAAAAATGGCAAACTGAATGTGGTGACTGAGCCGACCACAAAAAGTAAGCCATTTTGTCATTTTAATTGCCGTATCCGCAAAACTCCATCGCAACGAAATCTCTTGTTATTTGTCGAATTTAAAGACGGAACCTTTCTTGACCCATTGATTGTTATCCTGCGAAATCAAATTTTTACCGTCGATTGTAAAAGTATAGATTTCTCCGTTGTCCAAGAACAAAAACAAGTCCTCGCCGTCAACCTTGAATTCCCCCCGCGGTAAAAAAGAGCTGAGTACATTCAACTCATAGACGAAGCGGTTGTCTTTAGAAAATGAAATTTCCGCAAAAGAAGTCGACTCTTCCGGCGAGCCGCATACATATCGCCCGAATTCAATTTTCTGTTCGCCCTTACCATTTGGGGCTGTTCCCGCCGGCGAATCTTTCGAATTAGAATCGCTCGATTTTTCATCCCGATATTTGAAGATGGAATATCGCTCCGGAATCGAACCTTCATTGAGATAAATCAATTTGTCATTACAGATTTTGAATTTATCGACGGATTTGCTCACTTCATCGTGAAGAACCAAAACATCGCCCTCGAGCTTGTACTCTCCTCTCGATACGGACGACATCTCCACGCTGCGAGAAAAATTAAATTCTCCATTCGCTTTGATTTCGATAAATGCCGACTCTTTTCCCTGATTTTCCGTTTGAAGTCCGTAGATTCCCGCTTTTAGAACTTCCTTTTTACTGTTGCTCATCGGGAGATTGGTCGCATTGTTTTGAGTCGACGATTCCTTTTTCTCCGCCGAGTTGCATCCTATAAGTAAAACAGCAAAAACAATCATCAATAACCACAAAAACTTATTTCTCATTGTTCTCCTCACTTTCTGATTCACATATCATCTCCTATTTATAAGATACCCGACTCAAGCGAAACTAACCCAATTTTTCTACGATTGCCATCACAATCGGTGCGACAAAGACGAACAAAAAAGTGCTGAGCGTAATCACGCAGGTTGCGAATCGGTCGTCCGACTTCGCCTCATGTGCCAAAATGGTAAGCGATGCAAAGACCGGTGCGGAGGATTGCACTACATAGGAATTCATCGCCAAGGTCGGCAGCGGCTCAATGACTTTGCCGAGTCCCAATACCACCGTCGCCATTACCAAAGGCGCCAACACAAATTTTCCGAAAAGCACAATCAACACATCGCGCTCGATTTTGATACTGCCCAATCCCGCATCCGAGAGAGCGATTCCGATATATAAAAGTGAAAAAGGCGTCACCGTACTGCCGATATAACTCAAAGTCGAGGTGGCGAATTTCGGCAATTGCCATTCGAGCATCACGAAGGCGATGGCAATCAGCATCGCAATCAGCGGCATCGGAATCAATTTCTTCCAATTCAGCTTCATGCCCTTTTCTTTGGTATTCTCCGGATTGTCCAATGCAATCAGCGTCGCTCCGATTCCCCAAGTCGAAATCGTGCTCGTCAAATAGTACACTAAAAAATATGGCAGCACTTCCTCACCGAAAAATGCCAAATTCAGCGGAAAACCGATAAATACGGTGTTACCGTTGACGATGGAATTGATGAGAACCGCCCGTCTGCCTCTGGGCACTTTGAGCAAAAATGCCGCCGCGAACGCAAAGCCGTACAGAATGACAAAACTCGGTATCGTGAACAGCAACCCGCGCGACAATCGAAACAATTCATCTTTGGAAATATATTTCAAAAGGGACACGAATACGGATGCCGGCAATCCGATATTGATTAAAAATCTCGTGATATCCTTTGAAAAACCGTCGCCGAAATATTTTTTCCGTCGAAGGTAAAACCCGAAAGAAATGAGCAAAATAATCGGCAGAATACTTTCCACCGAAGTAAAAATCGACTTTCCAAAATCCATATTTTCTCCTTACGATTCAACTACAATTCCTTATCCAAAACGATGTCGAACAGATGCTCCAACATCCCCTTGTGGTAATATTCATTGGTGCGAACAAAGGGCTCCATATTCATATTGCCGAACAGATACGAGCCTTCGGTGATATCGACCACTTCCCCCGATTTCAATTTGACCCAAATATTGTCTTTTCGCCGGTCATAAATCGGAATCGTCACCGTATCCTTGATATAGCAATATTCATCCTCCCAATCAACTTCGCTCTTTCCCTGCGAAAGTCGAATTTCATTGAGACGCTCCGCCAAAGTTTTCTCCGTGCCTTCCCCGCGATAACGCTCAAATTTTTTGCGGTCAACAAATGCTCGGCACAGCGCATGCAGAACAAAATCATCCTGATTTTTCCATTTCGCGATATGATACATCAAAAATCCGTCGTCCATCTGCAAATAGCTGTCCACATCCATTCGATGCTCAAACAGTTTTACGATAATCTCGTCACAGTAAATCTCTTTGCCCTCAAGATACAATTCCTTCGCGCGCAGAAAAATCTTCTGCACGATATTTTCAAGCTGTCTCTTGAGCGGATGTTGATATGCCTCCTTGTGCATATAAAATCTCGCCATAATATATTCTTCAATCGACGAGACATATTTTTCACTCACGCAGATGCGCAATCGCCCGTCCACCTTCGCCACATCAATCGCCTCAATCAGTCGATGCAAGTCGTAGAGTCCCGTACTCACACCGGTAAAATAGCTGTCTCGAAGCAGATAGTCCATCCGATCCGCATCCATCTGCGAGCTGATCAACTGTGAAATCAGCGTGATGATGGTGTCTTCCTGCTTAAAATTTTTGTCGGTGAAAATCCCCACCAATTTCGAAATGAAATCCTCGCCGAAGTTCTTTCGCAGCGCCTGATGGATTTCCGTATGCTCATTTTGTAAAATTTGCACCGTCCAATATTCATGCGCATAATCGCCGGTGATTTTTTCGAAGGTATGAGAAAAAGGTCCATGTCCGATGTCATGCAAAAGCGCCGAGCAGAGCGCCAAATCCTTTTGCTCACTCGTAACGACAACATCATGCGCTTTGAGCGCGTCCTCCAGCCGCTCAATCAGCTTTCCCATGACGAAAAAAGTTCCGATGCTGTGCGAAAATCGATTATGCAGCGCCGTCGGAAAAACCATATACTCGCTGCTCAACTGTTTTATTCTGGAAAGACGCTGAAATTCCGAAGTCGAAATCAACGCAAAAAACTTGGTTTCAAAAGCGATATCCGAATGAATCGCATCACGCAAAAAATAGGTTTTTTCAGAATAGGACATAAAACCTCCCGTTTCCCAATCATTTTTTATTTTTATCCAATAGATTTTATTTGATTTTTTTATAGATATCCTTTATAATAGTATAATATATCAATAAGGTTACAGAAAGGAAATCAATATGAAAAAAATAGTAATTTACACAAGCTCCACTTGACCGGCATGCCACGAGGCAATGAATTACCTGGACGGTAAAGGAATCTCTTATGAGGAGCACAATATTGCAACGGATCCTGCAGCGAAAAAGTTTTTGATTCAAAATCGCATCATGGGTGTTCCCGCAATTTACATCGACGATGAGCTTATCATGGGATTTGATCAAGCGAAAATCGATTCAAAATTGGGTCTATAAAAATCGAGGTCAGTTCAAACGAACTGACCTTTTGTTTTACGAACCGAAATAGGTCGTGATTTTATCGAATGGAAAAACGCGCAGAATGATTTTTCCAAGCAATTCTTCCTTTGGAACGGTTCCCACTTCCGCATCGCGACTGTCACGACTGTTCAAGCGATTGTCGCCCATCAAAAAATATTCACCTTCCGGTACTTCGACAAACATTTCGCCGCTCGTATAGCGATCCTTGATATAAGGCTCCACCAATTCCACATTGTTTCGATACACCTTACCCTCGATAATTTGAATGGTATCTCCCGGCAGACCGATGACTCTTTTAATCAGAATTTTTTCACCCTTGCCGCTCGCCAGTTGAAGATGCGATTGGAACAAAACGACATCGCCGAATTTCGGCTCCTCCGATTTGTAGGCTCTGCGACTCACCAACAAATAATCATATTGTTGAAAAGTATTTGTCATCGAATCGCCGATAACCAAAGTCGGTCTTACAAAAGAAGTCACCACATAGGTCACCGCCAATGTAATCACAATGACTTTGATCCATTCAAAAATCTCATTTATTATTTTTTCTTTCATTGTTACTCCTTAGTCGATAATTTTCCCCATATTGATGTAGTCGTAAAATTCTCCATTGACAAATAAGGAGCGTCTGCTGATACCTTCCACTTCAAAACCGGTATCTTTATAAAGTTTAATCGCATTGGCATTATCTTTACGCACCTGCAATTCGATTTTCGCAATCGACTCCGATTCGGTGGCATATCGTATCAGTTCCGTCATAATCGCTTTACCGATTCCCAGATTAGAATACTCTTTGAGCACACCAATTCCCAAATTTGTGCAATGATGCGTCCGTTGACGCTTTCCCCCTTCCAAATACCCGAACCCGATCGGCTGCTTATTCAATCGTGCCACCAAAAAAGTCGAGTTCTCGGATTCGTTCAGGCGCTCGATATACGCTTTGAGCTGCTCCGATTTGATTCCGAAATCCTCCGATGTGAACGGAAGATTTTCACTCTCGTCCGATAATTGTTCAATCATCTTCAGTATTTGGTAATATCCCGACATTGGTGTGCAAATTTCAACTTCCATCTCATTTTTGCACTGATAAATCATTTTTTTCTCCTCTTGATTGAATTTATTTACAAATAGTAGTATACTATGAAATATGGATTATATCCACATCTATTGAAAAAAACATATTATTTTTTTGCGAAAAAGTTCATCGACGACAAGGGCAAGATGGGAGCCGTCCCTAGCGATTGACTCAAGCACAATCATTTTGCAAAAGGATAAGCTAAAGGAGACCAACTATGAGATTGTCAATAGAAAATAAAAAAATAAAGTAAAAAT
>JAUNKE010000038.1:0-18214 GCA_030532905.1 Peptostreptococcaceae bacterium
GTACGGTGGTGTGAGAGGTCGGCTACTCAAATAATGGGTAGCCTCCTACTCGATTGTAAAATATTTCGTAGCCTATCCTACAAGTTCTCATACTAATACTATTAAAAAAAGAGTTATCAACAATTTATATTTTGAATAACGGTTCTTTGTTTTTCACATTGTAGGGAACGGTGTCAGTAGGTTACGGATATACAATCTCCCTACGGTCGTTGTATATCTCGTCAACCCATGCATGTGACCTACCAAAGATTTTCATCGCTTTGCTTGAAAATCGGGTTAGGTCTAGAACCCCACCGTTCCGCCGTTAAATCAGAACGGAAAAAAATAATTTTTCTGTAGTGTATTAGGTATTAGTATTCAACGAAAAAGCGACGCCTTCGCATCGCTTTTTCATTGAATCGAATCGATTTCATTATTTATCAGCTGACAATTCGTATTTGAATTCTTTAACGCCTTGCGCGTTGAATACTTTTTGGAATCCGTTATCAACAAGAGCCTGAGCCGCTTTTTTGCTTTGCTCCATGTCATCACCATAGACGATTACCGGTAGTTCTTTGAAAGAATCGAATTCAGATATATGCTCTTCAAAGTGATCCGCCGGATAGTTGATGGAACCGATCATTGAACCTTTCAAATACTCTTCTTCCGAGCGAACATCCAAAAGCAAAGTATCAAGTCCCTGATCGCTCTTCATCCAATCGATGAGTTCCTGTCCGGTCATTTCCTGAACGCCTTCCATCTTCATCTCATCTTTTTTCTCAGAGCCTTCTGTGCTTTGGTCATTCTTCTGCTCAGTTTGATTTTGATTTCCCTGCTCCGCGTTTTGCTCGGTTTTTGTACAACCGATCGCTCCGACGGTCAACAATCCCGCCAATGCTAATGCAAATAATTTTTTCATTATATTTCTCCCTTTCAAACAAGATTGGCATTGCCAATTCGTATTATAGCGAAATCCATTTTCAAAATCAAGAGTAAACGCTTAAAAGCGGCATTAAAACAGCTGCTTTTTAATAGAAATTTTTATTTTCAAAATCAAGATTTTCTATAATAAATCACTAATGATTCATCAATCCCGCTTTTTCAATCAGATAGAAAAGCATTGAAATCACAACTGCTACAACGCTCGACAAAACCATTCCTTTCAATTGGATATTTCCGAAATTGATTGCCAATCCGCTCAAACCCGTCGTAAATACGACCGAAGTCAAAATTAAATTTTTGGATTGGCTGAAATCGACCTTTTCATCGACCAGCAATCGAATCCCCGACGCGCCGATCATTCCGTAAAGAAGGAAAGTGACCCCGCCGATTACATTGCCGGGAATTGTTTGGATGAGCGCCGCCAGCGGTCCGACAAATGCCATGACGATGGACATGATTGCCGCTCCGGCGATAACCTGCACGCTATATACTCCCGTCACCGCCATGACGCCGATATTTTCGCCGTAAGTCGTCGTCGGCACACCGCCAATCAAACCCGAAAGCATCGTCGAGAAATTGTCCGCAAAAATACTGCGGTGAAGTCCCGGTTTTTTGAGCAAATCTCTGCCGATGATATTGCTCGTTACAACTTGATGGCTGATATGCTCCGATGTGATGACGAGCAACACCGGCAACATTGTCAAGCAAGCTTCGATGCTGAATTTCGGCAACTGATATTTCGGCAAAGTGAACCAGCTTGCTTGAAGCACCGGCGTAAAGTCCACCATGTCGAAGAAAACGGCAGCCGTATAGCCGCACACAATCGCAATCAAAATCGGAATCGTGGAGAAAAACTTGCGAAACATCACCGAGCCGAAAATCGCAACGCCGAGCGTAATCAAAAATACAATCCAATCCTGCGCAGTCGAATTTTCAACCATCAGATTCGCTCCCGTCGTTCCACCCTTGACGGTAAGACCCGTAAGCTCCAAACCGATTAGCGCAACCACCGGTCCCATCGCTGCCGGCGGCAACACGATATTGATCCAATCGGTTCCGAATTTGTAAATAATATAAGCCAAGATACAGCCGAGCAATCCGACGAATGCGAAAGCTCCCTGCGCATACTGAAAACCGCTACTGCTGATAATAATAGCCGCCGGTCCGAGAAATGCGAAACTTGACCCTAAGTAAGCCGGTGCCAATTTCTTGGTAATCCCGATGAACAACAATGTTCCGAAGCCGTTCATAAACAATACGATGCCCGGGTCGATTCCAAAAATAATCGGCACGAGCACCGACGCACCGAACATGGCAAAAGTATGTTGAAGACTAAGCGGCAAAAGCAAGCCGTTTGGCACTTTTTCCTCAACCTGAATGATTTTTTTCTCTGACATAATCTCCTCCTTATCCTAAATAATTTTATCGAAAATGGGCGTAAAATTCAACTCCTTTTGTTAAAAAAATTTCCGGTCGGCAAAAATCGTCCGGCTTTAAAATTCCGCGATTCATTATTTTAATTTACATTCGATTCGGGTTTGCAATTTTAATTTTGATTTGCAATTCGAAGTAAGGATTTCGATTACGATTACGAATTTCGATTTCAAATTTAATTTTGGATTGGATTCGGATTTTGCTTTGCAATTTTCGATTCATATTGGATTCGGATTTTTAATTTGAAAACCGACTGTTTTTCGCTTCAATTTTCGATTCGCAATTCGGATTTCGCTTTGCCATTTTCGATTAGGATTTTAAGTTTCGATTAACCGTTCGGATTATCTCAATTTTTTATCCGATTTTTTCGTTTTGCTCTCGTCCAAATGCATCAACATACCGAACTTTTTTCGCGATTGAAACAGCAGCTCAACAACACTCGGATAATAGGGCACGAATTCTTCTTCGGCGATCATGTGCAAAATTTCTTCGCAGCTCGCCCAACGAACCGCCTGTACTTCTTCCTTTTGCAAAATGAGCGACTCGATTTCGACATTCTGCTCAATCAGATAGATATCGTCGAAACCGAAATCATAATTGATGGTAAGCTGCGGTCTTTTGTGTTGCATATCCACACGCAACCCGATTTCTTCAAACAGCTCCCGCTCCGCCGCCGACTGACTCGTATCGCCACTTGTCGCCGAGCCGCCTGCGGTAAAATCCCAGCGATTCGGAAAACCGATTTTGTTCGCCTGACGCTGCTGAATCAGCATCTCATTTTTTGAATTAAAAACGCAGATATGCACGACCAGATGATAATCGCCCTGCTCAAAAGTTCCGCCTCGCTGCATCGTCTTTCCCTTTTTGTTGCGATGCACATCGTAAATGTCCCACAGTTCCATATTTCTCCCTAAAAAATGCGTAGCCGCAGCGACTACGCATTTAGTTTCATTAAAGTATCAAATTCAGATTGCCCAATGGCGCCGGCAACAAATTCAAAGCCATCGCGAGCATGATTCCGAAGAAAATCGCCCACAATAAGATGTAGCCAATCGCCGCTTTGATATTGGTTCCGCCCTTGACCCGAATATGAATGTCCTGCAAATAGCTGTCATTCATCGAATCAATTTCCGCAAGTTCCCGCTTGGCGTAGCGATAGTAGATGCGATTGCCGAGCAGCCCGAACAACAATCGGGAGATTCCCAGAATCACGAAACTGCTCTGCGGAATAAAGAAGCTCGTCACCGTTGCCAAAATATAAATCAGCGCGGCAATGAGATATTGTTTTCGGTAAAGCAGCCATGTTTCGCCGAATAAGAATCCCGACCAGCTCCACGAAATCGGATTGCGACTTCGCTCCATGCGGTTGAACTTGAAAATATAATAATCCGCATTTTTATCCAAGAAGCGCTCCAAATGGTCTTTGCTGAAACCGAGCACCCTTTCCTGCACCGACTCCTGCGATTCGCTTATCGTGCTCGGCTCAGTATATGGTGCAACCGGCACATCGGTTAAGAAATCCGATTCAAAGCTCGATTTCTTCTTTGCATCGCCGAAGTCAACGACCACCGGCTCGTATTCATCCTCTTTGTCAAATTTTATCTCATCCGATTTCGAAACAAGTTCATTCTCACGCCAAGGCGATTCGACAATTTTTTCCTCAGATGTCGATGACAAAGCAATTTCTTCAAAGAGCGGCTCACTCTCCTTCTCTTGCGGTATTTGCAAGGTTTGAAAACTTGGCAACTCGGTGTCTTTTGTCGAAAAACCTTCTGCTGAGTTTTCTTTTACGGAAATCTCCTCCGCAAAAGCTTCTTTGTTCGTCATCCGTTGTGCAGAAATTTCTTCTGTCAAAGTTTCATCGTCTGAAATACCGGCGGTGAAAATTCCTTCTTCGGAAATTCCTTTTGCGGAAATCTCCTCCGCAAAAACTTCCTTGCTTACAATTTGCTCTTCCGAAATCTCTTTGGTATAAAACTCCTCTGCTGAAATTTCTTCATTCCAAATTTCCCGGTCTGAAATTTTTTCATCCGAAACAATGCGCTCCGAAATGTTTTCATCTGAAATCTGCTCCGATGAAGTCCTGTCATCAGCAATCCGCTCCGTTATTTCATGCTCGATTTTGTCAAAGGAAATGCTGTCTTTGCTGAGCTCCGAAGGCTTCTCCTCTTCTTGAGGCAATTCGCGGTTTTTGTTTTGCATCTGCTCCACAAAATCGCTCATCGCTACAATGGTTGAGCTTTTTTCATGCTTCGGCTCCATGTCCGCAAGCGATGATTCGTCGATTCGAATTTCTTCCTGCGATGATTCTTGCGATATTTCTTCTGATAAATCATCTATCGAAACTTCTTGCAGGCTTTCTTGTTTCAATTCTTCATGCGGTGCTTCCGGCTCAAATTTTTGACTCGGCTCGATTTTGCTTTCAAAACCGGAGTCAAGCACTTGGAAATTCTCCCAAGGCTCAGATTTCGGCAAATCATTCGAAGTAATTTCTTCTCGCTCCGACTTTGTTTCAAAATCCGTTTGAACTGTCGTTTCGGATTGTTCCGACGCTTGCGTCAAATGCTCCTTTGCGGAAATCTCCTCATTTGCCGACAGGTCATTTTTGCTATGACGCAATCTCGTGCTCTCACTCGGCATCGCTCGCTTGAACAGGAAGCTTCTTTGCTTCTCTTCCTTACTCTGCGGAACCTCTTCCGCTTGCGGCTCGAGTGAAATATTTTCTTCCAATAAAATTTCTTCCTTCGGCTCGTCTGCGGCTTGCTCCATTTCATTGTCGCTATGGAAGCGCTCGCTCTCCGCCTTCGGCTCCGACGCTTTCTTTCCGCGTCCGAAGAAGGTTTCGCGAATCGAAAAAGCTCTCTTTTTCTTCGGAGTTTCTTCTATTATATTGATGCTTTCATTCGTATCGGAAAAATCAATATCGCCCGAAGCCTCTTTACGATGCTCGGAGATTTTGACCTTCGGATATTCGCCGAGCTGCGTGTAACCCATGTCCGAAAAATCATATTTCGGCTTTTCCGGCTCGACTTTTTCTTCCGCAATCTTTTCGTCGGTCGATTCAATCAACTCGGAAGATTCTTCCGCTTCAACGGCAGCCTGCTCTTGGCGTTCTCTTTCGAGCCGCTCCTGTTCTTCCCGCTCCGCTTGCTGTCGCTCTTCCTCAAGTCTTGCCAGTTCCGCCTGACGCTCGCGCTCGATTCTTTCCTGCTCCAGTCGTTCTTGCTCTAAGCGTTCTCTTTCAAGGCGTTCCTGTTCTTCCCGCTCCGCTCGCTGGCGTTCTTCCTCAAGTCTTGCCAGTTCCGCCTGACGCTCTCGTTCGAGTCTTTCCTGCTCCAGGCGCTCTTGCTCTAAGCGTTCTCGCTCGAGTCGCTCCTGCTCTTCCCGCTCCGCTCGCTGTCGTTCTTCCTCAAGTCTCGCTAATTCCGCCTGACGCTCGCGCTCGATTCTTTCCTGCTCCAGTCGCTCTTGTTCTCGGCGTTCTCTTTCAAGTCGCTCCTGTTCTTCTCGCTCCGCTCGCTGTCGTTCTTCCTCAAGTCTTGCCAATTCCGCCTGACGCTCGCGCTCGATTCTTTCCTGCTCCAGTCGCTCTTGCTCCAAGCGTTCTCTCTCGAGCCGCTCCTGCTCTTCTCGCTCCGCTCGCTGTCGCTCTTCTTCCAGTCTCGCCAATTCCGCTTGTCGCTCGCGCTCGATTCTTTCTTGCTCCAGTCGCTCTTGCTCCAAGCGTTCTCTCTCGAGTCGCTCTTGTTCTTGACGAACGAGCTCCTCACGACGCTCCTGCTCCAATCGCTCACGCTCAAGTTTTTCTTTCTCCAGACGCTCGCGCTCCAATCGCTCCTGACGAATCTGCTCATAGCTTGGGAGCGGCTGAATATCCAATTCCACTTTTTTATCCGCTTTCGCTGTTTTATCCTCATCTGAAGACTCTTCCAATTGACCGAAACGACGCAGAACTTTTTTCTCCTTCTTTTCTTTTGGAATTTCAATCGCCTGAATTTCTTCAACATCGACCTTGTCGCTTGAAATCATTTCCTGCTCTTCAATTTCTGCTTGGATTTCTTGGGCACTCACTCTGTCCGCCTTGTCCTCGACTTCCATCGCAATGCTCGCCTTGGATTTTTTTTCCAAAACCGACGGCTCAATATCCAACTCTTCGCCCAAACGCGCATAGCCCATGTCACCGAAATCATATTTCGGCTTCGGCTTACGAGGCACATCCTCCGTCTGATTTTCTATGGTATGATTCTCAATCTCCAGATGAGTATTTTCTTTCTCAAAATTATCTTCAAATCCGACGGCTCTAACATCATTTTCAACAGCCGTCTCAACATTTACTTTTTCAATCGTCTCCTCTTTTTGCGCATCGGAAAATACGATAGGTTCTTCTACCGTTTCAATTTCAATCTTATTGATATTTCCGTTTTGAGCATCCAGCAATTCTTCCAAATCCCAAAGCTCGCTTTCGCGCTCTTTCTTCGCCTTTTCTTTTTTGCCATGCTCCTTGCTTAAAAATTTCGCAAAAAAACCTTCCTTCTTCGGCTTCGGTTTTTCTTCCTGCGTACCGAAAAGAATATCAATGTCTTCAATGTCGTCGAAAGGTTTCTTTTCTTCCGCCGCTTCTTCGATCGGTGCTTTCTCTTCGATAATTTCTTCCTTCGTCTTATCTATGTAAGGAACGATTTCCAAACCGGACGATTCCCCACAGTTCGCACAAATTTTGTCTCCAAGTTTGTTTCTTGCTCCACAATTCTCACAAATGATTTCAATTACACTATTACTCATATCCCACTCTTTTCTGTCATAACAATTATCCCCACATCGTTCCCCATATTCACACAACAATCTAAGTGGCGACCACTTAGACTGTTGTTATTCTTTGATATGCTTTTCGACTTAAATAAATAATACCCAATATTTGTCGTAATATCAACCAAAATATCCAATTTCTTATTATTTTTTTCGTCATTTTTAGCTATATTCGATTTTTGCTTTGCTTCCCCCTTCGCCCATCTTCGCCGGCGTAATCATCAGTTTGACCGGTATTCTCTGTTTCAATTGCTCCACATGAGAAATGATACCGATTTTGAGTTTGTCATGGTGAATTCTTTCTAACGAATCCATGACCACTTCGAGCAATTCGTCATCGAGCGTGCCGAATCCTTCATCAAGGAAGAACAATTCAAGCGGCGCAACCCCTTTGAGCTGAATCTGTGCCGAAAGCGCCAATGCCAAAGACAAGGACACGACAAAGGTTTCTCCGCCCGAAAGCGTCTTGACATTACGAATCGCTCCACCGTTTTTGTTGTCGCGAATCTTAAACGCCCCCTCATCATCCACCTCCAAGCTGTACGCTCCGTTGGTGATTTCAAAAAGTCTTTCGGTTGCCTCCAGCGTGATATAGTTGAGCTGCTTCAGTGCCATAAATTCAACAAATTTCTTAGCGGATAGCACCGAGCGCAATTCTTTGAGCATGCCCAATTTTTTGCTGATTCGCTTTTCGCTCTCGGCAAGCTCCTTGACCTTTTCGAGCAGCTCCACCTTTTCGAGATAGGCTTGCTTGCTGTTGGCATATTCGCCGAGCAAATCATTGTGCTGCTGAGTAAGCTCCCGATTCTGCTTGACGATGGCATCAAATTCTTCCGCGCTGACGAATGAATCCCCGATTCGTTTTTGCGCGCCCGAAATTTCGCCCTTCATGCTGCTGAGCTTCTGTTTGTGCTCCGTAATTTCATCTTCTTTTTGCTTGTATTCCTGATTTGACAAAAGATTTGCGCCGATTTGCAAAATGACTTCCTGCAACTTTTTAAGCCCCTGTCGCTCGTCCAAATCCGTAAAATCCGCAATTCCCATCTGCTGAATTTTTTCGTACAAAACATTTTGCTTAACGCGCGCCATCTCCCGCAGTTTTTTGAGACTTTCATTCGCGATGGACAAGGACTGCCCCAGCAAGCGCTCCTTTTGGTCAAACTCTTCTTTCGCACGCTTGCATTTCATCAAATTTTCATCAACAAGATGAATGTCTTTTTCCACCTGAGCCAAAGCGGGTTTCGGGTCGCCGATTTGACCGAGCAGCGCCATCAATTCACGATCATCGGAGAGAATATTTTGCTCCAATTCTTTCGCTTGGACTTGCGCGCCGAACAAATTGGTTTCCGCTTGGCTCAAAGCCATCTGCAAACTCTCCAAATCTTTGTCGATGGTCGATTTTTGCTCCTGCTTTTGCTCCACCAAGCGCTGAATCTCCTCATATTTCTCCTGTTTTTTCATCAGCTCTTGCAACAGCTCGCGCGGAGACGCATCGCCCCTGTCAAACAACTTATCGAATTGCGCGGACAATTTTTCATGCTCCGAGCGCCATTGTTCCACCAGTTTTTCGTCTTTGTCCGACTGCGCGCCGATTGCCTGCTCGGTCGCCGTCTTGCTCGCCCAATCGCTTTGCAATTTATTTTCTTCTTCCGCCAATCGTTGTATCGCGTCTTCCAGCTCCTTCAAACGATTTTTCAGTTCTTCGGATTGCTTTTCTTTTTCTGCAAACGCCGCCGCCAATCCTTTAGCGTCATTCGGAATATCGACCGTTTCCCCGACTTCCTGCATCTTATTTTCATATTCTTTTGCAAGAGTCGTCGTTCTGCCGTCCATCAATCCTTTTTGTGTCAAACATTCTTCCCGCTGCGCTCGAATTTGCTCCAGTTTTGCCTCAAGCGGCTCCAACTTTGAATCCTTTTCGCTCGCCGGCAATTCGCCTACGATATTTTGGCAAACCGGACAGCAATCTCCCGCGTGAAGCTCTGCCCGAATAAGATTTGCGCTATTTTGAATAAAAAGCTGTCGATGCTCTTGTTGCAATTTTGCATATTCGCTGTCGATTTTCTTCAGCAGATTCTCATTGTCCGACCGCTCCCGGTTCAGCTTGTCTATCTCCTCCAAAAGAATTTGCAGTTCCGCCTTGCCCTGCTCGATTTTTTGGATGTGCTCCGATTCGGCGACGAATTTTTGTCTTTCTTCTATTATATATACCGAATCGGACAGCGGATTTTGTTTTATACTTTCGCGCTCTTTCAAAAAATTTTCTTTTTGCTCGCAAATACTCTCCCGCTTTTTAGAAATATTTTCGAGTTCCTTTTTCAAATCCGCTCGGCGATTTTTCTGCTCCTCAATCTCTTTAGCAAGCTGACGGATTCGATTTTGTATATCTTCCATTTTGTCAAACAGAATCACCGCCTCGGACAGACGATTCTTCTCCGCCGAGGACACGATGTTTTCCTGTGCCTGCTTTTTGCTTTTAGAAATCTCATCTTCCAATCGCTTGCGAAGCTCAAGATATTCCTTCTGTTTTCCACGCTTGGCAAGAATTTCCTGCTCATCGGATTCAATCGCTTTTTTCAACTGCGTCAAACGCGCTTTGTTGGTGCTGTATCTTTCCCATTGATGAATCGCATTCTCCAGCGATTGTCGGCGCTGAAAAAGAAGCGGCTGCTCATTTTTTTGTTTCGCTTCCGCTTGCTCAAAGGCGGCATACAGCCCCTCTTTTTGTTTCAGCAACTCATCGTAGTCGGATTGTTTTTCCACGACATCCGCCGATGCTCTCCTGCCTTCCGTTACCAATTCATCATAATTTTTGATAAGAGGCTCAAGCAAAGAAGCCTGATGCGCATTTTCCAATTCTTCGGTGAGCTGTTGAATACGCGGCGCCTTTTTTTCTTCATCCGCCAACAATTTTCGCAGTTCTTCCAGCTCCTTTTGAGCGTCGAATATATTTTTCGCCTTTTCCATTTGCAAATCGCTCAATTCCTTTTGGGCTTTGAGCTCCTTGACTTTTTCTTCAAGCTCGGTGCTTCGATTTTTGAATTCCTCCACTACCGCGGCGCTGATATCGCCATGACTTTGCAGAATGGCTTGAACGCTCGCCTGCTCAATTTCCACCCTCTTGTATTCCTGCGCGATTTTATTTTCCAAATCCTTGCCGTATTTCTCGAAGTTGAACAACCTTTCCAAAATGTCGCGCCTTTCTCTGCCCTCCATTTTCAAAAAGTCATTGAAACCTCCCTGCGGCAAAACGACCGTTTTGACAAAATCCTCATATTCCAAGCCGATGATTTTTTTGATGACCTCGCGCACTTCCCGCTCCCGCTCACCCAAAACCGTATCATCGTTCGTGCGAATGATTTTGCATTGACTCGTCGTTACATTTCCCTTTTTCTGCTTTTTGATTTCACGAATGATTTTGTAAGAGTTGGAAACATCGGCATTGACTTCAAATTCAAACACGACTCTTGCCGAATCGACATTGGTGTTGATATATTGGCTGTGGCTTCCGGTTTCGCGAGCGATTTTACCATAGAGCGCAAAGGTGATGGCATCCAGCACCGTCGATTTTCCGCTGCCCGTCGGACCGAAAATCCCAAAAAGTCCCTGACTGCTCAATTTGACAAAGTCAATCGTCTGCTCCTCGACAAAAGAATTCAGACCCTTGATGGTTACACTAATCGGTTTCATCTTCGCCCTCCAAAATACTCATCAACAATTCCACCATTTCCTTCTCCGGCTCCACATCGCGCTGCGACTTGTAAAATTCGATAAATTGCTCTTCAAAGGACAGCTCGTTGATTCGGTGCAAATCCCTTTGGCTCGCGAGCGAATGAATGTCCGGACGAATTTCCAAAATATCCTTTTTGAGCGATTTGAGTTTTTTTATCTCATCTTCTTTAATCGTGCGGCTCGTTTTGATTTCGATATAGACCCAACTGTTGTCGTCACGATGTTCTTCCGCATACTCAATCGCCTCTTCCACCGATTTCATCTGCCAAAGCTCAATCGGCTTGAAAATCGGAATTTCCACTTCGTCAATAATCGCTTCTTCTCCGGCTTTGATATCGATGATGTAAAATTTCTTGTTGGACTTGGGCTCCGAAAGATGATAGTGAATCGGCGAGCCGCTGTATCGCATCTTCTTGTCGGTCTTCGGCAAAATTTGCGGTTTGTGAATATGACCCAATGCCGTATAATCCGCTTTTTTCGGCAAAGCGTCGCTGCTGACCATAAAACTTCCGCCGAGCGAACTCGCACGCTCCGAACCCGCCGCCTCCGAGCCTTGCACAAAGAGATGGCTGACCGTCAAATTGATGCAGTCCTCCCGAAAATGTTTCTCCAATTCCCCGAACAGAGCGGCAATTTTCTCTCCATAGCTCGCCGCGCGCGCATCTTCCTCTTCATCATCGCGATAAAAAACTTCATTGAGCCTCTTCTCACTCGGATACGGAACCGCAACGATGACCGCATGCTCCTCTCGAATTTTGACCTCGACAAATCCTTCGCCGGAATCAATCACCCGATGCTTCCCATAGTCGCCGAGCTCGACGATGCTCTTCGGCGTTCCGAGCATCACGATGCCATGCTCCATCGCCAGAGGAGTCGCCGAAACCAATCGCTCGGGATTGTCATGATTTCCCGCTATCACCAAGGTCAGACATTCCCCCTCACGAGAGAGTTTTTTGAGCGCATCGTAAAACAATTTTTCCGCACGAGCCGGCGGATTGGAAGTGTCATAGACATCGCCGGCAAGCAGAATCAAATCCGGTTTCAGCTCCTCACATTTTTGCACGAAAAAATCGACAAAAAGCTCCTGCTCGTCCAATCTGCTCATGCCTTCCAAATTTTTCCCCAAATGCCAATCCGATGTATGTATTATTCTCATCGCTTACTCCCATTTCATCGCTATCACTTCAACAAAGGAGCACCGATTTCAGATGCTCCTTTACACAACCTAATTATCCAATTTTAATACGGACATAAATGCCTTTTGCGGAACTTCGACGCTTCCCACCTGACGCATTCTTTTCTTTCCTTCCTTCTGCTTTTCAAGCAGCTTTCTCTTTCTGGAAATATCGCCGCCGTAACATTTTGCCAAAACATCCTTGCGGTATGCCGAAATCGTCTCCCGCGCAATAATCTTCGTACCGATTGCCGCCTGAATCGGAATTGGGAATTGATGCTTCGGAATCTCGCCCTTGAGTTTTTCCACCATCAATTTGCCACGCTTATAAGCCGTCGATTCATGCACGATAAAAGACAGCGCATCGACCTGCTCTTTGTTGATTAAAATATCCAATTTCACCAAGACCGCCGGCACATATTCCTTGAACTCATAGTCAAACGAGCCGTAGCCCTTCGTTCTCGACTTGAGCGAATCAAAGAAATCATACACGACCTCGTTGAGCGGTAAATTATAATGAAGCGTTACTCGCTTGGTATCCAAATATTCCATGTTGATCATCTCGCCGCGTCTGTCCTGCGCCAATTCCATCACCGCACCGACATAATCCTTCGGCACGATAATATCCGCTTTGACAATCGGTTCTTCGATATGATCGATTTCCGCAGGCGTCGGTAAATTTGCGGGATTTTGAACCATCAGCTCTTCCCCGTTGGTTTTGACAACCTTATAGACAACCGACGGTGCCGTCGTAATCATATCCAAATCGAATTCGCGCTCCAAACGCTCCTGAATGATTTCCATGTGAAGAAGTCCCAAAAATCCGCAACGGAATCCGAATCCGAGCGCCGCCGAAGTTTCCGGCTCAAATTCCAAAGCCGCATCGTTGACCTGCAACTTCTCCAAAGCGTCTCGCACATTCTCATACTTTTCGCCTTCCGCCGGATAGATGCCGCAATAGACCATCGGCGTCGCCTTTTTATAACCCGGTAAAGCCTGCTCCGTCGGATTGTCCACCAGCGTAATCGTATCACCCACGCGTGAAGAACGAATATCCTTGATGGACGCGGTCAAATAACCTACATCGCCCGCCTCCAAAATGTCCACCGATTTATGAGTCGGAGAAATCACCCCGACCTCGATGACCTCAAATTCTTTTTTGGTATTCATCATTCGAATTCGATCGCCCTTTTTGACCGAGCCTTCAAAAACTCGAATATATGCGATAACGCCTTTGTAGCTGTCATAATACGAATCGAAAATCAGCGCTTTGAGCGGCTCTTCCTTGTCGCCCGTCGGCGCCGGCACATATTTGACAATCGCCTCCAACACATCCTTGATATTGAGTCCGTCCTTTGCCGAAATCAGCGGTGCATACGAAGCATCCAATCCGATAATTTCTTCAATTTCCTCTTTTATCTCATCCGGTCTCGCGCTCGGCAAATCGATTTTGTTGATGACCGGCACGATTTCCAAATCCTGATCGATTGCCAAATATACATTCGCCAAAGTCTGAGCTTCGACTCCCTGCGCCGCATCGACAACCAAAATCGCACCCTCGCAAGCCGCCAAACTTCTCGAAACCTCATAGTTGAAATCGACATGCCCCGGTGTATCAATTAAATTCAAATAATATTCCTGTCCGTCCTCCGCCTGATAAATCAACTTCATCGTTTGGAGCTTTATCGTAATGCCACGCTCACGCTCGATATCCATATTGTCAAGCAACTGCTCTTTCATATCTCGCTGCGCCACAACACCCGTCATTTCAATCAGACGATCCGCCAATGTCGACTTTCCGTGGTCAATATGCGCAATGATACTAAAATTTCTGGTACGCTCTTGTTTGTTCACAATATCTCCCTTTCAATACATCTTCTAATCAATATATTTTACTGGATTTTTCGTTTTTTTTCAAGATAAATACACAAAAAGCCGCTTGGCATAAAGTAAAAGTTATTTCCACTTGAGGAAAATGTCCTCACAATATTTTTCGTCCTCACAATGAATTCGATTTTAAATTCCTTTTTCGAATCAGGATTATAACTTTAGATTTCAATTCTTGTTCTCGAATCGAAATTGTAGATTTAGGTACCGATTTCTATTTTTGAATCGAAATCGTAGCTTTAGGTTTTTATTTTCAAATCAAAATGATAAACTATGAATTTAGATTCCTATTTTCAAATCAACACTATAACTTTCGATTTCGGATGATGATTTCTATATCTCGTTTCAATTTTGCATTTTTGAATTGTTGTTTCTATGTAGAAACGGGATCTGAATCTTCAAATCCCAACTTCACTCATCAATGCTCAGTTCATTAAACCGTCTTGTCTTCTTACTGTTAGATTCTCCTAATATAAACTTTACGAAACTATTATCCATTCTGTTTTTTCCCCTCTCTCAATGCTTTAAAATATTCTTGCCATTTTTTCTTCTCTCCTCTAAAATTTTTTGAAACATTTTATCTAATTCTTCCATAGTATATCCACTATCATCCGATGGCAATTGCCCCTTGAGCGAATCGATTATATCTACAATAAGATTCTTAAAGCTCCCATAATGTTCTGTTTTTCCTTGTTCATAAGTTATAAATTCTCCGGTCGTTTTTGAAAAACACATCAATGCTCCATATCCACCATAGTCTCCCACTAGAACATACTCCGGCGGTAGCAGTTTTGAATTTGCTCTGATTCCTTCCACACTTACAAAAAGAGCTGTATATGCGGCAATTCTTGCTCCATCCGTAAAACGCAAAAAATCTTTATATTCTTCCGGCAATACAATATCATTTTCTTTTTCCCACTCGGTCAGCATTTCTTCGGTTGCCGGTTCTCTGTAAGCAGTATATATTTCATCATCTTCAATCTCTTCCAGACGATTGCAAATATCTACCATCTCTTCAATTTCATTTTTTAAACTGTTGTTTGTCAAATCAACATTCTCTAAATCCAATGTCTCTTGTTCTATCATTTTATCCTCCTAAATACAATACTTATCTTGTAATTCCATTATAAAACTCACAATATCTTAAAGCTTGAAATGCTCGAAAATCTCCGGCAAAATACGGTTCAGCATTGATATTCATCATCCTTCTCGCATAAAATGATTCCGTTCCGTAAATAATATTTCTTCGCTCATCTCGAGCAAACGGCGGTTTCGCATCCAATTGCTCATATCCGCTTTCACCAATATTATAGATATCTTCCATCTGCTCAGGAGTCCAATCCCTTGTTGCTTTCCCCATTTTTAACAATCTCTTTTCGTAACCCCAAAAGGAAACAACCCCCTGATGCCTGATATCCTCTATAAATCTCTCCTGCTCTTGCGGAGTAATCATCATCAAAAAGATGTGTCGATATTTCGGTTCAAGTAAGCTAAATAACATGCTTTTTTGGCGACTGGGCATTTGAATGATTTTTTTTTACTAATGGTTGTGTCGTTGCATCTTGATTTAACATCGCTTTTTGCAACATCTCATTTTGTTGCTGAATATCACTCATATCCGGAATATCTAAATCATCTTTAAGAAGATGGATAATCACTCGAAGAATTTCGCTAAAATCTTCCACTTCTTTTCGCGCGCCTTCAAAATATCGAATGATTTTTCCGTTTCTTTTGCTGAAGCAAATCAATTCACCGTCTCCAAAGACTTCGCCAATCCACACCAAGTCCATCGGCAAAAATTTTTCCTCAACGGATAGATTTTTTAGAGGGAAAAGAAGTGCAACAGGCGAACAGATATTTGCACCGTTTGCAAATCTTAACCACTCTTTGTAAGTTTCAGGAATTTGAATTCCATGTAGATTTTCCCAAGCGGATATTTCATTCTCGTCAGCAGGCTCATTGAACCAATGTGTATTGATATCCCCTTCTTCTAATTCTTTGCATAGCAACACAATCTCTTCAATTTCATTTTTCAGGCTGTTATTCTCCATAACATTCCTTTCAATAAAGTAATATAAAATAATAATCGCACATATCATAACACAACAATTATCTCAATGTAATGCTCTCTTGAACATTCTTCCCATCCGAATTGCTCTGCGATTATTCCCATCTTTGCTAAGTTGATTCTAGCATAAAATTCTTTGCTTTACAACGATTTGACTTATCCATGATTTTATTTGATAGTCGTAAAGTCGGATTTATCTCTTGTTGCTCATCCTCTTTCATGATACAATGAATAAAACGGTTTCCATTGAGGTGGTTTATGATTTTTGTAGAGAATAACAATTTGGTTCCGCAGCTGAACCATGCAATCGAGCTGTATTTGATGGAGCATTGCGACGAGGATGTCTTTATGTTTTGGCGAAATCGACCGTCGATTTTGATTGGGCGATACCAAAATATTCATTTGGAAGTCAATTTGGACTACACCGAGCAGAAAAATATGGATGTGGTTCGCCGACTCTCCGGCGGTGGCGCGATTTATTGTGACACCGACAATATGCAATATTCTTTTATCACGAAAAAGAGCAATGAGGATGTCGAAAATTCGTTTAAGCGTTTCGCTTTTCCGGTTGTCGATGCTTTGCAATCGCTCGGACTGAATGCGGAATTCACCGGTCGAAACGATATTCAAATCGACCAAGCCAAAGTGAGCGGCAACGCACAGTTTCAGCGTAATGATAAAATTCTTCATCACGGTACTTTGCTGTTTAAGGCGAATATCGAAAATATTACGAACTCGCTCAAGGCGAGAGATATCAAATTCAAAGGACGCGAAGTGCAATCGGTTCGCTCGCGGGTCGGTTTTATCGGCGACTATGTGGATATGGATGTGCAATCGTTCATGGGTCATATCGAAGATTTTATCAAAAAGAAATATCAAATCAGCACGACGCATCGTCTCAATTCGCAGGAGATGCAAAAGATACAAAAAATCAGCGATGATATTTTCGCATCGCCTGAATGGAATTTCGGCAGAGCTTCTTTCAATCAGTTGCGCAATGCCGAAAAATATTCTTGCGGAATTGTTGAAATTTCACTGGATATCAAGGATGGCAAAATCGATGATATTGCGATTGAGGGCGATTTTTTCAGCGAGAGAGGCGTGGATGAATTGACGGATTTAATCAAAGGTCTGCCTGCGAATCGCGAAGATATCACCGCAGCGCTTTCCAATGTCGATATTCATCCTTATATCAAAGGAATGCATAAAGAATTTTTGATAGAAGATATTGTGAAGTTGTGTAAAAGGAGTTAGCTTTGAAAGAAGGACTACTTAGAAAGCCGGATTGGCTGAAACTCAAAATAACGGGCGACAAGAACACCGCCTATGTCGAATCATTGGTGTCGAATCTGAATTTGAACACCGTTTGTTTGGAAGCGAATTGCCCGAATCGGATGGAATGTTACGCAAGACGAACGGCGACCTTTATGATTTTGGGAAGAAATTGTACGCGAAATTGTACTTTTTGTAATGTCACACGCGAAATGCCCGACCCGGTGGATGCCAACGAGCCGAAAAATGTCAGCGAGGCGGTGCGTCGATTGAAATTGAAACATGCGGTAATCACTTCGGTAACGAGAGACGATTTGCCGGATGAGGGCGCGACTCAGTTTCGGGATGTTTTGCGCGAGGTTCGTAAGAACAATCCCGAGGTGACGGTGGAGCTGCTTATTCCGGATATGAGCGGACGGGAAGAATTGCTCGATATTATCTATGACGAAAGACCCGATGTGCTCAATCACAATGTTGAAACGGTTCCCGCACTCTATCCGCAGGTGCGTCCGGCGGCAAATTTCGAGCGCAGTCTCAAAGTGCTCGACTATGCTAAGAAAAAAGGATTGCCGACCAAGTCCGGCATTATGGTCGGACTGGGCGAAACGCAGGAGCAGGTCATCGATGTGCTTCGCGAATTGCGCAAAGTGGATTGTGATATGGTGACGATCGGACAGTATTTGCAACCGACTTTGAAGCATATCAGTGTCAAAGAATATGTTCATCCCGACCAATTCAAATATTACGAAAAAATTTCCTTTGAGCTCGGATTCAAGAAAGTGAGCTCCGGACCTTTGGTTCGCAGCTCGTATCATGCCGAAGCATTGGAATAATTAAAAAGAGTGCAGCCGATTCGATGAATGTCGTTTCGATTGCACTCTTTTTTATTTGTATTTTATTTGTTTTATGGAGGGAGGGAT
>JAUNKE010000038.1:18224-25993 GCA_030532905.1 Peptostreptococcaceae bacterium
TAATTTGGTTTTATTTTTAATCTCGATTTCAAAATTGCATTTTCAATTTCGGTTTGGATTTCGTACTAACTAAGAAACCTCAGATGAAATATAATCGTTCCGTTCCGATGGAAAAGCGGGCTTTCAGACCTAACCCGATTTCCAACCCGAATTTATTGTCCCGACTCGAATGCTTTATTTTTTGCGGGCTTCTTCCAATGATTTTTCAATGACGGAAGTATCCGCTTCATTCCATTCGGACATTTTAACCTTCGCATCGACATCCAGTTTCTTTCCGCTCGGTGCATCGTATTTCAAAATCACTTTCACCGTATGAAGATACAGCGTTTCCTTATCCACTTGGAAAGTCAATTCACGATTGATTTCTTCCTCTTTCACATCGGTAAAGGAGAAATTCATCTGTCCTTGCAATTTCTTTACAAAATCAAAGCTTTTGTCCGTAACGACGACATCGTAGAAATTTCCGTTGTCTTTGATTTCGTATTTTTCATCTTCCAAGATGTCCGTCAAAATTCCTACAAATCCATGGTAGTCGATACGATCCGGCTCCGCATCCGGAAACGGCTCCCACGCACCGCGATTCGCTCTTCGATATCGCTCATTCGGCGCTTGAAAAACAACTTCGCCCATATTGTTGTCTTTGTGGTCTTTTCCTTTGCCCATAATATAGTAGCTGTTCGGTTTTTGGCTGCCGGTATCATATACGACGACGGTTTCCAGCTCGGAATTGATTTTATGTCCGAAGAAATCATAATCGCCGTCCAAATTTAATCGTACGGAAGATATTTTTTTGTTCTCATCCACGAAGGCTTTTGTAAAGTTTTGAATTCCTTCCGCGGTCGTGACATCGAATTTTGCGCTCTCCGATGGCTTTTCACTTTCCTTGTTTTCCGTTTTTTGTTCCTGCTTTTGTTCCGGTGGATTCGTTTGAGCTTGTTGCTCCGGCTGCTTGCTGCACCCCGACATAATCAACAAAGATGCAATTGCCGCTACCCATAATGTTTTTCTTTTCATAAATCTCTCCTTGTCTAAGTCTTTCCCAAGCAATTTTTCTTCTCGTCCCATTATCAATAACAGTCTTGCAAAATGGAAATGATCTCCTCCTCGCTCGCCAATCGCGGATTTCGAAGATAGGATTTTGACTCCATCGTCAATTTTGCGATTTGCATCGCATCTTCCATCTGAAATCCGTAATGTTGAAGCTTGGTTTCGATAGGCAGTTCGTCCACGAACACTTGGACATATTCGCCCAATCCCGTATCAAGCCCCAATCGTCGCTCAATTCTGCTGTACTCATCGCTCGATGTTCTCATGTTGAAATTGATGACATGCCCAATGAGTATCGCATTGGCAACGCCATGCGGTATATGATAAAACGCACCGATAGGATGCGAAATCGCATGCGATAATCCGACGCCGGTCTGTGCAAAAGCAATGCCCGCGTACAAACTCGCCTTCGCCATATTGATTCGAGCCTCCCGATCGCCCTGTATCGCTTCGTTCAGATTTTTTACTATCAAAACAATGGCTTCTTCCGCCCAAAATTTTGTAAACTCATTGGACTCATAAGCCACAAAGGACTCTACGGCATGAGTAAAAGCGTCCATTCCCGTCGCCGCGGTTATCTCCTTGGACAAACCGTAGGTCAGTTCAGGATCGATGATTGCCGCCTTTGCCATAAATTTGGCATGCGAGAAGCTGTATTTGTTATTTCTTTCTTTGTCCAAAAATACCGCGCCCCGTGTCACTTCGCTCGCCGTTCCGGCAGTGGTCGGAATCGCGTAGAAAGGAATGCCGCGATAAACGAAGCCGTCCAACTGAACATATTCGGCGGTTTTCTTCTCCTGATGGAGCAAGCCCGCAACCAATTTCGCGGTATCCATCTGCGAGCCGCCACCCAATCCCAAAACGGAATCTACCTGTTCTTTCTCCGCCAGTTCACGCAGCAAGTCCACCATGTCGGTGCTCGGCTCGGTAGAAATTTCGTCATAGACAACAAATGAAATCGACTTTTGCTCCAATGCTTCTTTGACGCGTTTGAGCGCATTTTTGGCTGAAGAAGACTTTTTCCCGGTGATAATCAGTACCTTCTGTCGATTGTCCTGATGCAAGATATCGCCGATTAAATCCAATTTCCCTTCGCCGAACTCAATCAAAGGAGTAAAATGCAAACTGAAATTCATAATTCCTCCTGTTAAAAAAGGGTTGTCAAAGACAGCCCTCCCCTATTCTTCAAATTTTTCTTCAATCAACGCGGACAGAATTTCCATCGCCTCCTGCTCATCTTCCCCTTCAATCGTCAATGTTAATTGGCTTCCAAAACCGATGCCGGCGGACAACAAGCCGACGATGCTTTTCGCATTGATTTTCTTGTCGCCGAATTCAATATGCACATTGGATTTGAATGTGCTCGCCTTTTTCACAAATTCCGATGCGGGTCTTGCATGCAGTCCGGTTTTATTTTTTACAGTAAGCTCTTTTTTTAACATAATCTCTCCTTCTACAAGGCTCCTGCCCTATCAATCCATTTATAAAAGTTTTCTAAAGAGATTATATCATAAAATCCGTAATCGTTTATAGTATTTGTGTAAAATTCATTTTTTCTTAAGGAAAGTTCATAAAAAGTTTCGTTTTTCTTTTTGAAATCACATATTTAGAACAAAGTTTGGCTAATCGCATACAGAATTCCTTGTTGCCAAAGAAATTTTCTCTTCCTTATATATGCCGCTCAAAAAATATTATTTGCTTCAAATTTGTTTCAAGAAAATATTTATTCGACGAAACAATATTATGAGATGAGACAAACGAACGATATAGTATTAGAATTCAAGGAGGAAATATAATGAAAAAAAATAGCGATACCGACGAAAAGGTCGGCAAAAAGAGAGGCAGTATTCGGAATCAGATGATTCGTTCCGGAGCATTGCCGGTACTGATCGGCTTTGTGATTATTTTTGTTCTCGTACTCACCAATGTTCATTCCGCATTGGAGCAAAGGATTGACGAAGAATTGGAAATTGCCACCGCTTCCGTAGCGGAGCATGTGGATGAGTATTTTGAGAAATTTGACCACATCACCGATGTGATGGCACAAAACGAGCAGTTTATGAATATGACGAAGGCTTTGGTACCCGGAAGCAAGGATGTGAAGAAATTGCCGAATTTCAAAGAAGCTTTTCAAAGTTTGGTTTCCATTCATAAAAGTGATTCGAATATCGTTGCCGTTTGGGTTGCCGATGTGGACACCAGTCAGCTCTGGGCATCGGACGGATATTTTACCGCACCTGATTGGGATGTGACTTCGCGCGAATGGTATAAGAGCATTCAGGCGAATCCCGATGCGGATTTTATTATGTCCAAGCCGTATCTGTACGAATTTATCAACCAGAAAATCGTGTCCATCGTTACACCGATGCGTGATGAAAACGGAACTTTACTCGGCGTTGCCGGCATCGATGTGACGATTTCAAAAGTGAGCGAATTTATGGCGCAGTCTAAGCTGGGCGAAAGCGGATACTATGTACTTGTCACCAACACCGGGGACATTATGTATCATCCGGACAAAGAATTGATTGACACACAAATTCAGGACGCGCCATTGAGCGAAAATCTGAAGAAACTGATTGCGGATAAAAAAGAAGATCTTCTTCATTACAAAGAGGACGGCGTTAAATTGTTGGGAAGTAACAAAATTGCTAAAACAACCAACTGGCATATCATTTCCGCAATTACCGAAAAAGAAGTTTACGAAGATTACTATACGCTTCGAACCGGAATGCTCATCGTGTTTATTGTCGTATTGTCGGCATCTCTCGTGGCACTTTGGTTCAGTAGCAAGTTGATTGCACAATCTTTAGTGGAACTAAACAAAGCGGCGGAGCAAATCGCGGACGGAAATCTCGATGTAAAATTGGATATTCGTGCCAACAACGAGGTAGGAATGGTTGCCGATTCGATGAACAAAACCGTATCCCGACTCAACGAATACATCGACTACATCGATGAGATTGCGAAGGTACTCGTTCAAATGGCATCGGGCGATATGCGAATCCGTCTGACGAAAGATTATAAAGGCGAATTCCAAATCATCAAGACGGCGCTTGAAAATATTTCATCTTCATTAAATCATACACTTGGACTTATCAACGATTCTTCCGAGCAGGTCAATCAGGGAGCTATCCATGTTTCAAGCTCCGCACAGGCATTAGCGACCGGAGCGACCGAGCAGGCAAGTTCATTGGAGGAATTGACCGCATCGGCTGTCGAAGTGGCAAATCAGTCCAAAGAAAATGCGGAGAATGCGGAGACTTCAAAGAATCTTGCATTGCGTGCAGGCTCGGAATTGCAGCAAGTGGTTTCTCACATGAGCAAGATGCTTTCCGCGATGGAAGATATTACCAATTCTTCGGAAGAGATCCACAAAATCATCAAGGTCATCGACGACATTGCATTCCAAACCAATATCTTGGCACTCAACGCATCCGTTGAAGCGGCAAGAGCGGGTGAGGCCGGCAAAGGATTTGCCGTTGTTGCGGATGAGGTTCGTAACTTGGCGGTCAAATCCGCTGAAGCGGCAAAGCAAACGCAGGCGCTTGTCGAAGAGAGCGTTCGAAATGCCAATATCGGTTTTGACATCTCAAAAGAGACTTCTCAATCAATCGAGCGTGTCGGCGAATTTGCTCAACAGAGCACTCAATTCCTTGAGATTATCGCTGAGGCAAGCAAGGCGCAATCGCAGACGATTGAGCGCATGAATGTTTCGCTCGGACAAATTTCGACCGTCGTACAAAGCAATGCCGCAACCGCCGAGCAAAGTTCCGCAGCGAGCGAAGAGCTTTCAGCACAGGCAACCATGCTTTATGATGAAGTGAAGAAGTTCAAATTGGAAAACAGAAATTCAATTTCAAATAATTTTGACGCACCGACTTTTTCAAATCAGGAGTTCAGCGCTCCGCCAAGCTTTGAAAATTCCGGCGACAAATATTGATACAACTTTACAACTCTTAGAGCTGCAAGCTCGTAAAAAATGGCAAACTCCTCGGAGCAAGCCATTTTTTATTCTATAAAAGCTATCCGCAAAACAAGTGGGACATAGGATGAATCGACGGTTTTGTTTTAATTTCAAAATCCTTTCAAAAAAATGTTGAAGATCTCGGCATATCGCAAAAAAATGAATGAGCGGAAATCCGCTCATTCGGTGTTTGATTTATTCAAATAGGGTCGAATATATTATTTCAATGTCGCTTCAATCAGTTCACGATGGCTGAGTTTAGAAAGCTCAATCACTTTGTTCAAATCAAGTCCCACCGCAGCCGTGAATCGCTCGCCGTACTCCTTGTCGGCAAGATAGCAATGCACCGCATGACGATATTTGATATTCTCGGTAACCGGAGCAATTTCCGTTGCCGTATTTTCAATCAGGATTTGCTTTTTATCTTCCGCCAAAATTCTCCAGAGATTTCCTCCTGCACGGAAGCAATCATCGGACGGATCATCTTTCGGGTCATAGCGCCACATTGCACCTTCAAGCTCCATCGGCGGCTCCGCAACTTCCGGTTGCGCCGTCCAATAACCCATGCTGTTCGGTGAGTAAGCCGGTGTTCCACCATAGTTTCCGTCGGTTCTCATCGCTCCGTCACGATGGTATTCGTTGACTTCCACCTTCGCTCTGTTCACCGGAATATGATTGTGGTTTACGCCCAAACGATAGCGCTGCGCATCGCCGTAAGAGAACAGACGACCTTGAAGGAAACGATCCGGACTGAATCCGATGCCCGGTACGACATGCGCCGGTGTAAATGCCGCTTGCTCCACTTCCGCAAAATAATTCTCCGGATTTCGATTAAGCTCCAACACGCCGACTTCAATCAACGGGAACTCGCCATGACGCCAAATTTTTGTGATGTCAAACGGATTTTCATAGTGATTCTTCGCCTGCTCTTCGGTCATGATTTGCACATACATCGTCCACTTCGGAAAATCTCCGCTTTCAATCGCTTCGTACAAATCTTTTCCGTGGAATTCTCGATCCATTCCGGTAATCTTTGCCGCTTCCTCATTGGAAAGGTTCTTTATTCCCTGCTGTGTTTTGAAGTGGAACTTACACCATACACGCTCATTCTTCTCATTGTAGAAAGAGAAAGTATGCTCGCCGAAGAAGTGCATGTGACGATAGCTCGCCGGAATTCCTCGGTCACTCATTACGATTGTAATCTGGTGGAAACATTCCGGCAACAAAGTCCAGAAATCCCAGTTGTTCTGTGCCGAACGACGACCGGTTCTCGGGTCTCTCTTAACCGCACGATTCAAATCGGAGAAATTGTGCACATCGCGAATGAAGAATGTCGGTGTATTGTTTCCGACCAAATCCCAATTGCCTTCCGAAGTGTAGAACTTCACGGCTACTCCACGAATGTCACGCTCCACATCGGATGCACCGCGCTCGCCCGCAACGGTCGAGAAACGAATGAATACTTCCGTTTCAGTTCCCGGTTGCAATACCTTTGCCTTCGTATATTGTGAAATGTCGTGCGTTACCGTAAATTTACCGTAAGCTCCCCAACCTTTCGCATGCATTCTTCTCTCCGGAATAACTTCACGGTTGAAATGCGCCATTTTTTCCATCAACCACACATCTTGCATTACAACCGGTCCACGAGGTCCCGCCGTAATGGAATTTTCATTGTCCGCAATCGGTGCTCCGACTTCATTTGTTAACTTTTTTTGATCACTCATAAAAATCCTTTCTGCAAAAGTCTATGCTCTTGCTCCTACACAAATTTTAAACACATCATCATTATCCAAACATACATACAAGTTTTCGGCAGCATCAGCATTCCGACCTTCGGATTCTTGTTCGAAAACAAAACCACCGGTAAATAGAATGCGTAGCTGAGTAAAATCGCCAGCCAAATCCATTGCATTCCGGCAATTGCATTTCGGTAAACGAAAAACTCAACGGCAACCACCATACCCAAAATGAAAAAAGGAATATTTCGGTAAACCGCCCAGTTGACCGGCGGAAAACGCTGCGTCCATTCGTTCTGCGGGAACAAACAGAGCGCGATACGAACAAGCGCCAGCCCGATAATCACATACTCAACCCAAGGCGCAACATCGATTTGCAATCTTTGCACCAGAATACGAAACAGTAAAATATAAAATACCGTCATCGTCAGTGATGTCACGAGCTTTCCGATGCCCAGCGATTTTCGAAATCGCGGTTCGTCCTTTGTGAGAATAACCATGATTCTCGGAATCAAATGGAATGCATCGCCGACAATCAAAACCAATGTCATAATCGCCGCAAAACCGGATAGCGATACTTCTTTGTTCAAAAACAAAATACAAATAATCAATCCGAAGAGCAGATATGCAATATCAAAAATAATCTCGACGGTTCCAAAAACTCTTTTCATTTATAAACTCCCTTTTCAATTTAATGTAAAAAATACCTTATTAGTATTTTGTACTAATAATACGCTATGAATTTTCAGATGTCAATATATTTTTTGGGAAAAATTTAATGCGAAACGACAATAATTTTGCTTTCTATTGAAAATAAAATGATTGAAGGTATCCACCATTTGAAAAAATTTTTTAATGCGAAAATCTCGGCGTTTTATTCGGATGGGATTTTTTGTTCTTCAAAGCATATATAAATCATATATAAGAAAGCTTATGCTCATAAAAAAACGACTCTGCATTCAACAAATGTTGCTTGTCGCGCAAAATAAAAACGGTTTTCACGCAAAGTAAAAATGCCTAAA
>JAUNKE010000039.1 GCA_030532905.1 Peptostreptococcaceae bacterium
GGGAGGAATATATTAGAAAGCGTAGTTCTGAGAATAGAAGAGAAATATTAGGGAAAGACACAAGATGTAAATTTTGTCTTAAAGGGCGGTTGACTTTGCAAATTAAAAAATATTTTGGACAATAGGGTTTGCTATGGCATTTGTAAGGGAATTGCTGTATAATTATATCATAACATTTCAGTAAGGATGAGAATATGGCGATAAGTATGACGGGCTATGGCCGTGGGGAATATTTGGATGACAAATATCATTTTACGGTGGAAGTCAAAAGTGTGAACAATCGATATTTGGATATAGGGGTCAAACTGCCGAGAAAAATCAGCTATTTGGAGGAGTTTGTTCGCCAGTATCTCAAAAAATATGTATCTCGAGGTAAAATCGAGATTTTTATTAAACTGGAGTTGAGTGCGGTCAGCGACACGAAGGTCGGCTACGATGCGCAGCTCGCCAAAGGATATATTGATGCGCTTTCTTCGATGGAAAATGAATTCGGTCTGAAAAATCCTTTGACGGTGCTCGATATTGCAAAATTTGCGGATGTCATTCGATTGGAAGAAAATCAATTGGATGAGGAAGAAATAAAAAATGCGCTCAGCGCCGCGTTGGAGCAGGCGTTTTTGGCAATTAAAACGATGCGCGAGATTGAAGGAGAAAAGCTCAAGGCGGATATCTTGGAGCGATGCGACCTTCTCAGCGACTATGTTTCAAAAATTGAAGAGAATGCGGACGATATCGAAAAGGAATATCGTACCAAATTGCTCGGCAGACTCAAGGATATTTTGGAAAACGAAGGCTATCAGGTCGATGAGCAACGAGTCGTGCAGGAAGCGGCGATTATGGCGGACAAATCCTGCATCACCGAAGAAATCGTGCGTTTCCGAAGTCATATCGGACAGCTTCGGGAAGTGATGGATACGGAAACCATCGGTCGAAAAATGGATTTTATTTTGCAGGAGATGAATCGCGAAGTCAATACGATGGGCTCGAAGTCAACTCGAATCGAAATCACCAATTATGTCGTGGAATTGAAGTCGGAATTGGAGAAAATCAGAGAACAGGTACAAAATATTGAATAGCTTTGGACAGAAAGGATAAGATGGATAGAAAAGGACTGCTGATGGTGCTGTCGGGACCATCGGGAGCCGGCAAAGGAACAATTTGTGAGTATTTTATGAAGAAGAACAAAGATGTGCTTTTGTCGGTATCCTCAACCACGAGACAGCCGAGAGAAGGCGAGATTCCGGGAGTGAGCTACAATTACATATCCAAGGAGGAATTTGAGAAAGGACTTTCTCAAGACGGATTTTTGGAGCATGTATTTGTATTTGACAATTATTATGGAACGCCGCGCGATGTAGTGGTTGAAAATATTGAAAAAGGGATTGATGTACTTTTGGAAATTGAAATTGTCGGCGCCATGCAGATAAAGAAAAAATTTCCGGAGGCGGTTTTGATTTTCGTGTTGCCACCGAGCATCAAGGAATTGGAATCGCGCATTTACAAAAGGGGGACGGAAACTGTCGAGCAGATTAAGCAGCGACTCGGTCGGGCAATCAGCGAGATAAAGGAAATCAGCGAGTATTCATATTTCATCATCAATCAGGATGTGGATGAATCCGTTGAATATATGGAAAGTATCATCAAGGCTGAAAAAAGCAGTGTCAAAAGATACAATTCGGAGTTGTTGAGATTTTATGAGGAGGAAAAATAATGTTATATCCATCGATTAACGATTTGCTGAGTATTACGGAAAACAGATATATTTTGGTCAATGAAGTGGCAAAGCGTGCAAGACAGATTGTGGAAGGTTCGAATCAATTGGTTGAGACGAATGAGAAAAAGCCGGTGAGCATTGCGACGCTCGAAGTGTTTGAAGGGGAGATTCGCTATGTGACGAGAGAAACCGAAGAAAAAGACGAGATTCGGGAGATGATGGATATGGCAAATTTTGAAGCGTCGTTGGAACAGGAAGAAATGCTGTAGGAGAGTAAAATGATTGGAAATGTAGTGCTCGGTGTGACCGGAGGAATCGCGGCGTACAAATCGGCGGATATCGTATCCAGACTTAAAAAGCTGAATGTCAATGTGGATGTCATCATGACCGAGAACGCCCAAAAATTTATCACGCCGCTCACTTTTCAAAGCTTGAGCGGGAATAAAACGATTACGAATATGTTTGATACGGATTTTCATCCGGATATCGAGCATATCTCTTTGGCGAAGAAAGCGGATATTATTCTGATTGCACCCGCAACGGCGAATATGATTGCCAAGATTGCGAATGGAATCGCCGATGACATGCTCAGTACGGTCGTGATGGCGAGCAAAGCGCAGCTCATTATCGCTCCGGCGATGAATACGGTGATGTATGAGAGCATTGCCAATCAGAAAAATATGCAGACTCTTCGTGAGCGAGGCGCGATTTTTATCGAACCGATCGAAGGTTTGCTCGCCTGCAAGGATGTCGGAAAAGGGAAGATGCAGGAGCCGGAAAAAATCGTGCAGGTCGTGTTGCATCATTTAATAAAGGACAGCGACTTGTCGGGCAAAAAAGTTTTGATTACCGCGGGTGCAACGAGAGAATCGATTGACCCCGTGCGATATTTGACCAACCGCTCGACCGGTAAGATGGGCTACGCGATGGCACAGGAGGCGGTGCGACGGGGCGGCTCGGTCACGCTCGTCAGCGGAAAAACGAATCTCGAGATTCCTTACGGCGTGGAGAATGTGATTATCGTCGAGTCGGCGGAGGAGATGTATCAGGCGGTCATGCGCCATGCTTCTTCAAGCGACATCATCATCAAATCCGCAGCGGTTGCGGATTATACACCGACTCATAAATCGGATTCCAAAATCAAAAAGAAAGACGGCGATATGAAAATCGAGCTGGAGCGTACGAAGGATATTTTGATGGCGCTCGGCAAGATGAAAAAAGAAAGCCAAATTTTAATCGGATTTGCAGCGGAGACCGATAATGTGGTAGAATATGCCAAGGACAAATTGCGTCGCAAAAATTTGGACATGATTGTCGCCAATGATGTCAAGAAATCGGGCGCGGGTTTCGGCACGGATACCAATATCGTGACGATTGTAGATAAAGAAGCGAATACGCAGGAAATTCCAATGCTGTCCAAAAACGAAGTGGCGAAGATGGTATTTGACAGAATTTCGGAGTTAATAAATGTATTGTAAAGCACTCATCGGTGCTTTTCTTTTACTTTGGAGAATCGTATGACACAGCTTGCCAGTGTAATTATCAGACATAAATCAAAATTTGTGGATAAGGAATTCACCTATCTCGCAAATGAAAATATACAAATCGGCTCGCAGGTGCTCGTGCCTTTCGGTGCGGGAAACAAACCTTACGAAGCGATTGTGAGCGATATTTTCGAGCAGGATACGCAGGAGTCATTCAAGCCGATTGTTCGTGTGCTCGGCGATTATGTGATACCGAGAAAAAAAATCGAGCTTGCGCGATGGATTCGTCAGGAATATATGTGCTCGTTGAGTGAAGCGGTGAGCCTTTTTGTGCCTAAAGAGCAGGAGCTGACGGAGCTGCACGACAATGTGTTGGTTCGGGCGGTTTCATCGGAAGAACTCTCCGCGGCTATTGAAAAGGAGCGCAAGGGCGCGAAAAACAAAATTATGCTTCTGCAACTCTTGCAGGAAGGCGAAGTAAATATTTCGCAATTACAAAGAGAACTGAACAAGTCGCTGTTGGAGACCGCCAAGGCTGTCGAGCGGATGGGGCTTGCCACTCTTGAAAAAAGAAGAATCAATCGGATTCCGCAAAGCGAATACCGAGTTGAAAAAAAGAATGTGACTTTGAGCATGGAGCAGCAGGAAGTTCTCGCTTCGATTGAAAAAAATATTCGAAACGAAGTGCCGACTTTATTATACGGAATTACCGGCTCTGGCAAGACCGAGGTCTATATCGAGCTGATTAAAAAATGTGTGGAGCAAGGCAAGCAGGCGATTGTGCTGGTGCCCGAGATTTCTTTGACACCCCAGACCATCGCCCGCTTCAAAAATATTTTCGGGAATCGCATCGCCGTTTTCCATTCCAAAATCAGCCAAGGCGAGCGAAAAGACCAAATCGATTTGATTTTGAAAGGCGAGATGGACATCGTCATCGGCGCGCGCTCCGCTTTGTTTTCACCGCTTGAAAATTTGGGGCTTATCATCATCGACGAATGTCATGACGATGCATACAAATCCGAGCAAAGCCCGAAATACGACAGCATCGAGGTTGCCGAAAAGCTCTGCGAGATTTACGGAGCGGGTCTGGTCATCGGAACGGCGACGCCGACCGTTGAGCAGTATTATGATTCGGTCTATGGCAAATTTGATTTGCAGCTGCTCAAAAGAAGACAGAAGGGAAAACTGCCGACGATTCAAATTATAGACACTTATGAAGAATTCAAATTGGGCAATACCGATTTGATCAGTAAGGAAACCGTTCAGGCGATTCGGGAGGAGATTCACGCCGGCAAGCAGGTGATTGTATTTTTGAACAAGAGAGGTTATGCACAGACGCTCAGTTGCAATCTTTGCAATCATACCGTCATGTGTCCGTCCTGTGACATTTCGCTCACCTATCATAAGGAGGGGCAAAAATTACTCTGCCATTATTGCGGACACAGCGAGCCCTATCAGAAAAAATGTAAATCCTGCAATCAGGGAGAGTATCGCGACATCGGCTACGGCACGCAGCGCATTGAAGCGGAAATTCATGCGAGCATTCCGGAAGCGGTGACGATTCGTTTGGACAGAGATACGACGCAGCATAAGGGTGGCCACGAAAAATTGCTTAACGAGTTCAAGGAGAAAAAAGCGAATGTGTTGATTGGAACGCAGATGATAACCAAAGGGTTGGATTTTGAATCGGTTTCGCTCGTAGTGATTCTCAATGCCGACCAGGGACTGCGCTTTCCGGATTATCGCAGCAGCGAAAAAACGCTGAGCACGATATTGCAGGTTTCCGGTCGAGCGGGTCGGGGGGAGAATGAAGGCAAGGTCATCATTCAAACGAGCGACAGTCGGAACAAAATTTTTGAGTACGCTCTAAATCAGGATTATCCGAGCTTTTTTTGGGAAGAAATAAAGGAAAGAAAAGCCTTTGTCTATCCGCCTTTTTCCTCATTGATAAAAATTCAGTGCGCGGCGGTCAGCGAAGTGGATTGTGCGGAGACGGCGGAGCGGATAAAGGACGCGGTGGCGTTTTATCTACGCAAGAGGGAGCGGGAAGTGATTACGCTGGGGCCTGTACCGAATTTGATACGACGAATCGAAAACAAATTTCGCTGGCAATTGTTTTACAAAATAGAAGATGAGAACAATCTCAATTTAATAAAAAGTATTATTAGCTTTATTTTATCGGAAAAAAGAAGTATAATTGTTAAAAAAGGTGTGGCGGTCAGCGTTGAGATAAATCCGAAGACCTTAATATAATAGGAGGATGTATGGCAATACGAATAATCAGACAGGAGGGGGACGAAATTCTGCGCAAGATTTCAAAACCTGTCGTGGAAATGAATGAGAGAACAAAAATTTTGATACAGGATATGATTGAAACGATGAATGATGCGGACGGAGTGGGACTTGCGGCGCCGCAGGTCGGGATTCTCAAACGGATTTTCATCGTGGATGTCGGTGAAGGGCCGATTGTAATGATCAATCCGGAGATTGTGGAGGTCGCCGGCTGTCAAATCGGGGACGAGGGATGCTTGAGCATTCCGGGGTATTATGCGGAGGTTGAAAGACCGAATTATGTAAAGGTGAAATTCCAAAACGAAGAGATGGAGGAAGTCGTTATGGAAGGGGAAGAGTTGTTCGCCAGAGCGGTTCTTCACGAGAACGACCATTTGAACGGTATTTTATTTCGGGATTATGTAAAAGGAGAATAAAGGGAAATACGAATGAGAGTTGTATTTATGGGCACACCTGAATTTGCGGTATATTCATTGGATGCCGTCATCGAGCGTGGAGACGAGGTGGCATTGGTTGTTTCGCAACAGGACAGACCCAAGGATCGTGGTAAGAAAATGCAACCGACGGCAGTGAAAAAGAGAGCGAAAGAATTAGGGCTTCCCGTTTTTCAGCCGGAGAATATCAAAAGCGATGAGACTTTTGAATTGTTAAAAGAAATTGAGCCGGACATCATCGTGGTTACGGCTTACGGACAAATTTTGCCGAGACGGATACTTGAGCTTACAAAGTATGGCTGCGTAAATGTGCATGCATCGCTTTTGCCGAAGTATCGCGGTGCGGCACCGATTCAATTCGCCATCATCAACGGCGAGCAAAAAACGGGAATTACGACAATGTATATGTCGGAAGGTTTGGATACGGGCGATATGATTTTGAAGGATGAGATTGAGATTCTGCCCGATGACACGAGCGCTATTTTGCACGACAAACTTGCGCTGCTCAGCAAAAAAACTTTGACAAAAACTTTGGACAAAATCGAGCAACAAATCGCACCGCGAATTGCTCAGCAGGAAGAATTGTCAAGCTATGCGCCGCTCATCAGCAAGCAGATGGGACATATTGATTTTTCCAAAGAAGCGGAGTCCGTCGTCAACTTGGTGAGGGGCTTGCCGACTTATGCATATTTGGACGAGCATCTGATTAAGCTTTTTGATGCTCGACTCGGCGAAAGCACCGATTCCGAAGACTATGGGAAAATCATCCGATTGCACAAGGACAGCATTGAGGTGATTGCAAAAGGCCATTCGGTTTTGTTTTACGAAATTCAGGTGCCGAACAAAAAAAGAATGCGCGTGGCGGATTTTTTGAAAGGAAATTCTTTGGAAACCGGCGCGGTCTTTCAATAATGGTAAACAACAAGGTTATATGAGAAAGGAAAAAATATGGGACTGTATTTTGATTGGACGATGATTCTATTGGTGCCCGCGATGATTCTGACGATGTGGGCGCAGGCGAAAATAAAAAGTGAGTACAGCAAATATGCGCGCGTTCGAACGGCGAAGGGTTTTACCGGTGCACAGACCGCAAGGCAGATTTTGCACAAAAACGGACTGGACAATGTGGATGTGGAACTGGTCGGCGGTATGCTGAGTGACCATTACGACCCGAGAAATCGTGTGTTGCGATTATCCAACGAAGTATATAACGGATCGACGATTGCGGCGAATGCGATTGCCGCACATGAAGTCGGGCATGCGATTCAACATGCGCGATCGTATTTTCCGCTGACTTTCAGAAATTCGATTGTGCCGGTGGTCAATATCGCTTCGCAGGCTGCAATGCCGCTAATTTTTATCGGATTGTTCTTCGCGCAATTCCAATCGCTGTTGGACATCGGGATTTTGCTGTTTACGGGAACGGTATTGTTCCAGATTATCACCTTGCCGGTTGAAATCGATGCGAGTCGTCGTGCGATGCAGGAGCTTTCGAATGAAGGAATTTTGCTTCAGGAAGAATATCCGCATGGCAAGAAGGTGTTGACCGCCGCGGCGTTGACCTATATTGCGTCGGCTGCCGTAGCCGTTTCGCAACTTGTGCGATTGCTTGTGATTCGAAACAGTCGAAGAAGAAACTAGGATTTGAAAATGAATATGAACTGAAAGAAAGCTGTTGCGGAAAGAGATTCTGCAGCGGCTTTTTTGACGCAGAAGAATCGTTGAAACAAGTCGGCTCACAAAAACTCCTTTTGAAAGTTTTGCTTTTATGACGGGATAATTTTTATAGGAAGGGATGAATCCGCTATCGTGAACGACACAAAAAATGGGTATCAGTATAAAAAGTGTGGTCGCTGTGAAAAAGATTGGAACAGGAGGGGCGAATGAAAGGTCGGGAGGAAATTGCGGAAAAATATTCCGTACGCTTGCTGAAGGAATGTGTGGTGCTGGAAAACAAGAATCTTGAGGAAGACAGCAAAATTTTTGAAGAAGTCACCGTGCTATGTACTTTGCCGAGCAATTTTTTGGAAGACAGCTCGTATTCGGATATTTTGTCCTATTTTCAAAAACATTTGGCGGAGATTCCCTATGTCAATGCATACGACGAGTTGATTGAAAATCGGGTGGTTGCGGTCATCGATTATTATATTCATGTGATGGATGTCATTGAATTTCCGGAGTTTGAAGAAGTGTTCAGTCGTCATTTTTTGGAAGAGCCTTGCACGAAGTTCAAAGATGTTTTGGAAAAATACTATCCTGATTTTTATTTGGCGATGGGCATGTTGTAGTATCGCATCCTTTCGATTTGTTTTGAAAAACCATCGAAAACGAGTGAATACAGAGCGCTGAAATTTTTGACGGAAGTATCGTTTGAAAATATTACCAAAGTTATTGAAAAGCTTTTGCATTTTTTTGCTATATTGCTCCAACATATTGACAAATTCAATAATAGACCGTAAAATAAAGACTTGTAAACTATAAAAAAATACGAGCTTGAAAAGATATTTTTTGTTCGGCAAATCGGTTTTCGAAGAAGATCTTTCGACACCGATAAACCATCACAAAAAATCGGCGGTATGAGAATGGACAAGGATGCAAATGGTGCGAGCTTGCGATTTGTGTTGTGTCTTTTTTCGCTTTATAGCCAATCTGAAAACTGGAGGAGAATGATGGACAAAACCCTAATTGAATTGGTCAATGTAAATAAAATTTTTGAAGATGACGGGAAGCAAGTGTTAAATGATATCAATCTGAAGATACAGGAGAAGGAATTTGTCACGCTGCTCGGTCCGTCCGGTTGTGGAAAGACGACGACATTGCGTTTGATTGGGGGATTTACAAATCATACTTCGGGTGATGTTTTGTTTGACGGCAAAGAAATCAGCGAAGTGCCTCCGTACAAAAGACAAATCAATACGGTATTTCAAAAATATGCGCTCTTTCCGCATTTGAATGTATATGAAAATATCGCCTTCGGGTTGCGCATCAAAAAAATGGATGAGGCAACCATCAAACAAAAGGTGAAAAAGATGCTCAAGCTGGTCAATCTGTCGGGATTTGAGAATCGAGGGATTCAATCGCTCTCCGGCGGGCAGCAGCAACGAATCGCCATCGCGCGCGCCTTGGTCAATGAGCCGAAGGTGCTTTTGCTCGATGAGCCGCTCGGAGCACTCGATTTGAAACTTCGAAAAGATATGCAATATGAGCTCAAGACGATGCAGCAGGAGCTCGGCATCACTTTTATCTATGTGACGCATGATCAGGAAGAAGCGCTGACGATGTCGGATCGAATCGTCGTGATGAATGAAGGAAAGATTCAGCAAATCGGAAGTCCGGTGGATATTTACAATGAGCCGATCAACCGATTCGTTGCGGATTTTATCGGGGAGAGCAATATTTTCTCCGGCGTGATGCTCGACGATTTTCGCGCGCTCATTAACGATGTTGAATTTGAATGTGTTGATAAAGGCTTCGACAAGAATGAAGAAGTTGATATCGTGATTCGACCGGAGGATGTCGTCATCATCAAAAAGGATGATGCCAAAATCCGCGGACTCGTGACGGATGTCGTGTTCAAAGGTGTGCATTACGAAATCATCGTGGTGGACGAGTTTGACCGGAAGGAATGGATGATTCATTCCATCAACGATGCCATGGTGGATACCGTAGTCGGACTGACCTTTGAGCCGGAAGCGATTCATATTATGAAAAAGGAGGAGCAGACGATTGAAGAACAATAAGAAGAATTATTTGGCAATGCCTTATGTTGCATGGGCGATAATTTTTACGATTGTTCCACTCGTTATCGTATTGGTGTATTCCTTTACCAAAAGAGATGCGTACGGGAATATCGTATATGAATTTACGCTCGATAATTACAAGAATTTTTTTACACCAATCTATCTCAATGTGCTTTGGCGCTCGATTAAGCTGTCGTTTTACAGTACGGTTGCCTGTCTGTTAATCGGCTATCCGATGGCATTTATCATTTCGCGCGCGAAGGGGATGAAGCAGAATTTGATGGTGCTTTTGTTCATCGTTCCGCTTTGGACAAATTTTTTGCTCCGAACTTATGCGTGGATGGGACTTCTTCGGGAGCAGGGCATCATCAATGAAATCTTGTTGAAATTGGGATTGATTTCTGAGCCGATTCAAATGCTCTACACCAACGGAGCGGTCGTGCTCGGTATGGTATATAACTTTTTGCCTTTTATGGTGCTGCCGATTTACTCGGTGCTCGTCAAGATGGATAAGAGCCTGATTGAAGCGGCGCGTGACTTGGGAGCGAATGAGGCGACCGTATTTCGACGCGTGATTTTTCCGCTCAGCTTTCCGGGCGTGGCAACCGGCATTATGATGGTATTTATGCCGGCGGTTTCAACCTTCGTCATTTCGGACTTGCTCGGCGGCGGTCAGACCATCCTGCTTGGAAATCTGATTCAAAATCAGTTTATCGCGGCGAGAAATTGGCAATTCGGCTCGGCGGTTTCGGTGCTGATGATGGCGATGCTGATTCTTTCAATGACTTATTTTGCAAAACACAGCTCCAAAGACGGAGGTGGTAGACTATGGTAAAATTGAAAAAGGTTTTAGCGATTGTCTACAGTTTGCTGATTTATTCATTTTTATATATTCCGATTGTCATGCTGATCGTATTTTCGTTCAACGATTCAAAATATCGGGGCAATTGGAGCGGTTTTACACTTCGATGGTATTCGGATTTGTTTTCCGACCCGGAAATTTTGTCGGTGATTTATACAACCTTGATTGTGGCGGTGGTTTCTTCGTTGATTGCAACGGTCATCGGAACGCTCACCGCAATCGGCATCGACAATATGAAACCCAAGTACAAGGCGTGGATTATCAATGTGAGCTATATTCCGATGATAAGTCCCGACATTGTAATCGGTATTTCTTTGCTGACGCTTTTTGTAATGTCCAAAATGCCGCAAGGATATTTTACGCTGATTCTGGCGCATATCACCTTCAACATTCCCTATGTGGTTTTTGCGGTGCTTCCGAAATTGCAGCAATTGGATAAACATATGGAAGAGGCGGCGCTGGATTTGGGGGCGACTCCTTCACAAGCTTTTTGGAAAGTCATCTTTCCCGAAATCGTGCCCGGTATTTTGACGGGAGCGCTGTTGGCATTTACGATGTCACTCGATGATTTCATTGTCAGCTTTTTTACGACGGGCGCAGGAGTCACCACTTTGTCGATTAAAATCTACTCGATGACGAAGCGTGGTGTGAGCCCGATGATTAACGCACTTTCAAGTATTTTGTTCTTGGTATCGATAGCCGTTGTGTTGGCGGTTCAATACAAACAATATCGTGAAGATGAAAGAAAAAAGGCGGAGATGCTTCTTCGTCAGGAAGATTAGTCAAAGGAGAAGGGAATTGAAAAAATTATTTATCGTTTTTTTGGCGGCTTTGCTGCTGATGGCGGCATCGGGATGTTCTCCGCAGAGTTCATCCGGGAAAAAGGTGCTCAATGTTTATAACTGGGGAGATTATATCGATACGGAGATTTTGAAAGAATTTGAGAAAGAATTCGATGTCAAAATCAACTACGAGACTTTTGCAAACAACGAAGAGATGCTTGCGAAAATCAAAACCGGCGGAACGGCGTATGATGTCATTTTTCCATCGGAGTATATGATTCAGTATATGATTGCAACCGATATGCTGCATGAAGTGGATCATTCGAAGCTGTCCAATTATGCCAATTTGGATGAGCGATTTACGGATTTGGCTTATGACCCGCAGAACAAACATTCCATTCCGTATCTTTGGGGAGTTATGGGCATTGTTTATAACAAACAGAAGGTGACGGAGCCGGTTGACTCTTGGAATATGCTTTGGAACGAAAAATATTCCGGCAAAATTTTCATGTTGGATTCCTCCAGAGACTCCTTCGTGCCTGCGCAGAAAAAATTGGGACTCTCCATCAACACGAAGGATGTGAACGAGCTCAATGCGGCGAGAGATGAATTGATTAAGCAGAAACCTTTTGTTCGCGCCTATGAAGTGGACAACTACAAAGACCAGATGATTTCGGGAGAAGGTGCGATGGCGCTCACTTGGTCGGGCGATGCGTATCTCTTGATTTCCGAGAATCCGGACTTGGATTTTGCAATACCGAAAGAAGGAACGAATCTGTGGTTTGATGCGGTGGCGATTCCAAAGACCGCACAGGATGTGGAATTGGCGCATGAATTTATCAACTTCCTGCTCAGACCGGAAATTGCAGCGAAGAACAGCGACTATATCAAATTCTCATCGCCGAATGCAAAAGCGGTTGAACTTTTGCCGAAGGAAGATGCGGAAAATGAAATCCTCTATCCGAAGGGAGATATTTTGAAATTGGGTGAAGTCTTCTCGGATTTGGGCGAGTTTACCGTAGAATACGACAGAGCGTGGACGGAGGTCAAAGCGTCCTAAAGGTAAAACGGATTTTAATTCAAAGTATAAAAAGCTGGAGATGATTCAGCTTTTTTTATTGATAAATTCCGAGTAATAAGATATGATATATCTAATTGAAATGTGAGGGGAAGATGACATTATACAAACACGGAGCGGACATCGCTGAAATTCAAAAGCAATATCAAATCGAAAATATTACGGATTTCAGCTCCAATGTGAATATTTTTTTGCCGCCGAAATTGGAAGAGTTGATTCGACGATTTCCAATCGAAAATCTGGCAAAATATCCCGATATTCATTATACGGAGCTTCGCGCCAAGCTGTCCGACAAATACGGCTTGCGTTCAGAGCAAATCATCGTCGGCAACGGATCGACCGAGCTGATTTTTTTGCTGGCGAAATTGCCTTTTATTCAAAAAATCGGCATCCTTTCGCCGACCTTCGGCGAATATCGGCGAGCGGCGCAGATTGGCGACAAAGAAATCGTGGATTTTTATTATGAAAAAGATTTTTCAATCGATTGCAATCGAATTGCGAGCGAAAAAGTCGATGCGCTTTTCGTCTGCAATCCCAACAATCCGTCCGGCAATATCAACAATTTGATGCCATTGCTCGAAAAGACGAAGCAAAGCAACACGCTGCTGATTGTCGATGAAACTTTTATGGATTTTTCAGTGGACAAATCCTGCTCATTGTTGCCCTTGGTGCCCGAGTATGACAATTTGTTCGTGCTCAAAGCGGTGACCAAATTCTATGCGATGACCGGGTTGCGATTGGGCTACGGCTTCGCATCGACTTCGCTGATTGAATCGCTGTGGGCAATCAAAGAGCCGTGGAGCGTCAATGCTTTTGCCGAAATGTTGGTCGATGCGATTTTCGATGAAGATTTTGAGCATCGTACGGTCAGCTATTATAAGGAAGAGATCGCGTGGATGAAAAGAGAATTGGAAAAAATCAACGGACTCTTCGTCTATCCGAGCGTCAGCAATTATTTTTTAATCAAGCTGCCGCCGCACATTTCATCGGGGATTTTGAAAGAAAGGATGATTGTCAATCATCGGATTCTGATTCGCGATTGCTCGAACTATTCGGGCTTGGACGAATTTCACATAAGGGTCAATATCAAAGAACGAAATAAAAATGAGATGCTGATTAGAGCATTGGAGAAGGAGATTCATTAGATGACGAAAAAGGTTATGATTCAAGGAACATCATCGGGAGCAGGAAAAAGCATTGTTGCAACGGCACTTTGCCGAGTGTTTACCTCCGATGGACATCGCGTGGCGCCGTTCAAACCGCAAAATATGGCGCTCAACAGTTTTGTGACGGCGGAAGGATTGGAGATGGGACGCGCTCAGGTTGTGCAGGCGGAGGCATCGGGCAAATTGCCGACGGTGCACATGAATCCGATTTTGCTCAAGCCGACGGGTAACAATCTGTCGCAGGTCATTGTGCATGGAAAAATTTGGGAGAATATGGACAGCTTGACTTACAAGACGAAAAAAATGTCCCTGCTTCCTAAGATACAGGAGTCCTACGATACTTTGGCAAAGGACAATGATGTTATCGTCATCGAAGGAGCGGGCAGTCCGGCGGAACTGAATATGATGGAGAATGATATTTCGAATATGGCATCGGCGGAGCTGCTCGATGCACCGGTCATCTTGGTGGCGGACATCGACCGAGGCGGCGTATTCGCATCCATCTATGGAACGATTATGTTGCAGGATGAAAAATCCAGAGATAGAATTCAAGGAATCATCATCAATAAATTCAAAGGAAGAAAAGAATTGTTGCAGCCGGGCATTGAGCAAATTGAAAAACTGACCGGCAAAAAGGTGCTCGGCGTAATGCCTTACACCGCCATCAATTTGGAGGACGAAGATTCGATTACCGAAAAGACGCATTGGCAGGGAAGTCCCGACAACAATATCAATATTGAAGTCGTGAAATATCCGCATCTTTCGAACTCGACGGATTTTGAAGTCCTGCGTCACATGAGCGGTGTCAACATCCGTTTTGTAGAGCTTCACGAAAACTTCACCAATCCGGATTTGATTATTCTGCCGGGAACCAAAAATACGGTTTCGGATTTGAAATCCTTAAAAGCGAGTAATTTGATTCATCAGCTTTACGATTTGAATAAAAATAAAAATGTACCGGTTATGGGAATCTGCGGCGGCTTTCAGATGCTCGGCAAGCAAATCAAAGACCCGCATCATCTCGAAGATTTCTTGGATGAAATCGACTGCTTGGGATTGCTCAACCATACCACGACTTTTGAGCATGGCAAGGTGACGACGCAGGCGAAGGCGAAGATTCAAAATCTGACCGTCGATGAGCAAAGTCCGTTCTTCTCGATGAGCAATATGGAGATTTCCGGCTACGAGGTGCATAGCGGCAAGACCGAAGCCGATCCGGAGAAAGATATTCTTTTTACGAGAGTGGTCGAAGTGCTCGGCGAAAAACAAGACCATCCGGACGGCATCGTCAATGCAACGGGCAGCGTGATGGGAACTTATTTCCATGGCGTATTCGACAATTTTGAGTTTACCAATACCTTGATAAACAATTTGAGAAAGAAAAAAGGATTGGCGGTAAATGAAAACAGCTTTAACTATCAGGAGTTTAAGGAGAAGGAGTTTGCAAAGCTGGAAGCATTGTTCAGAGAAAATGTCGATGTGGAAAGCATTTACCGGATACTGAAATAGTATCTTTGAGAACAGGAGCGAATCATGGCAAAAAAACTTAGAGATCCGATCAGTGCAATCAGCCACTATATCGGTGCGGGACTGTCCGTACTCGCCTTTGTGCTGGTGAGTCTGTCGAAAGTGTTCGGATTTGATGTTAAAACCGTCAATCTGGTATCCACTTTGGTCTTTGCGGGCTCGATGTTTTTGCTGTATATGGCAAGCGGATTGTATCACAGCGTCAACGGCTCGGAAAAGAAAATTATGATTTTCCGCAAGATTGACCATTCGATGATATATTTTTTGATAGCGGGCTCTTACACGCCGTTTTTGTTGGCGATGACGAATCGGCAGAAGGGAATCATCCTGCTGATTGTGATTTGGAGTCTGGCGATAATCGGCGTATTGATGAAAATCATTTTGTTCAATCTGCCGAGAGCGGTGGGCACGATTATGTATATCGCTTTGGGCTGGCTCGTCATCTTTTTCGTCAGCGAGATTGCGAGAATTTTGCCGTGGTGGGCATTGCTTTTACTCGTGGTTGGCGGACTCAGCTATTCCATCGGCGGCGTGATTTATATTTTGAAAAAGCCGTCTTTCAGTAAGGTGAATTTTCACGACATCTTCCATTTCTTCATTTTGGGAGGAACGCTGGCGCAATTTTGCTCCGTCTATTTCGGGATTTTGCTCAAGCAATAGGGCATTGAAAACGATACAAAAGATAAATGAAATAAAAGCCGATTTCCAAATTGGGATTGCAATCCGAATTTGGAGCTCGGCTTTTGAAATGTAATGGAGAAAACGAATCAAATTCCAAATTCGTTGACAAAATTTAAGTTTGATTGGAATGCCGAAAAATGATGACTAAAAAATTTTGGGGAATGAAAACTTTTTCATTGACAATAATATATTTATCGTACTATAATATAAATGTACATAAGGAGAGGTGCGTTTGGCTAGGTAGTGCATAATTGTTAAGGTTAGGAGTGTCGATATTGTGTATGAATTTGTCAATCGCCGAAGGAGATGTGCAGACCCTACTGCATATTTTCTGGTAAGCAAACCAAAGTTTGCTACTGTCATAGAATGTCTATGGAGCGCTGTTTATGTCACGGATGTGGCATGCAGTGCTTTTTATATGCAAAAAGTATGATGCCGAGTTGTGAACCAAGTTGTGAAAGCAAATTTGGCAAAGGAATTTAATGAAGGGAGAATGGTATGAAGTCAATTATCAGACTGAGAATGAGTTCGCATGATGCTCATTATGGAGGCAATCTGGTTGACGGAGCGAGAATGCTCGGATTGTTCGGCGATGTGGCGACGGAACTGTTGATTCAGCATGACGGCGACGAGGGGCTTTTCAAAGCATACGAATCGGTGGAATTTATGGCGCCGGTGTATGCGGGAGATTATATCGAAGCGGTCGGCGAGATTGTCGAAGTCGGAAACAGCTCACGAAAAATGGTTTTCGAAGCGAGAAAGGTAATCGTTCCGAGAACGGATATTAACGAATCGGCGGCGGATGTGTTGGCGGAGCCGGTTGTTGTTTGTAAGGCGGTTGGAACTTGCGTAGTTCCGAAAGATAAACAGAGAAAAAAATAGGAGGGTTTTAACATGAAAGGTAACAAATACGGTACACACAGAGTAATCGAGCCACAAGGAGTTCTTCCTCAACCAGCAAAGAAAATTTGCAACAAAATGGAAATTTACGACAATGAGATACTTATCGATGTAAAAGCGTTGAATATTGACTCGGCGAGCTTTACACAAATTGAAGAGGCTTGCAATCACGATGTGGAAAAAATTAAAGAGATGATCCTATCCATCGTTGCGGAGCGCGGAAAAATGCAAAACCCTGTAACAGGATCCGGCGGAATGCTCATCGGAACCGTAAAAGAAATCGGAAAGGATTTGATCGGCAAAACGGATTTGAAAGTTGGCGACAAATTGGCAACTTTGGTTTCTCTTTCTCTAACTCCGTTGAAAATTGATGAAATCATTCAGATTCATCCGGATATCGACCGTGTTGAAATCAAAGGACAAGCGATTCTGTTCGAGAGCGGAATCTACTCCGTACTTCCGGATGATATGTCCGAGACTTTGGCACTTGCTGCATTGGATGTTGCGGGTGCACCGGCACAAACTGCGAAGCTTGTAAAACCGGGTGATGCGGTAATGGTTCTCGGAGCGGCGGGAAAATCAGGAATGATGTGCTGCTACGAAGCGAAAAAACGCGTAGGTCCAACAGGAAATGTAATCGCGGTTGTGCGTAAAGAATCCGACATCAAGAAATTGATGGATGCGGGCTTCTGCCACAAAGTAGTGGTTGCGAGCGCGACGATGCCGATTGAAGTATTGGACAAAGTGCTTGAGGCGAACAACGGAAAAGAAGTGGACATCGTTATCAACTGCGTAAATATCGAGAACACTGAAATGACTTCCATCCTTCCGGTTCGTGACGGCGGAATCGTATACTTCTTCTCCATGGCAACTTCATTTACGAAGGCTGCTCTTGGTGCGGAAGGTGTTGGAAAAGATGTAAATATGATTATCGGAAACGGTTATACAAAAGACCATGCGGCGATTACTCTGGAAGAGCTTCGTGAGTCCAAAGAGCTTCGCGAGATTTTCGAAAAGCAATATGTATAAACCGAAGGGACAAAAGATAAGGAGAATGTAATGAAAGTTTACAGAAGACATGAGCTGTTTCCCGATGTAACCGACGAGCAATGGTTCGATTGGAAATGGCAGGTAAGAAACCGAATTGAAACGGCGGAGGAGCTTAAAAAATATATTCCGCTTACGGAAGAAGAAGAAAGAGGAGTTGTCGAGTCATTGAAGATGCTTCGTATGGCAATCACTCCATACTATCTTTCGATCATTGACCCGAACGATCCGAACGACCCGGTAAGATTGCAGGCGATTCCGACTGCGCCGGAAGTTTATCGTGCGCCGGAAGATGAGGAAGATCCGCTTCACGAGGATGTGGACTCTCCGACTCCGGGCTTGACGCATCGTTATCCGGATCGTGCACTCGTTTTGATTACGGATCAGTGCTCCATGTACTGCCGTCACTGTACGCGAAGAAGATTTGCGGGACAAAACGACTCCGCGGTACCGATGGAGAATATCAAAAAGGCAATCGAATACATTCGTAATACGCCACAGGTTCGCGATGTATTGCTTTCAGGCGGGGACGCACTTTTGATGAGTGACGAGCGTTTGGAAGAAATCATCAAAGAACTTCGTACGATTCCACATGTTGAAATCATTCGTCTCGGAACGAGAACACCGGTTGTTCTTCCGCAAAGAATTACGGACAACTTGGTCAATATGCTCAAGAAATATCATCCGATTTGGCTGAACACACATTTCAACCATTCCAACGAAATCAACGAAGAGACGGCTGCGGCTTGTGAGAGAATGGCGAATGCGGGAATTCCGCTTGGAAACCAATCCGTACTTTTGCGCGGTGTCAACGACTGTCCGCATGTAATGCTCAAATTGGTAAATGACTTGGTAAAAATTCGTGTAAGACCATACTACATTTATCAATGCGACCTTTCACTCGGATTATCTCACTTCAGAACATCCGTATCGAAAGGAATTGAAATCATCGAAGCGCTTCGCGGACATACTTCCGGATATTGCGTTCCGACATTCGTTGTCGATGCGCCGGGCGGTGGCGGAAAGACGCCGGTTATGCCGAATTATGTCATTTCGCAAAACCACAACAAAGTTATTCTTCGAAACTTTGAAGGGGTTATCACCACTTATCATGAGCCGGATAATTATACACCGGGATGCACATGCGATGTATGTACAGGCAAAGAAAAAATCCACAAGGTCGGTGTGGCAAGCTTGCTCAATGGCGAGAAACAAACGCTCGAGCCGATTGGATTGGAAAGAAGTCAAAGAGGAAATCATTAGTAGATGCTTGAGCTGATTGAAAAGTATAAATCCGTTTCGTTTATCGGAATGTCAAAAAATGCAGGCAAAACTACAACATTGAATTTTTTTATAAATGAGGCCAGGGGTAATTTTACCCTTGGTCTATCATCTATTGGGCGAGATGGAGAAACGCTGGATCGTGTAACGGGAACTGCCAAACCGAGAATCTACATACACAAAGGGACTATCGTTACAACTGCGGCCGCCTGCCTCAAACTTTCGGATGCGACACTTGAAATCTTGGAAGTGACGGACATCCATACACCGATGGGCGCCATCGTGATTTCACGAGCGGTGAGCGACGGCTATATTGAATTGGCGGGGCCATCCACCAATTATCAGACGCGATACGCCATCGAAAGAATGTTTGAATATGGAGCGCAGAAGGTGTTTGTAGACGGTGCCTTATCACGAAAAAGTTTTGCATCGCCATCGGTCGCCGAAGCGACGATTTTATCAACGGGAGCGGCAATCTCCGGCAATTTCAATCGAATTATCGAAGAAACGGTACACAGCTATCGGGTGCTGACCGTTCCGAAATTTTTCGATGACGAAATCATTTCGATTTTGGAAAAAGATGAATCGTCGGTGATGCTGATGGATGAAGAAAAAAACATCTTCTACCGAGCGGATGTGACCATCATCGGTAACGAAAAAATGATTGCGGAACAAATCGACGACCATACGCGTATCATCTATACATCGGGCGCGATTACCGATGCTTTTGTCGATTTGATTTTAAGAAATTTGAAATTGAAAGCCAAGCCGTCGATTTTGGTCGATGACGGCACCAAGATATTTGTGAATGCAAGCAATTTGGCAAGATTGCAAACCAAAGGAATCGGAATTTACGCACTCAGCGAAATCAATGTGGTCGGCATTACGGTCAATCCGTTTTCCGCAAGCGACTATGCCATGGATTCGCAAAAAATAATTGGGGCGCTTGAAAAATATATTAACATACCGATTTTTGATGTGATGAATAGAGGGACATCGTGAGATTTTTGGATAGTGAGCAAAGGGAAGGGATTGGATTTTCGTATATTATCGAAGGAATCAATACAATCTGCAAGTTGGGGGATGACAAAAAAAGAGCATTGACTCCCTATACAAAAAGCAACTTTGAGCAATTGGAGATGGAGTTATCCAATGTGGAAAAGATGATTGCTCTATTTCAGCAAAAAGAAGAGTCGGTCGCCAATATTTCATATATATTGTGCAAGGTCAAAGACATTCGGCCAAGCCTTCGAAAATTGGGAACGGGCATGGTGCTGGATGAAATCGAGCTTTTTGAAATCAAGTTGTTTTCAAAGATTTGTATGGATATAAAGGTTTTTTACGAGCAGCTTCATTGCGATTTGTCCTTCGTAAAGTTCGAGGATGTCGGAGAAGTTTTCAAATTGCTCGACCCGGAGGAGACGGGCTACGAAACCTTCTATATCTATGATAATTTTTCAAATGATTTGAAGCAATTGCGAGAAGTAAGAAGAAAGCTGGAGCAGCAGATACAATCGGCAAACTCGGCGGATGAAAAGAATGATTTATTGCATCAACGAGCCGAGATTTTGGCGAAGGAAGAAAAGATAGAATTTGAAATCAAACAGGATTTGAGCACCAAGCTGATTGCCTTTCAACAACCGCTGCTGACCAATGCGGATACCATCGGCTATTTGGATTTTTTGATGGCGAAGGCGAAATACGCGATGTCAAGCAAGGCGAGCAAACCGAAAATGTTTTCGGATGAGCGACCGATTGCTTTGAAAAAAATGTATAACCCGTATTATGAAGAATTGCTTTCCCAAAAAGGAGCGACGATGCAGCGTTTGGATTTGTCGCTGAAAAACGGGGTGACGGTGCTGACCGGAGCAAATATGGGAGGCAAGAGTATCGCGATGAAGAGCGTTGCGCTCAATGTGCTTCTCGCAAATTCCGGATTGTATGTCTATGCGGAAGATGCCGAGATACCGGTTATTGATTTTTTATATATGATTGCAGACGATTTGCAAAGTGTGGACAAAGGGCTGAGCAGCTTCGGCGCCGAGATGATTGAACTGAAAACCATCGTCGGTGCGAGCGCGGTCAAAGACGGACTGATACTTTTGGATGAGTTGTCACGCGGAACGAATCCGGATGAAGGAAGGATTATCGTCAACGCGATGATTCGTCTGTTTAACGAAAGAAAGTCCTACACTTTCATCTCGACGCATTTTGACGGAGTGCGTCTGGATAATGTCACTCATTTGCAAGTGGTCGGAATCAGTCGTGTGAATTTTGAGCAACTGAAAGATTTGGCAAAAAAGAATAGCAAAGAAGCCCTAAGCATTCTCCAACGCCACATGGATTACTCGGTTGAAGAAATCGGTCATGCCGATGTACCGAAGAATGCCTTGCAAATTGCAAATTTGTTAGGTTTGGAATTGGATTTTGAGAGGGCTTAAAAAGGAGTAGAATATGAAAAGTAAACTGAATTTGAATGCGGAACTCGTTGCGAGTTCTCGCGAAATCGCAAAGTCGATTGCGGCAGGTACTCAAAAGTTTATTGACAATCACTCGACCGTTGCGGTGGAGCGTACGATTTGCAGACTGCTTGGTATCGACGGAATCAACGAGATGGGGGTACCTTTGCCGAATGTTGTAGTTGAAAATATCGAAGCCGGCAACGGACTCGGCATCGGTGCGGCGATTTATATCGGTAATGCGATGCTGAATTATAATCTGACCCCACAGGAAATTGCCGAAAAAGTTGCGGCGGGCGAATTGAATTTGACAACCGTTCCGATGAAGGACAGTTTTGAAATCAAATTGGCGATTGACGAGATTGCGAAGGAAACTGTAAAAACCATCGCGAAGAATAGAAAACAGCGCGAAGATTATTTGGCAAAATTCGGGGATAAATCAGGCCCTTATCTATATGTTATCGTTGCGACAGGAAATATCTACGAAGATATCACACAGGCGGTTGCGGCGGCGAAGCAGGGAGCGGATATCATCGCGGTTATTCGTACAACCGGACAATCGCTTTTGGACTATGTTCCGTTCGGGGCGACAACCGAAGGATTCGGTGGAACCTATGCAACACAGGAAAACTTCCGTCTGATGAGAGCCGCGTTGGACGAAGCCGGCGAAGAATTGGGCAGATATATTCGACTTTGTAACTACTGCTCGGGACTTTGCATGCCGGAAATTGCGGCGATGGGCTCTTTGGAGCGACTCGATGTGATGCTCAATGACGCACTCTATGGAATTTTGTTCCGCGATATCAATATGAAGCGTACGATGGTTGACCAATATTTCTCACGAATCATCAACGGCTTTGCAGGTGTTATCATCAATACCGGTGAGGACAACTATTTGACAACGGCGGACGCTTTTGACGAAGCGCATACCGTTTTGGCGTCACAATTTATCAATGAGCAATTCGCGCTCGTAGCGGGATTGCCGGAAGAACAAATGGGGTTGGGTCATGCTTTTGAGATGGATCCGGAGCTTAAAAACGGTTTTGTCTATGAATTGGCACAGGCGCAGATGGCGAGAGAAATTTTCCCGAAAGCACCGCTCAAATACATGCCGCCGACAAAATTTATGACGGGCGACATTTTCAAAGGTCATATTCAAGATACATTGTTCAACATGGTAACGATTATGACGGGACAAAAATTGCATTTGCTCGGCATGTTGACCGAAGCGATTCACACGCCGTTTATGTCCGACCGTGCGCTTTCGATTGCCAACGCGCAATATATCTTCAACAATATGGAAGATTTGGGCGAAGAGTTGGAATTCAAAAAAGACGGTATCATGCAGCAACGCGCGAACAAAGTATTGAGCGATGCGAACGCGCTGCTCAAAGAAATTGAGAAAAACGGATTGTTTACCACCTTGGAAAAAGGAATTTTCGGGGGCGTGAAGCGACCGATTGACGGTGGTAAAGGTCTCAGCGGCGTAATTGTAAAAGACAGCAAATACTACAATCCATTTATTGATTTGATGCTACATTCCAAGGAGGTGTAATTATGGGTTCAGGACTATATTCAATGGATGCAAAAGATTTTGATAAGGATTTGGATTTAACCAAACTCAAGCCTTATGGCGATACGATGAATGACGGAAAAGTTCAAATCAGCTTTACACTTCCGGTTGCCGATTGCGAAAAATCCATCGAAGCGGCAAAAGAATTGGCGAAGAAGATGGGATTGGAAGAGCCGTCGGTCGTTCATCATCACGCATTGGACAAAGAGTTTACATTCTTTGTCGTATATGGAAGTTTGACTCATACGGTAAATTACGACGACATCGTGGTACAGAGTATCGATGTGGATGTGATGGATATGCACGAAGTCGATGAATATATCAAACAAAATATCAAACGCAAAATCGTTGTAGTCGGTGCAAGTACCGGAACGGATGCGCATACGGTAGGAATCGATGCGATTATGAATATGAAAGGTTATGCGGGTCACTACGGTTTGGAGCGCTATGAGATGATCGAAGCATACAATCTGGGCAGTCAGGTGCCGAATGAAGAATTCATCAAAAAAGCCAAAGAGTTGAAAGCTGATGTATTGTTGGTTTCTCAAACCGTAACCCAAAAGAATGTGCATATTCAAAACTTGACTGAATTGGTGGAGCTGATTGAAGCCGAGGGAATTCGTGAAGATATCGTATTGCTTTGCGGCGGGCCGCGTATCACGCATGAGCTTGCCAAAGAGCTTGGCTACGATGCGGGATTCGGACCGGGAAAATATGCGGACGATGTGGCAAGCTTCGCCGTTACCGAAATGTATAATAAGGCACAATAGCTGAAAAATGAGTTGTAAGTATTTTGAAATCCTGTAGGATTTCAAAATGCCTCAATCAGATAAGCAATGCAAATAGGATAAATGAAAAAATCCCGGTCGGAATCGATTGGGATTTTTTCATTACGATAAATTTCGTACAATATTTTTGTTGCAAAAAATTCTTGAGCGATGTCGCATTTTAATCGAACTAGCGGATTTTGCTCATTTCCTTCAATTCGGCGATACAATCCTGAACATTGACGGGAACAAAGCTCTCGTCTTCCTGTTTGTTATTGAAATAGTCGATAATCGGTCGATAACCGAATTTTTCTTCTCCGCGTTTAATATAAATCGTGCTGTTCGGCGAAAGCACACCATAGGCAAGATCCGCCTTTATTTCTTCCAACATTTGTGCATAAGAATAAGGTGCTGACATAATTTCTCCTTCCATAACTAAGAATTATAAATTTAATTACTATGGTGCAATTATATCATAAAATGAAGAATATTTCATTCTAAATGATTCCGTACGCGCAATATTTTTTGCGGAGCAACTTTTCGCATAAAGCGACAAAGAGAGTAATAATTCTTTGAGATTTTTTATCTTTCGGTATACTTAAGTTGGTAATTTGCATTGTTATTTGATGTGAATGCAGTTTTTGATATCCGTATTCTTTATATAATACAAAGATTTCATTGATTTTGCACACTTTCGTTTTCATTCAGATTTATTTTGCTGAAAATATATCCTTAATGTCTTGCTGCATTAGAACTTTTGGAACTCCCATCTCGGATAGTAAAAAATTTTTATCATCAGGAAAAAGTTCAAGATGTTTTTTCAGATGATATTCCAATGAAAAATTGAGATGAAAATGTGGTGACGGAGCTTGAATCTTAGCTAGAGTGCAAAGTAAAACAAAGAGATCATTTTTTCCGAAACCGCGTTTGTGCATAGTTTTTGAAACTCTTATTAATGGATGGAGAGTGGGATTATATCGTATTGTAGCGGTTTCAGCGCGATAATTAAATATTCGTCCGGAATGAGAAGCTCTATTCCTAAACTTGTTGCATAATGCGAGTAAATCAGTGAATAGATTCTTTGTTTCAATAGATAGTTTTACAAGCGGAACCGGGATGCCCATCATGACGGAAATAACTTCATCTTTCATATCGGATTTCAACAAACTGAATAATTTACACATATTTCCAAATGTAGCTCCCTTAAAAAGAATCCAAAGAGGAATATGACCATGCTTGTCTCTGTAATGTTTGAACGGTTGTACATCATCTGAGGCAATTTTATTAAATTTTTTTATGAGCTGATCTATCTCATAAACTTTATTTCCGTTCGGATCGCTATACCCACAATATTTTCCGGATTTGTAATTTGTTCTTTTGAGATAGTCTTTTTTATCTACACCGAATTTGGAAGAAAGAACATAGGACATAGCTCCCTTAAGAATGAGTTCAAATTCCAACATAGCATCACGCACACCTTGTTGAAAGTTTTTGTCTAATTCGTAGAGAGAAAATAAATGTTCAAAGGTGCTTCCGGAACAAAAGAAATCAGGATTTCGAGTTTCGAGCAAGCAGTCCTTGTACCCGTTCACGATTTCATAATATCCATACTGTAGAAGATGTCTTTTTGCAGATTCCTTATCGTAGAAACCGAGGTTGCGAGATGCCAAAATGATAATTTGTTCTTCAATGGTTTTAAATGGTTTAGGGGTTATAGTATGCATTTGTTCTCCTTATAGAATGCAAAAAGAACTCCCACAAAGTGAAAGTTCTTCTTGTTGGCTGATAACACCAGCCGATCCTTAAGATTAATCTAATTATACCACAGTTTTACACTTTGTAAATGGGTTTTTATTTTTTTTAGAAAAGTTTTGTCTTTTCAGAGCAAGGATTAAATAAACAACTCTGCTCTATTTAATAGTTGTGAAGAGAGTGTATAGATGCCTTCAATCCGTTGTCGGTTGAAGAATATTCATTTTTGATTTCTTCAATACATTCTACAATAAGTAGCGACAAAAATATTTGTTTTATTTTTCAATATAATAAAATTGTACCACAACGGCAAATAAATACAATATTTTTGTGTAAGTAGTGTCTGCTCATTAACCGCGACTCAAAACAAACTCTTTTTTAAGCCTCT
>JAUNKE010000116.1 GCA_030532905.1 Peptostreptococcaceae bacterium
CTTGCTCTTATGAGTTTGCCATTTTTTTAGGGGCTATTTTGCAACAGCCCCATTCATTTCGTTTTTGGAAAAAACATCTTATAAAAAATCATCTCAAAAACCGTGGTTCAAATATTTTTCGTTGACATCAAAACCAAAAAATTATATAATTATCTCTGTAGTATGCGTAAAAATGGGCCTCTATGCTTATTTTAATCAGGAAAGGTGGTGTAAAAAGTGAAAAGAACTTATCAGCCGAAGAAAAGACAAAGAAAAAAAGAGCATGGTTTTAGAAAGAGAATGAGAACTCCTAACGGCAGAAATGTCCTCAGAAGAAGACGCGCAAAAGGAAGAAAAAGACTAACTGCATAAAACGATGGCCACTTATTTGGAGCTGTGGCCTTTTTTGTTAGTAGAGGTACTGTATGGGCTTTGACCGACTGAAAAAGAATTCGGATTTTCTAAAAGTGTATAACAAAGGAAAATCCTACGGTTGTAAAAATTTGGTGATATACTATCTACCGAATAAAGAAAATCAATTTCGGGCAGGATTTTCAATTTCAAAAAAAGTGGGAAATGCTGTTACCAGAAATAGAATTAGACGCTACTTAAAAGAAAGTCTAATATGCACCAAGCCCATCGGTAAAGGATACGACATCATTTTTATTGCGAGAAAACCTGCAAATGAAAATAGTTTTTTTGAGATAAAAAGGTCCGTCCAATACCTTTTTAGAAAAATTGGGCTAGCATATTATGAAGATACTAAACAAAATTTTGATAGCAATCATTCGATTCTATCAGGTAGCGATATCACCGATAAAGGGACCGAGTTGTAGATTTCATCCGACCTGCTCCGCTTACGCAATAGAGGCGATAAAAAAATACGGAGCATTCAAAGGTGGGTATCTCGCTATTAAACGCATATTAAGATGTCACCCTTTCAACAAGGGTGGGTACGATCCGGTACCATAGGAGGATTAGTTGAGTATAATTTATTCAATTCTAGGAAGTTTATTGAAAATCATCTATGACATGGTTGGACATTACGGATGGGCTATCATCATATTTACATTGATAGTAAAGATAGCGCTGCTTCCATTGTCGCATGCACAGAATCGATCGATGAAAGAGATGCAGGCTTTACAACCGAAGATGGACGAAATTAAGAAGAAGTATCCGAACAATCAAGAAAAGCAAAGTCAGTTAACGATGGAGCTTTATCGAGAGCATAATGTCAATCCTTTTATGGGATGTTTGCCATTATTGGTTCAGTTTCCGCTTTTAATCGGACTGTTTGGAGTGCTTCGTAATCCGGTGCAATATGTATTTGGAACCGAAGCGGCATTTCAACAAGCGGATCAGGGATTTTTCTGGATAAAGTCCATGTCACAACCCGATGTTATAATGGTTGGAGCAATTGCAATTCCTTTTATATTACCAATTATTTCAGCATTGGCTACTTATGTGGACAGTATGTTGATGCAAAAAGGTCAGCCGAAAAATCAAATGACGACAACGATGACCTATATGATGCCGATTTTACTTTTGATTTGGGGAAGAACTTTCCCATCCGGAGTAATCCTTTACTGGACGGTATCGAATTTGTTCTCCATCGTTCAAAAACAGCTTTTGATGCCTGCAATAAATGGCGATAAAAAGGATAATGGTTCTTCTAAGGGGGCTAAAAAATAATGAAATACGTTGAAACTGTAGGAAAAACAAAGGAAGAAGCTGTAGAGGAAGCTCTAAGACAGCTTGGTACTACAATTGATAATGTAACAATCCAATACGATGAGCAAAAATCCGGCGGGATTTTCGGATTTTTGGCGAAAAAAGAATATCGAGTAAAAGTTACTCTGATTAACGAGGACGCTCCGAAAAGCGAAGTCGTTATGAAAACTGCCGCTGACACTACGATAAAAGAGACGGTTATTGAAAAGGAAAGCAAAGAAACGCTCACCAAAGAAAATGTTCAAATCGACATGGCGGAATTGGAAAAAAGAGCGGAAATCTTTGTAAAAGAAATTTTTGAGTCAGTCGGTATCAATGATGTAGAAATCAAAACCGGTATTGAAGAGGACAATATTGTTGTAAAAATTTACGGGGAAGAAGCTTCCCGTTTGATTGGAAGACGCGGAGAATCACTGGATTCTTTGCAAATGCTTACCAATCTTGCGGTGAACAAAGGGCAGGAAGTTTACAGTCGGGTTCTTTTGGATATTGAAAACTATCGCTCCAAGCGAGAGGAATCGTTGAAGAAGTACGCGAACAAAATGGCGAGACAAGCCACAAAACAAAGAAGAATTCTAAAACTTGAGCCGATGAATCCTTATGAAAGACGAATTGTTCACTCATCGCTCAAAGACGACCGTTATGTAAAAACATACAGCGAAGGAAAAGACCCTTACCGACGCGTAGTTATTGAGCCGAAATATAAATACTAAAAAGAGTACCGACCCCGAAAAGTTGGATTATAAAATCTAACAATTGGAGGTCGGTATTGTTTTTACCTTTTCGGTTTATTTCTTTTGAGTATCTTATATTATATAGTAGTTTCCGCTTCTAAAATCGAATTTCGCTTGGTCCTTGATAACTTGCATCACTGAATGCAAGTATAAGCATAAAAATCAAAGGGAAAAATATCATAGCGATACAATAACCGGTACTTTGCCCGAAAACTTCACCCAATTTATAAGACAAGTAATAAGGGAAGAAGAAGTTGACTACCGGGATAAAGAAAGCCAGTAAAAACATTCTATTTCCAAATACTAATTCACAAAGACAATAGGTATTATAAAAAGGAATGAGACATTTCCAACCTTCGTAACCGGCCTTCTCAAAAATTTTCCAATTTGCAACAATAAACAGAGCCGCAATCAACAAAGAAAATATTGCAATAAAATAAGTTAAGAAAACGGAGCCGAATAAAAGCATCTAAAGTGAAAAAGTAATTTCCACTTGGCGGGAGTCAAAGTAGAAGTTAGTCTTA
>JAUNKE010000117.1 GCA_030532905.1 Peptostreptococcaceae bacterium
CTCTTATGAGTTTGCCATTTTTTTTAGGGGCTATTTTGCAACAGCCCCTTTTTTAGTGATAATCCGTCGGATTAACTTTCATATTTGAAAATGGCTTTTGCAATTTCCATTACCACTAACGGAACAAATGCTAGTCCGATGGCAATCAGATACAGATTCATCGGAAGGTGCTCGATGCCGAAAGGAACGGACAGCGGTGTGAACAGCACGACCAAAATCAGCACGATGGACGCCAATGCCGCCATGTTCAGATTCTTATTGGTAAAGAAGCCGATTTTGAACAATGAGCGGTTCGAGCGCATATTGTATGCCTGCACGATTTGTGAAGAAGCCAATACGATGAATGCCATCGTTTGTGCCGCTCCGACTCCGCCATGCGTGAAGCCGTAATGATAGCCGATGAGCGTCAATGCCGCAAACATTGCGCCCTGCATCACAATTCGGAAAGCAAGTCCGTTGGCAAACAGCCCTTCGTCCTTCGACTTCGGTTTGTGATTCATAATTCCATCTTCGACCGCTTCCATACCGAGCGAAATCGCAGGCAGCGCATCCGTTACGAGATTTATCCATAGAAGATGCATCGAGAGAAGCGGAGATTGTTTCCATATAATGATTGCGACAAGCACGGTCAGAATCTCTCCCGTATTCGTACCGAGCAGGAAGCCGACCACCTTTTTGATATTGGCATAGATGCCGCGTCCTTCGCGAACCGCATCGACGATGGTTGCAAAGTTGTCGTCGGTCAGCGTCATGTCCGCCGCTCCTTTGGCAACATCCGTTCCGGTGATTCCCATCGCACAACCGATGTCCGCCGCCTTGAGAGCCGGTGCGTCGTTGACCCCGTCGCCCGTCATCGCAACGATTTGATTCTTATCCTGCCATGCTTTGACGATTCGAATTTTATCTTCCGGAGAAACACGCGCATAGACCGAAATTTTTTCAACATCGGCGGCAAGCTGTTCCTCACTCATTTCCTGTAATTGCGTTCCGTTGATAACCTTGTCGCCTTCGTTTAAGATTCCAAGCTCGCGTGCAATCGCCGCTGCGGTAACCTGATGGTCACCCGTTATCATAATCGGTCGAATGCCGGCGCGCTTACAGATTGCAACCGCGTCCTTCGCTTCTTCACGAGGAGGGTCAATCATCGCAACCAATCCCATGAAGGTCAAATCTTTTTCCAATTCTTCCGACTTTGGATTCTCCAGTACATTATCAATTTCTTTATAAGCAATCGCAAGCACACGCAAAGCGTTGTTTGCCATTTCGGCATTCACTTCGCTTGCTTTTTCAACATTGCCCTGTTTACAACGCTTGGATAAAACATCGAATGCTCCTTTGACGATAACGATGTTCTTTCCGTCTATCTTATTGACGGTACTCATCAATTTTCTATCCGAATCAAACGGAATTTCCGACATTCGAGGATGTTTTTCGTTGAGCGCGTCTTTGTAAAGTCCGTTATTTTGAGCCGCCAATACAATCGCGGTTTCGGTCGGGTCACCGATATGCTGATGCGTTCCGTCTTCCTTCGTGATGATGGAGCCGTCGCAGCAAAGCGTTGCATAAGCGAGCAGTTTTTTAATCTCCTGCGAATTGTCATGTGTAATATCTTCCGGAGTTTGCGCACCATCCAAAAAGGCATGCAGCAGAGTCATTCGATTTTGAGTCAGCGTTCCCGTCTTGTCCGAGCAGATTACCGATGCGGAACCGAGTGTTTCAACCGCAGGCAAACGACGAATAATCGCGTTTTTCTTTACCATACGCTGAACCCCGATGGACAATACGATGGTTACAATCGCCGGCAGACCTTCCGGAATCGCGGAAACCGCAAGTGCAACCGAAGTCATGAAGATATCGAGAATCGGAATCTTGTCGATGATTCCGATGACGAAAATAACCGCGCAGGCAAGCAATGCAACGACGCCGAGATATTTTCCGAGGTCGGCAAGCTTTTGCTGAAGCGGAGTCGGCGGATTGGTTTCGCTCTCAAGCAGGTTGGCGATTTTTCCGACTTCTGTATCCATTCCGGTCGCCGTAACGATCGCCATTCCCGTTCCGTAAGTGATGCTGTTTCCGGAAAAGACCATATTGCTGCGGTCGCCCAAAGGCGCTTTTTCATCCACAATCGCATTGGCATCCTTCTCCGTCGGAACGGATTCTCCGGTCAGCGCGGACTCTTCCGATTTCATCGCGGAAGATTTGAACAATCGCGCATCGGCAGGAATGAAATCGCCCGCTTCCAACTTGATGATATCGCCCGGCACGAGCTCGACCGAGTCGATCAGTTGCTCCGAGCCGTTTCGTATAACGCGAGCCTTGAGCGCCGTCAAACTTTTGAGTGCTTCCAGCGCCGCTTCGGCTTTACTTTCCTGCATAACGCCCATAATCGCATTGAGAATGACGATTGCCAAAATCAATACGGGCTCAAAAAATTCTTTCGGATTGCCTTCATGAATCGCAACGCCGAATGAAATGGCAGCCGCAATCAGAAGAATGATAATCATAACATCTTTGAACTGGTCGAGATATCGCTCCAGCAAAGTTCTTTTTCTTTTTTCCTTGAGTTTGTTTTCGCCATAAGCTTCGCGCTGTTTTTGGATTTGGGCATCCGTCAAACCGCTCACCAAGCTCGTGCCGAACTCTTCACCGATTTTTTCAGGGGGTAGGTGATGTGGTATCATGTATTCTCCTTCTCAACAATAAATTTTTAATCCTACATTAGACAATTATAAATGAAAAAAATTGAAAATTCAACTGTTCAAAGCGAGAAAAAATGATATAATTAGGAATGGAAGAAAAAAAGTACGAAATCCGTGAAACGAAGTTGGTTTTTCGGATAAAACTCGATATGGAATCGATAATGATTTTAATAAATGAGAAGATGAACTTATAAAGGAGACCAACTATGAGATTGTCAATAGAAAATAAAAAAATAAAGTAAAAA
>JAUNKE010000040.1 GCA_030532905.1 Peptostreptococcaceae bacterium
TTAACGAAGTCGATGGTTCGAAGCATTACGCGTAGGGATTGGCTAGACTTTATGGAGTTAAACAGGTACTAGTATTACATGGAGTTTAATCGGATAATCCATAAAGGACCGCCGTTGGAAGCGCCGTACTTGAGCTCTGAAAGCAAGGTGTCAAGTTCCCATGTTTTCTTTGTGTTCTCCGGCGAATTGGAATCGGCGATGATGACCTTACCATCCTCATCGAGTCCGAGTATCAAGATGAAATGTCCGCTGCCATTGGAAAAAATGCCGGGCTTCATCAAAGCGCCGAAGACATTCCCCTGTTCCAATTCTTTGCGAATTGCCGACTCGCGATAGTCTGAAAATGCCGCGCTGTCCAATCCGAAAGCGTTGGCGCCGTCTGCAATAATGCCGTGATAAGAGCCGCTATGGGTGGCATAATATCCGTTTTGACTTGCCCATTGCGCTCCTCCGACCGGAGTCATATCGCCTTTGGAAAGGTTGGCAAGCAGCATCGCCAGAGTGGTCGGGCCGCAACCGTACTTGTCCATCGGGTCTTTGTTTCCGTACAGATAATTGCTCCATCTGTCATCGTGCTGGCTGTAATAGATAAAATTCTTGATATTGCCTTGCAGTAAAATTCCCTCGGAGCTTTGTCCGGATTTTATATCTTTTTCCGATGCATCTGCTGAAACGATTTTTGCAGGTGCTGTATAAATCAAAGTTTTTTCCGCTTGTGAATCCGCATCCGCATACATATCCGTCAGTATCAACAGATTATGGAATGTATTTTCAGCATGGTGAGTTACAGTTTGGCGAACTGAATTTGCTTTGTCCGTAAAAACCGACCAATCAAGACTTACCTGATTCTGATATGCCAATGACAAAGAGATGCCCGCAAAGGCAACGCTGAAACTGCTCACAAATGTGAAAAATAATTTTGCGAAAGTTGCTAAGCTTGAATTCATAATAGTTCCTTCCTGTTGAAAAACATAACATCCATGTTATGTCGCCATGATCTTGACGGCATGGCATTGCTTAACATATCGACACCGATAAATTTTTTGCTCTTTATTCGAGCGATTTCTGTAAATTGATTGATATTAGTGTGATTTGATAATATAATAGAATAAATCCCAAAAAGGAGGTCACTGTGAGTATGATTTACTTTGAAAATGTAACCAAAAATTATCCATCATCTCATGGTGGAATCTACAACCTTAATCTCGAAGTGGAGCAGGGGGAATTTGTCTATATTATCGGAGAATCCGGTGCGGGAAAAAGCACCATAATAAACCTTCTCATGAAGAATATCGACCCGGATGGCGGAAAAATAAGACTGTCGCATATCGATTTGGCAAGTATTCCGAAAGAAGATTTGCCTGTCTTTCGCCGAAATTTCGGGATTATAGCGCAATCGGTCGGAATGATGATGAGTCAGACCGTTTTTCAGAATGTGGCGTTGCCGATGGTGGTTCGCGGAGAGAAGGCGCATATTGTCAAATCGACGGTTGATGTGATGCTCGGCTCGGTAGGTATTCGAGATATTGCGCAAAAAAAAGCCAAACATATTTCGGGCGGGGAGCTGGCTCGTGTTGCCATTGCAAGAGCGTTGATTACCAATCCGCCGATTATTTTAGCGGATGAGCCCACCGCGGGGTTGGACAATGAGATCTCTTGGGATATTATGAATTTGCTGGAGCATTTCAATCATAACGGAACGACCATATTGATGGCGACACACCAAAAATCTTTGGTAAATTTGACGAGAAAGCGGGTAATAACCTTAAAGGACGGACGCATTCTCTCGGATCGGAGAGCGGGGAGATATGCTTCGCGATGAAATTTTGGAAAAGAATAAAACTGCAAAAGGAATGGAGAAAAAATGATAAAACTGATATCGTGGAATGTGAACGGCTTGCGAGCCAATTTGAAAAAAGGATTTATGGATTATTTCAATGAAATCGACGCGGATATGTTTTGTATGCAGGAAACAAAAATGCAGCAGGGGCAAGCTGAAATCGATATTCCCGCATATAAGGAATATTGGAACAGCGCGGAGAAAAAAGGGTATTCCGGAACGGCGATTTTTACAAAAGAAGAGCCGATTTCCGTCAGCTACGGACTGGGTATTGAGGAGCATGATAAAGAGGGGCGCGTAATAACCGCGGAGTATGAGCATTTTTATCTGGTGACCTGCTATACTCCGAATTCAAAGTCGGAGCTGGAGCGTCTGGAGTATCGTCAGGTATGGGAAGATGCGTTTCGTGAGTTTCTGCAAAAGCTGGATGAGAAAAAACCGGTCGTTCTTTGCGGAGACCTCAATGTCGCTCATAAAGAAATCGACTTGAAGAACCCAAAGACGAATCGTCGCTCGGCGGGATTCACCGATGAAGAAAGAGGCAAGTTTACCGAGCTTCTGGATGCCGGGTTTATCGATACATTCCGCTTTCTGTATCCGGATCAGGAGGGGGCATATACTTGGTGGTCTTATTTCGGAAAAGCGAGAGAGCGTAACACGGGCTGGAGAATAGATTACTTCGTGGTATCCGAGCGTCTGAAGGATAAAATCGTTCGCGCAGAAATCCATGCGGAAATTATGGGATCGGATCATTGCCCGGTGCTTTTAGAGCTTGATTTTTAATTTGATATCATATAATAACTGGACACATCGGTTCTTGAAGCTGGTTGATAAACGGCTTCAGAGCCGATTTTGTTTTGCGCAAGAAGAAATGCTCTAATATTAATTTTGATTCGGGTTTTTGTTGTGAATGATTGTGACTGAAAATGAAATAAAAAATACTTTGTACTAACTGATTTTCGGATAAAAGAAAAACATCGAGTGGGGGACTCGATGTTTAGGGATATTAATAAGGTTTTATTCAAAGAACAGACCCTTATCTATCTGTTCAACTTATTATAGCACGCCAAAAAGCAAAAGTAAATATTTAAGTTGTAAGTTAGAAAAAGCTTTAATGTAATAGGATTTGCCTAATAATTTTCAAAGTTATATTACAGTTAGATTTTGGTCGATTCAAACTTCATTCCGGGAATCGTTAACATTAACAATACTCAAAACTCTATAGTTGTTGATAAAACTGTTATATAATCCTGCGGGGAAGATAAAATTTTCGGGAAGTAATTCAAGAAGCGCGATTGAAAGTCATTTGGTTTTTTTATAAAATACGAGTTATAGTTGAAATATGCAATCGTTTTTCAAGAGCAAAAAAATTTTTTCTCAGGCCAAAAAATTTTTTCTCCGGCGCTTTTGTTCTCGAAATGTAAAATCCGAATGCAAAAAGGGAATTAAATCTAAATTCGAAATAGAAATTTTATAGAAATCTTATAGAGCAAGATGGCTTGAGGAGATATTTCTCGGATTTTTATTTTTGTTTTATTTTTGTGTCGATTTTGGAAAGGTAGAAATGAAAAGACCGAGCGGATAAATTTCTCCAATCGGTCGTTCAATATCTCTGTTATTCAACAATTTCCAAATCGGTTTCGGGAAAAATGTGTTTGATTTCATCAATAAAGGCTTCCCATTGATCCTGCGGAATTTGGGAAAGCTCCTCATCGGTGACATAATGTGTTACCACTCTTTGCTGCAACAACTCACTTAAAATCGGGTCAACAAATTTGTTCGGCTCGGTGGACTGCATCATTTTCAGCATTCCTTTGTTTTCGCCTTCAAAGACAAAAAACAGATTTTCGCCGACAAAACGCCTCGGAGTCGCCATCATCAGCACGGAATAAATGTTGTATCGCTTGATATCTTTTAATTTCTGCTTCAGCTGCTCGGAAAGCGATTCATATTCCGTCAATCTTTTTCTTTCCTCATCGCTGATATCAAAAGTTTTGATTTGGTAGCTTGTCGGACTATCCATAATATTTTCAGTGGATAAGTTATCCCCAAAATCCACTTCGGAATCAGTAGGATTTGGCGTCTTATTCACATTTGAATTGTTGTTATCAACAAAATTCTGTGGATAAGTTGCAAAATTTGTCAATTTATGTTCCAGTGATGCGATTTTTTGACGCAACTGATTGATTTCCAAAGCTTGCTCATTGATTTGCGTCTTTACAATCCTCGGCAGCTGTCTGTAAAGTGTCAACTGCTCGAAATTTGTATTGGCAAGCAACACGATTTCCGCCATCATCTGAGCATCCGGATTTGCACTGAAGCGAAGTTGACCTAAGGTCTTGGATAATTCTTCCAAAAGAAAAGCCGCCATCTTGTCGTCGATAAATTCCGCAACATCCTGCGCGTGAGTGTTTGGGATGGAGATTCCGTTTTTAAGCAGAATGACATCTCTCAGATATTCGATTAAATCAAATAAAAATACTTTCGGATCCAGACCCTCTCTGCGAACTTCTTCCAAAGTCAGTAAAGTTTTCAGTGTGTCGTTTTGAGCAATGGCATGCAAAATATCAATTTGATGTTTGCTTTGGATGGAGCCGAGCGCTTTGGTTACATTTTCAATCGTCAGCTCGCCGTACGAAATCGCCTTGTCCAATAGACTGAGTGCATCGCGCAGACCGCCGTCGCTTTTTCGGGCAATGAAATCCAGCGCATCATCCGTAAACACGATTCCTTCTTCGTTAAGAACGACCTTGAGTCTTTTGACGATGACTTCCAAAGTGATTTTGTTAAAGTCGAACCGCTGCGTTCGAGATAAAATTGTCGCCGGCAATTTGTTCGGCTCGGTGGTTGCCAATATAAAAATTACATGCTCGGGCGGTTCTTCCAAGCTTTTCAGAAAGGCGTTGGCCGCCGCCGCCGAAAGCATGTGAACCTCATCCAGAATATAAATTTTGTATTTGCCTTCAAAAGGAGCGAGTGAAAGTCGGTCGATAATCTCGCGAATATCTTCCACCTTGTTATGTGATGCGGCATCCAGCTCGATAATATCCATCTCGGAGCCGCCGTTGAGTTCCGTTGCAAAAATTCGTGCAGTCGAAGTTTTTCCCGTACCGCGCGGACCCGTAAACAGATAGGCATGCCCGATATTGTTTGTAGTGATTTGATTTTTCAGTATAGGGATGATGTGGTCTTGACCGTAAATTTCGTCAAAGTTTTTCGGTCGATACATACGATACAACACTTGATGCATAATGAACTCCTTCTACGATAAATAGTAAAACCCATCAAGTTTCCTAGCACACAGGGGGCTCAGCTTAGTGCTGCTACCTTCCGATCCTGACACGGTTCACTGATTCCTGTTGCTAAGGCCTGATGGGCTAAGTTTAAGTATATCAAACTATGTTGTTTGCGTCAATGACTTGATGAGAAATCTGATTTTTTTATATTCTCTCATCCAACGATGCATTATTCTCCGTTGAAAGCTCAGCGAGAAAAGGAATGCTCTTTGTCAAAATGATTTGTTTGTAAAGCGCATTGATTACGATATTGGGCGAGATTCCCAACCGGCTCATAATCTCTTCAGCCTGATTTTTGGCATCGATGTCGATGTCCTGCTCATCAGCCGACGATTCTTCCGATTTGCCGGCAGCGATAACCAGTGTTTGTATCATCACCATCTTTTCAAGGAGCTGAGAAGCAATTTCGTCCAATGCTTTTACACGAGCATCGCCCTCAAGTGTCGAATCGTTCTGAAGATCCTGAAGCTTGGCCAGATTTTCAATTAACTCGATATCCGCCTTGGCGGTGGCTTGAATAATTCGGCTGAGGTCGGCCTGCTCATCAACCGATGCACTTATCGGCTCAAGATAGGGAGCGAGCGCAGCGGTGATTGCTTTACGATTGGCGGGAACATGAGTCAGGATTCCGGATGGAAGCTCTTGAATATTTACCTTTATAATGGAATAAACATAATCACTCATAATCTTTACCTCCTGTCGTCATTATATCTTATGGAGAAAAATTGGACAAGAGAAAGATTTTTGTGTAAAAAGCATAAATTTGATGATTCGAAAAGCAAATAGTGATATAATATTAAAGGTATAACGACAGAGAAGAAAAGAAGAACCGGAAACAGAAAGGAATGGTATGAAAAAGGGTTTTGACCATGAAAAATATTTGGAAGAGCAATCAAAGTACATATTGGAGCGCGTGAATAACTTCGATAAATTGTACCTTGAGTTCGGCGGCAAATTGTTTTATGATTTACATGCAAAACGAGTGTTGCCGGGATTTGATGAGAATGCGAAAATCAAATTGCTCAAAAAGCTGAAAGATAATGTGGAAGTCATTATTTGTCTGTACGCGGGCGATATCGAGCGAAATAAAATTCGCGGTGATTTCGGAGTTACCTATGATATGGATGTCATGCGTTTGATTGACGATTTGCGAGAAAACGGCTTGTTGGTCAATTCGGTGGTGATTACCAGATATAACAATCAGCCGTCCGCAACCATGTTTATGCAAAAATTGGAAAGACGAAATATCAAGGTCTATATCCATCGTTCGACAAAGGGTTATCCGACCGATGTGGACACGATTGTCAGCGAAGAGGGTTATGGTCAGAATCCATATATTGAAACGAGCAAAAAAATTGTCGTCGTCACCGCGCCGGGACCGGGAAGCGGGAAGTTGGCGACTTGTTTGAGTCAATTGTACCATGAGAACAAAAGAGGAATTGCGGTAGGCTATTCCAAATTCGAGACCTTTCCGGTGTGGAATGTTCCAATCAAACATCCGCTCAATATAGCGTATGAATCGGCGACGGTGGATTTGCGCGATGTCATTATGATAGACCCTTTCCATTTGGAAACTTACGGGGAGCAGGCGGTCAACTACAACCGAGATATTGAAGCCTTTCCGGTACTCAAAAGAATTATTGAAAAAATTACGGGGAAAGAATCCATGTTCAAATCTCCGACCGATATGGGTGTGAACCGAATCGGCTTCGGCATCATTAACGATGATGTGGTGCGGGAAGCTTCGGAGCAGGAGATTATTCGACGATATTTCAAAACGGCTTGTGATTATAAGATGGGTTATGTGGACATCGATACGGCGGATCGTGCCAAGTTGATTATGGAAGAGCTCAATCTGAAAGAGACGGACAGAATTCCCGTCAAGGCGGCGCGAGAGAAACAAGATCTGTATGTCAACGAAGCGGATTTGATTTATCCGGCAGTTGCGATTGAGCTTAAAGACGGTACTTTGATTACCGGCAGAAAGACCGATGTCATGGATGCGACGGCGGCGGCGATTTTGAATGCCATCAAGCATTTCGCCGGACTGGACGACCGTTTGCACATGATTGCACCGACCATTTTAGAGCCGATTATGAAACTGAAGAAAAATGCATTGGGGTCAAGCAAAAGCACTTTGCTGACGACGGAAGAGGTTTTGATTGCGCTGGCTATTTCGGCAACGACCAATCCCGTAGCGAAGGCGGCGCTGGAGCGTTTGACGGACTTAAAAGATACGAGAGCTCATTCGACGACGATTTTAAATCGCAGCGATGAGCAAACCTATGGAAAATTGGGTATCGATGTGACTTGTGACCCGTTTTTTCCAACTGAAAATTTATTTTACAATTAAAAGAGGTATTTATGAGAAACAAAAAAATTCGAGGTTTGGCTGTCTTTCTGTTGATGATTTTTCTTGCGGTAGGATGCACAAAAAAGGAAGAGCAATCAAAAAATGAAACAACGGAGCCGAAACCGTCGATTGAGAACAAGAATCTTTCTGAGGAAACCAATCTCTTTTGGAATGACGAAGAGGATTTTTCGGTAAAAATACCGAAGCGCTTTGTATTTCAAGACAAGGAGACGGTGGAAGACGGCACATCGGGAATGGTCTATCGATTCTCGACGGAAGACGGTGAAACTTTGGAAATCAGTGACCTTTTATTTCCGGATGAAGAGGTGAATGAGGCGCTTCTTGAAGAAGAGATGAAGCAATCGGAAGAACTCGAGATTATCCGCGTTGACAATATGGAGGTGGATGAGGGACAATTCTACGGGCTGTTGGTGGAAGACAAAGCGAGCGGCAATTTTATGTTCTATCATCGTATCAAAAGGGATGACCGCATCATCAGTTTCCTGCAAATAAAGCCGGAAGCTTTCAGCGAAGAAGATGAAATTGAAAACAAAACTTTATTGAGAAGTATTCGATACAGCTATTAAACGGACTTAGTCCGTTTTTTTATGAAGAATATCAAATCGTTAAGTGACTATTGTTTTTCAAAAAAATTTATGTTATTCTATTTCTATAATATGAAACAGGAGGAACTCTGAAATGATTATCGGTTTAATAATTTTAGCGCTGATTGGCGGTGCCGTTTTTTGGGGAATCAATGTACAAAGAGTTTTAGTAAAATTGGATGAGATGTGCAAAAATGCAATGTCGCAAATCGGTGTGCAACTTAATTCCCGATGGGATGCATTGACTGCATTGGCGGATTTGACAAAAGGATATTCCGATCACGAATACAATGCGCTGAAGGATGTAATTTCCGCGCGAACAAAGATTACGCAGGATTCTTCCGTGGATCAAGTGAATCAGCAGGAAGATGCGATGAGCTCGGTATTCGGTCGATTGCTTGCGATTTCGGAAGCATATCCGGATCTGAAAGCGAATCAGACCTATATCAATACGATGAATTCGGTTAAAGAGTACGAGAATGATGTTCGTATGTCGCGAATGGTATATAATGATACCGTTACGAAGTTGAATTCAATGATAAGACAGTTCCCGGCGTCTTTGATTGCAGAGCGATTGGGATTTTCACAAAGAGAATATTTGCAAGAGCCAACAGGAAAAACGGAAATGCCGAGTATGGTTCGTTAATACCAAACATATCAAGCCATACTCTCGGAGTATGGCTTTTTTAGGCGGGTGAGAAAGATGAAAAAATGGATTCAAATACTACTGATGTCAGGACTTGTTTTTTGCGGGACTTTTTCCGGCTTTGCGCAAGAAAATCAAATGCCCGAAACGAGAATCGATATTCAGATGACGCTGAATGATGACGGCTCGGTGGATATTTTACAAAAATGGAAGGTGCTCTCCGCTGGGAAAGGTCAGGGTTACGACTTGGATATTGATGTATCCGACAATATGGAAGTCGAGAACTTTCGTTTGCAAGATGATACCGGTGTGGAGTATTTTTTAGCGAGCAGCTATGAGAATTGGGAAACTTTTACGCAAAAAAGTTTTATTACGCAGCAAAGCGAAAGAGGGCGCACGATTCGTTGGGGCACCAATTACGAAGGAATACATAAATATGAAATCTCTTATACAATCACCGATGCCGCTAAAAGTTATACGGATTATGACGGATTGTTGATGGATTTGATGAGTGAATATCAATTTACAGATGTTCAAAAAGTTTCCGTTCATATTAAAAAAGCGGGATTCAAAGTTAAAAAAGGTTTAGAAAAAGAGGAATGCAGAGTATATTTTTCGGCCGGAAACGAGAAAGTGAATTTCTCGGATGGGCAAATTCATGCGGGGGATTGGGATTGGAAACCCAACAAATCTTTGCGCGTATTGCTCAAGCTTCCGAAAGAGTTTTTGCATCCGGCGGCAAAGGTGGACAGCGATTTCGAAAGTGTGATGCTTCGAGAGGATTCTTCCTATGCGGCGGAGAAAAAACCGAAGGAAACTACTGTTGAAAAGAGTGAAGAACCCGTTGTTCAATCCAAAGAAAAGAAAAACGGCTTTAACGCCTTGCACTTGATTTTGGGATTCGGCTTCGGTTTTGCGGCAGGCTATTTTCTATTGAAAAATAAGAAGAACTTTTTGCAAAAAGAAAAGCGAAGTGAAAATAAGTCCATCGCAGTGCAAGATGAAAATCAAACAATGCACAGGGAAAAACCTGAAAATACTTCCGAAACAAAAGCTAAAATCCCATCGGGAAAAAATAAAAAAAGAAAGAAGGGCAAAAAACGAAAAAAATAGCTCTTACCGATTGATGCCGGTGATTTTGTTTCAGATTAAAAAAGGGGAGGAAAAACTATGAGCGCTCAAAAAAAGAAAATCATGCAAAGAAATTTATGGCATATCGCCATGTTGCTTTTTTTGTTCATTATCGTTCCGCAATCGGCTTTTGCGGCGGAGGAGATTCGAAGTATTACGATTGATATGCTTCTGAATGATGACGGCTCAGCGGACATTACTCAGATTTGGGATGTCGAAACACATCAGGGAACGGAATTTTATTTTACCATGAGCAATATGGGTGACATGGAAGTAAAAGATTTCAAGGTAAAGGACGAAACCGGCAGAGAATTTGTTTTTTCACCCGATTGGAACACGAAAGCATCGCTGGAAGAAAAAGCGTATCGATGCGGATTTCATAAAATTAAAGGCGGATTTGAGATGTGTTGGGGCAAAGGAAGCTACGGCAATCATACTTATACGCTGAATTATCGATTGACGAATTTGGTGAAGAGTTATCCGGATTACGACGGCTTTAACACGAGACTTGTCAACGATAAAATGACGCCCGCCGTTCAAAAAGCAAAGGTGAACATACGATTTTCGGATGAATCCAAAAACAGTCATTTGACAGCGGATGAAGTCGGAATTTGGGCTTTCGGCTACCGAGGGAGCATCGTCTTCGGAGAAAGTGCAATTGTTGCCGAAACGGACGAACCCATTCAAGCATCCGACTATCTGAATGTGATGGTGCGTCTCCCGAAAGGTCTAATCCATCCGAATTCACAGGGAAAAGGAAGCTTTGAGAAGCTTCAAAAAGAAGCTTTCAAAGGAAGTGACTATGCGAAATTCGGGAATAAAAAAATATATCTTGCTTTGATAGCGGGAATTGTCATCGCCGCTGCTGTTTGGCGGAGTCGCCTGAAACAAGTATTTCTTAGAAAAGCGTTCAGGAAGATGGGCGGAAAACTCAACGGAAGCGGTTATTGTCGAAAGATTTCGCGAGATAAAAATCTCAGTACGGCGTATTGGTCGCTAAGCGGAGTAGGAGTTCGGGTAAGTGAGCGCGAATTGTTGCAAGCCTATCTGATAAAATTGATAAAAAATCATGCAATCAAGATAAAAAAAGTTGAACCCTCCAATGAAAACGGATATTCGCATTTTGAGATGACTCTAAATGCGGATGCGCCACTGGAGGAGTCGTCGGAGCGAAATCTGTTGGAACTTCTTATCGGGGCGACCGGCGCCTATAATACCTTGACGGAAGGGGAGCTGAAAAAGTATTTGTCCGAAAATCCGAATACGGCAGATCAACATCCGGTTACTATGTGGATGGAGGATGTAAAAATAAACGGAAGCAATAACTTTTTTGACTTGGGCGGCTATGATGAAATACCCGGAAATTATTTCAAAATGAAAAAAATAACATTATTTCAGGGTGGATTTGAGTACATTCAGGAAATCCTCAACTTCAAAAAGTTCTTGAATAATTTTACAAAAATTTCGGAACGAGAGGCGCATGAAGTTGAGCTTTGGGATGATTATTTGGTGTTTGCAACTTTGTTCGGCATTGCGGATCAAGTTGCGAAGCAGATGAGAAAAATCAATCCTACTTTTGAAGAACGCTCAGCCGTCATGAACAAGGATTATTCGTTGACAAAATCGGCAGTTCATACTTTCAGCTCCGTTTACGAATCGAGCCGAGCGGCAGGAAAAGGCGGAAGCAGTTCATCCGGCGGTGGCGGCGGTTATTCCGGCGGTGGATCCGGCGGCGGTTCGAGATAGGAGAGAAAATGAGTAATAACAAGATTTTTAAGATGAGTTTTGCATCGGTTTATCCACTCTATATTCAAAAAGCCGAAAAGAAAAATCGGAGCAAAGACGAAGTGGATGAAATTATTTGTTGGTTGACGGGCTATGACGAGATGCAACTGAAAAAACAGATTGAAAGTGAAGCGGACTTTGAAACATTTTTTGCTGAAGCACCGCAAATCAATCCGCATGTTCATCTCATCAAAGGAAACATTTGCGGAGTTCGAGTGGAGCAAATTGAAGATGATTTGCTTCGGAAGATTCGATATCTTGACAAATTGATTGATGAGCTTGCCAAGGGGAAAAAAATGGAAAAGATTTTGAGACATGAAATGGAGTAAGAACTTGTACTCAATAAATCATGCTCCGATGATGTATTGAAACTGAGAAATACCATGGAAACTTTGCAATTTTATCTGAAATGAAAGGAACAACATGAGTGTTTTGTATTATTTTGCGAGTGACAATGTTTTGGAAGAAAAGGATAATCCTTATATAGAATGTCTATCCATTCGACAAGCGCGCGAAAGAGGATTGGAGATGAATTCCAATTTATTGGAAGGAGTGGATGAAGACGAGCCGGAAGTTATTCTTTTTTGCAGTGATGAAAGAAAGTGGGACTATCCGTCTTTTAATCATTTGATGCAGGAAGACTATTGGGATGAAATCGGTACAACAAAAAAATACTGTATGAAGATGACAGGGAAATACTGTGACGATACCAAGCACATTATCTTCGAATACATTCAGTCGCAAATGCAAAATATGAACGAAATGGAGATTTGGAATATTTGGCTTGGAGATGATATAAATCGGGTAAAGCGTAAAAACTGTTTTTTGGGAGAATTGTCGATGGAAATGCTCGATGATATTTTTAATCGACGGAAAAATGTTTGCTTGCTTGTTCGTTCCAAACGGTAAGAGTCGATATCCATAGCTATTCAGGAAGTGAAGGAGCGCGTTGAAGATGAATATGTTTAGAACCGAACGATGTATTGTTCGCCGAATGAAGCCGGAGGATTGGCATGACTTGTTTGCCATATTATCGGATGAGAAAGTGATGCGCTATATCGAGCAGCCCTTTAGTGAAAAACAAACAAAACAATTTATAGAAGAAGCGGGAATGAACGACCCGCCTCTTGTGTATGCAATTGTGTACGAAGAGAATCAAAGGCTCATCGGACATTTGATTTTTCATCCATACGAGGAGGATGCCTATGAAATCGGCTGGATACTTCATCGGAATTATTGGGGCAGGCGGATTGCAACGGAATTGACACAGGCGGCTGTTGAATATGCAAAGGAAAAAGGAATACCTAAACTGCTTATTCAATGCTCTCCTGAACAGAAATCGACGATTGCGATTGCACAAAAGTTCGGATTTGAAAGGATTGGCGTAGAAGGTATTTGGTGTTTCGAAAAAACATTGGATTATGATGATGAGGTCAAACCGAATTTTGTTAAAAGGTCTTTAGAAAAGTGAGGCGATATGCAGAAGAAAAAACGGAAGATTCAGCTCTCTCAAGTGGGGAAAGCTCGATTTATTTTGATTGCCTGGCTGGTAATTTTATTGATGGGAATCCCGATTATCGGATTTGCGGATGGAAATCAAATGGAGGTTGCTGTAGATATCGATTATTATGGTCGGGCTGATGTGGGCATTTTGTGGAATATCCGGCAACCGATTGATCCGTCGGTAAAGAGTTTCACTTTATTTTTCAAGCATCCAAGCGAACACAACCATGTATATATTTCCGATTTTTATGTGATAGATGAAGATGGAATTCTTTTTGAAGAAATTGATGCTGAAACGGCAGCTAAAGAAAAGAATTTAAAGAATAAATTTTACCGAGAGGATACGGAGAAAGGTATCCGGCTTCGATGGACTCCTTCCGAAAAAGAGGTTGGAGAGTATTTGATTTGTTATCGCGTTGAAAGTTTGCTCAGAGATTATGATGATTATTATGGTTTCGAGAACTTCTCATTTATCGGAGCTCAGAGAGAGTTGCCTTTTGATGAAGTGAATATGAGCATTGTTCATGAGAAAGAATCTTCCACTTGGGAGAATGCGCAATTGAATGATTTGGTCGTTGAGGTATCGAATCCGGATGCTGTTGTGCAAGTGGACGATGACAAAGGAGAATTGTTTATTTCCAAAAAAAATCTCAAAGAGCAGGAAGATTTCCGCTTAACGATGAAGTATCCCGGCGGTTATTATCATAAACCGGATAATACTCCTCGAAATTCTTATGAAGAGGATAATGAACAATATCAGAAAGAGCAGATTGATAAATGGACACGACAAAATCAAGAAATCGAAAGGATAAAAAGGAATAATAGAAGGTATTATAGAGGGCGTTATAGATTTTATATTCGGTTAATGATTATATTATTTGTCTTGTTTCTTTGTTTAGACGGGAGAATCACCAAAGATCATCTGCCAAAAAACCGGTATCAGTTAAAAAGAAAAAATGAAATCACTCGTGATAATTGGAGAGACTATGAGTAGATAAAATCTTCAACACCTCAAAAAATGTAAATTTGTTTGGAGAGATTGTTTTTTTGAGATATAATATAAATGTCCATATTTTAAGAAAGGAATAGCGAAAAAAGAGTATGACGAAGAAGATAAGACGATTCGGAATGATATCCCTGATGATGATTTTGTTGATGAGTTTTGGAATTACCGCCTATGGTGCGGAAGAAATTCGAAGCATTGATATCGATGTGCTGCTCAACGACGACGGCTCGGCGGATATCACTCAGACTTGGGATATTTCAACCGGTAAGGGAACTGAATTTTATATTGTGATGAGCAATATGGGAGATATGGAGATTGAAAATTTCAAGGTAAAAGATGAAACGGGGAGAGAGTTTACTTATGTCGATTACTGGGATGTGAATGGCAGCATAGAGGATAAGGCATATAAAAACGGAATCAATTATACCGGAAGCGGAATGGAGCTTTGTTGGGGCAAGGGCTCTTACGGAAATCATGTCTATACGATTTCTTACAGAATGACCAATTTGGTAAAGAGCTATCCAGACAACGACGGATTCTTGACGCGATTTGTCAATGACAGCATGAGCCCCGAAGTTGAAAGAGCAAAAGTTCGCATTCGCCGAGCCGATGCAAATCCGAATGAGAGCTTCGTAGCGACCGAGACCGGCGTTTTTGCTTACGGCTTCAAAGGCTATATCAATGTAATTGACGGAGAAATTATTGCGGAATCCGATGAGGCGATTTCAGGAAAGCGCCACATGACTATTTTGGTGAGATTGCCGAAAGGTTTGTTGCATCCGGTTTCGAGCGGATACGGTACTTTTGCGGAATTGGAAGAAAGAGCCAATGAGGGCAGTGACTATACATCCGACAATGATTATGATTCGGAGGGCGATTCTTTCGGTGAAGGAATGGCTGTAAACATATCCGGCATTATAGTTTTCTTGATGTTTGTTTTTGGGGTAAAGGGTTCCAAATCTTTAGGAAAAGAAAAAGCCAAGCTTTTGTCACAGTACCGAAAGCTCAAAAAAGAGATGCCGACATTGGAATATTACCGACAATTGCCGATGAACGGCTCGTTGTCGCAAACCAAATATGCGCTTATCAACGGAGGAGAGACGGTAAAGCCGGAGAGCATTATGAGTGCGTACATGCTTCGTTTGATAAGGCAAAAAGCGCTAATCGTTCAAAAACATGTTGATACCTATAAAGAAAGAGAAGAGATGAGTTTCGTGCTCAATACGAATGTCTCTTTATCGGGCGAGATTGAGCAAAAATTGTTTGAACTCATTTCCAAGGCGGCAGGCAAGGATCTCATCCTGCAAGAAAAAGAGATGAAACGCTGGGCAAAGAACAATTACAAAAAGATAGACGATTGGTTGAAATCAGTTTCCGTGACGGGCGAGGCGGGATTCCGAGAGAAGAACGGCTTTGTCGTGGAAAAAAACAGAGGAATCAAATCCATACTCACACAGGAAGGCTTCCGAATGATTACCGAAGCGCTGGGTTTTAAAAAATATCTCGATGATTTTACGCTGATAGCGGAGCGAGAAGTTAAAGAAGTGGAGCTTTGGGATGACTACTTGGTGTATGCCGCGCTGTTCGGGATTGCCGACAAGGTAGCGAAAGAGATGAAAAGAATCAATCCGGATTTTGTGCAACAATCCGAGTTTTACAATGGCGATGCGGATGCGTGGACAACCATTTACATGGCGAACTCCATAAACAGAGCAATGAGCAGCGGTTACTCCAGCGGAAGATACGAATCGATGGGCGGTTCCAGAAGCTCCGGCGGTGGCGGTTTCTCATCCATGGGCGGCGGTGGCGGTTTCTCCGGCGGCGGCTCCGGCGGCGGCTCGCGATAAATTTCATTCATAGAGTTGCATTTAGTAAATAAAATTTGTAAAATAGAAGTAATTAGACCATAACATATACACATCAAGGGGTTTTTATAGCAGTTGTTGTAAAGAAGGTTTGTTATGAAGTTTAGGCTATCTGTGCTTTTATTATTCAGCTGTATTTTGGCGGCTTGTACGGGACTTGGAGACGAAGGGGTTCTTCAGGAAGAAAGTGTGACTTTGCGCATCGGCGTTATGCCGGCGGTGGATGCGGCGCCGATATGGTGGGCGGAAAAACAGGGTTTTTTTGACAAGTATTGCGTTGAAGTCGTGCCGGTTGTATTTACCGATTCGAAAACGATGCAGGAATCCATCGAAATGGAGCGGTTGGATGCCAATATGATAAGCATCGTGGAATTTATGGACGATATCGAGAACAATCGGGAATTTGGGAAAATTACTACGGTTACCGATGGCAAATTTCGCTTGGTTCTGTCACCGGAATATGATACTTCTCAAAAAGGCTATATTGCGCTGATGAAAAATTCCATCACCAATTTTGTGGCGGATAATTATTTGGAAGGCTATGTTTTTGAAAAAACCTATATAAACGAAATCTCCGAGCGAATCGATATGCTTGAAAAAGGTCACATCGACATGGCGATTCTTCCGGAGCCGATGGCATCCAAAGCGGAAGCGGACGGAATGGTGAAGAAAAAATTGGGAACGCCGAATGAATCCATCCCCAATGTCATCGTCTTTACAAAGAAAGCGCTTGATAAGAAAGCGAATGCCATTCAGGGATTTCATCTCGCCTACAACGAGGCCATTGACGATATGCTTGGCAAAGATATGCAAATCAAACGGATGATTGCTCAGAAAATAGGTCTGGACGAAGCGGTCGTGGAGTATATGGATTTACCGAACTACCGACGGGTCAGTTTGCCCAACGAAAAAGTCGTCCGCTCGATGAAGGAATGGGCGGAAGCGGAATTGGGCAAAAAATTTAGAGTTTCTTATCGCGAAATGGTGGACAAACGCTTTGTGCACTAGCCGATTTACTGTATGCTTTTATTGAATAACACAAAAAATTCAACACCCAAAAGAGCTGTTGCAGAATGAAATATTTCATTTTGAAGCAGCTCTTTTCTGTTTGTTGACAACTATTTTTAATGGAGTTCAGGATGATTCGTTTTCAACTTCAAAAAGATGCATTCTTCGCTTTTAATCCGATGAGTATGAAGAAGACACTTTCGCCGAGCAATAGAAAATTCATAATCGGATGCTGTGTTGCGTAGAGCATCTGACCGGCAGGGGAGAGCAGACTCCATTGTTGAATATTATTTGCAATGCTCAAATCGACAAAGCAACCGCCAATCAAACAAACTATCAGCGCTACAAATACGGCGGTAATATCCACCCGTCCTTCTTTGGAGATAATTTGTGTAATCCACAAAACCGCTGCGGCGCTGCAAGCATTGTAAGTGATTCCCGCCAAAATTTGATAAAAATCCATACTTTTGGCAAATGCAAGTACAAAGAGGGTCATGATGACGCCGACAAGATTAAGCGCTATGAAATCGCTCATGTAAAAGAGCCATTCGCCTTTGGGTATGGAGGCGAAGCGATATCGAATTTGACGACTGTCACGATTGCCGAAATAAGCGCCGATGCTCAGCAATGTGAGCAGATTGCAAAGCGCCGTCAGACTAATCGGTTTCGGGACAAAAGGCTCGCGTACGGCACCGCCGCTGACGGATTCTATTTCATAGAGCTTTCTGAAACTTTGGATATTATTCTCTATCAATGCTTGGAGATTTTCCCGCTCCGCGCCGCTTATAGAACGAGCGAGTTTTTCTTCCGTTTGGCGCTCGGCTTGCATTTTGCTCCGGAGTTGAATGACCTGAGCGGCGATAATCTCGCGAATGCCTTGTGCGGAAAAAGAAGGAGAGGCGCTCTCGTAATGAAGGGCGGGCTCTTGTTCTCGGATTTTTTCCGAAAAACCGTCTTCAATCCACAATACGCCTTCCGCATCGCCGACGATTAAGGCATAGCGAGCGGTCGATTCATCGGCAAATTCGATGCGAAGACTCTCCTCATAGCTCAGATTCTGAACCAATTCTTCGGATAGTTCGCCGTCGTCTCGGTCAACGATCATGATATGAACGGTATCGACCGCTGTTTTCTGTGTTGCGTGGATGATATTTCCCAAAAGAGCGGAAAGCAAAATCAATCCAATCAGTCCATACCATCCGTTGATCGCGGCAAAAAGCTTGAACTGTGTGAGCTCTCGAAGGATTGTAAAATGATTTTTTGTTTTCTTCGGATTTCGGGATGACTTTTTCCCGCCATAAAGAGTTTCCGTATTCGAATCTTCATCAAGCAAAACTCCGTCGTCAAAGTCAACCGCTATTTCGCGTTTATCTAAAATATCGTCGATAAATCGGCTGAGTTCGGATGATTTTTTCCAATTGGCGAGCGAAGAATGAGTATGCTCGGTTTCTTCCGGATTATCCCTCAAGCTGTCTTTGACAATGCCGTCGATAAAATGAGTTTCGGAAGACTCATCGGGAATATCGTCCTGAACTTCGCTTGACATCGTGGCTGGGAGAATCATCTCGGGAGAAATTTCCAGCTTTTCTCTTTCGAAGAGTTTGCGCTCGCCCAACCAAGTCCATTTTTTAGATGAAAGCCATCGCCCCGTCACAGCGATGAGCAGACTGAGTGCCGTCATCATGACAAATGGAGCAAGCAGCATCAGCGAGGTTTTTGCATCCGTGTATGTGCGCATCGCTTCCAAGGATGAAAGAATATAATTTCCTAAAGTGAGTTTGCCTGCATAATGTAAAATATAGGGGAAACGATTGGTCGGAAATATGGTTCCGCCGAGTAAAATCGATACCAGAATGACAAAATTTGAAATTTGCGAAGCCACCACCGAATTTTTTGCCCAAAAAACGATGGCAAGCATCAAACAAAAAGCGCTGCTCAGTGCAAGAATATAAATCATGCTTATCAAAAGAATATTCTTCAACGACAACATGCCGATTTTTTGCATCATCAGAAAACAGAGGAACAAGGTCGGCGACGAGAAAAGAAGCGCCACCGATAATTTTGACAGCATAAAAAGGCTGCTGCGCCCGCCCAATGCTTTGTAGCGAGCCAATACGCCCAAGCGAATTTCCTGTGGAATGCTTCGCGCGGCAACAAATCCCGCCAATAACGCAACGATGGACAGAAGTGTTGCTATAAGGCGAATGGATATCACCTGCTCGATTTGGCTCGGAATTACTTTTTCATCAAAATGATTCTGTCTTGAGAGCAGGCTTTCGAGCAATTGTGCACCGCTTTCGGAGATCATCCGGTTTTGAAGCTGCGGAGAGAGGGATTTGCCGTAAGCAAATTGATAAATGCTCAATCCGACAGCCTGCTCGGTACGCATAATATCCATAATGGAAGTGAAAACCGAGCGAAAAATCGATGCTTCAATACGGCTTTCGTTATATAAAAGAATTTGAATCGGATTTTTACGAAAAGCATAGGCATCATAAAAAAAATCTTTAGGAATCGTCACAACCGCCACCACATCGCTCGCCGGCGCAGCATCTTCCTTCAAAACCGATACTTCCGAAAAGAGCTCCACCTGACGAATTTGAGAGATCAAAGAGCGGGACATAAAGCTTTGATCCAAGTCGCGAACCGCAATCGGAAAAGGCTTCACAAAATTTTGTGACGAAAAATCATCCATCGCCCAATACATAAAGAACATCATAACAAAAGGCAGGAGCAAAGCCGCCCATCCGAATCCTTTATAAAAAAGCTTCAAATCTTTGTAGATGGTTGCTCTAAATCCTGCCATAATCAAGTACCTCAACGATTTTTCCCAAACTAAGCGTCACGATACGACTGCTCATCGACTCCAATTCTCCGGCCTGATGAGAAGTCAGTACGATGGTAGTGCCTTGTTTCTGCAAATGTTTTATCATATTTGTAATAAGCTCGATTGACAAATTGTCCGCACCGACGGTCGGCTCGTCCAAAAGCAAAAGCTTCGGCGTCAGCATCAGCGCGGTGGCCAGATGCAAACGGCGTTTCATTCCGCCCGAATAAGTGGATACGATGTCATTTCTTTTTTCAAAAAGATTCAGTTGGGACAGCAACCAACGACTGCGGATTTTAATCTGTTCCTGATGCATTCCCAGCGCAAGTCCCCAAAACTTCAGATTTTCAAAACCGGTCAAATCATTGTAAAGCGAAAGTTCCTGCGGGACAAAGGCGATATGATTTTTTATTCCTTCCGCAAATTCGATTTTTCCGCCGTCCATACGAATGCAGCCCGCCAATATGCCGAGCAATGTGCTCTTGCCGGCGCCGTTTATTCCCCGAACGCCAAGCACCTCCCCTGAATAAATATCAAGGGAGATGTTGTCCAAAGATTTATTGTCCTTATAGTTTTTGTTGATATTGCTCAGTTTGCAAATTATATTTTCCATATCACTTCCCGAAATAATTCAAATCGAACAGTACGGATTGTACGCCCTCCACCGTTTGCAGTGCAATTTCGTCAAACAGATTTTCAATTTGTCCTCTATCATAATCCGATATGTCGGTCGGGCTGACATTCGGTTTTTGGGCACTGCTTTTTGCGGTCGCATTGAGCATAAAGAACAGCGCCTGCTTGTTTCGAGTGTTATCGACCTTGAGGGTGTGATTGATGCTGTTTCCCTCCGCTCTTTTAACTTCCAACAACAACTTGAGATGCTTCGCTTCCGGAATCGTGAAATCATAATTCCCGAGCGGCAGGAACAAATATTTTTGGTTCAAATCAATATTGTAATGCACTTCAAGATGGTTGTTGTAATCACCGACGATATTCAAATCTCCCTCGTATTGAGAGCCTTTTTTACTGTATCGGTTCTCCAAAGCCGTTTCAATTTCTCCTTCGAAATCTCGGGCATACAAAATTTCGGAAAAATTCCCGTCGCTTTCGCCGGCATTGGATTCATAATGGAGAGAATATTCATCCGCCACCACGATGCTCATCATTCGAACGGTATTTTTTTCAACGCCGATGGACCAAACAAAACTTCCTTCTTCAAAATCTTCCAAAAAAGTTTTCGGATCTTCTTTGATTTCCTGCGCCGTTGAAAGCAGTTGCTTTTCAATATCTTCCGGAATGAGCGCTCCGTAATAATAGCCTAAGCTTGTTGCGGAAAGTGAAGCTTGCGCCAGCGTTTTTCGGAAAGATTCGTCCAGCTCTATTTTGTCCGCAAGCAGTAGAATGCTCTTCTCCAAATCTTCCGCCGTCGGTGTAAAAGTATAGAGCGTTCCGTCAAATGTATCGTCCAGCTCAATCAACTTGATGCCTTCCACTTTCTCGGTGGTTACATTCTTTTTCGTAAAAGCGGGGCTTGCAATTTCCGCCATGGATTTCGCAAAGGCATCCCAGTCTTTTTGACTCAATTTGGATAAATCAGGCTCACTTAGCTGTCGGTCGCCCAATGTTTCCCATATTTTTTTCGTATCGCCGACATAGTATTTGTCATCCACTTGCGGAAAATAAAAACCGGTTGTCTTCGAATCATAGGTCAGCATCGCATTGATGATGGAAGTTCCTTTCAAATTGACCTCGACATTGGAAAGCAGATGATTTTCATCCGAGTCGATTTTCATCACAATCGAAGAATCGTTCAAAATCGAAGCAAGCTCCGGAACATTATCCGCTCTTGCGCTCAGCGTTAAATCGGTGGACAATTTGCCGTCCCTCAGCATAGTCATATCCAATAAAGGTTTTACCCTTTGGTTGAAAAGATTTGCCGAATGGTATAGGAACTGATTCTTTGGCGACACGATTGATTTGAACAAAGAAAATGCTGCAAATGCTCCTCCGCCGACCAATAAGACAATCATCAGAACCGCTACGATGGCGATTGGGAGTTTCTTTCCGCTTTTTTTCTTTTGTTTTTCCTTTTTTGTATCGGATGATTTCGATGAAGCCTCCTGCTCGGAAACTTGCGGATTTGAAATCAAGGCATCCGATTGTTCTTCACGGGATTCCGCTGCCGGATTCGCAATATCGTCAGACGAACGGATTGCGCTATCCGACACAGTGGATATATTTTCAGTAGAACTTTGAGAATCCGCTTCCGTCAAATCATTTGTTGCTGCTGAAAGGGTCGCTTCCGTTGTTACAACCGATACCGTATCCGGAACTTGCTCGATGCCGGATTCTGACGGAGCAACGCTTGTGTCTTGAGATGAATTATTTTCAGCGGCAGTTTGACTCGAATGCTCGGATGAAGTCCGAGAAGCCGATGACTCCGCCGCACTTGGCGAAGTATTGCTCGAATAGGTCTTCATCGCGGCACTGACCGAGCCTGGAATCGTCAATATGCTCGGCGGCTGCGGCTTGCTCATGTCGTTATCATTTGAAAAACTCGAATAAGAATAGCTCGAAACGGAAGTTTTTTCCGCAAGGATTTCTTCTTTTTCGGCTGCGTTTGCGTCTTGCAAATTTGAAACTTCGGCATTCTCCGATTCTTTGGAATTGTCCGAAGCCGGAATGGTAATTACGGAATCGGAGCTGATGCCATGCTCAAAGACCTCGTTGCAATTCGGGCAAACACGAACTTTATCTTCCAGTTTTTCACCACAATTTGTGCAATATTTCATGTTGAACTCCTAAAATTTTCATATTATCAGTCTCAATCATAATTATATCATTGAAATTTGTGACTATCAACAAAAACGATACCCCGATATGTAAAAAAACCAATTGTTTTTACACAACTGGATTTTTAATCAATTATATGAGTTTTTCATCGCTCGGAGTTAACGAGATGGCAGGCAATCCTATGATTTTCGCCGATTTCTTTCAACTCGGGCTTTTCTTTTTTGCAAATCTCCTGCGCAATGTCGCATCGATTTTGAAAAGGACAACCGCTCGGTAAATCGAGCGAGCTCGGGATATCTCCGTCAAGGCTCTGAAGCTCCCTGTCAAAATCCATATTGATTGAAAAAATTGAGCGAATCAACGCTTTGGTATAAGGATGTTGTGCAACTTCGCTGAAGTTTTCTTTCGGCAGAATTTCCATCACATTTCCAAGATACATGACAGCCGTTTGATGTGCAAAGGATTGAACCAGCGCGACATCGTGACAAATAAAAATGAAAGAAATACCTTTTTCTTTTTGTAATTTCACGAGCAACAAGATGATTCGATCCTGCACCGATACATCCAGCGCGGAAGTTGCTTCATCACAAATAATAATTTCCGGCTCCAATGCCAAAGCTCTTGCCAGTCCGACTCTTTGTCTTTGTCCGCCGCTCATGCTGTGCGGAAATCGATACATAAATTCGGCGGGCAGCTCAACCATTTCGAGCAACTTTTTTGCATGTTCCGCTCGATCTCTTTTTCGAATCAACCCGAAATTCAAAAGAGGCTCCGTCACAATATCGATGATACGCATCTTGGGATTGAGCGCAAGAATCGGGTCTTGAAAAACCATTTGAATGTTTTTTCGGCTTTGACGAAGCGCCTCTCCGCGCAGATGGGTGATATCTTCACCTCGATACAGAATCTGACCTTCATTTGCTTCCAAAATATGCGAAAGAATCTTGACAAAAGTGGATTTTCCACATCCGCTTTCGCCTACGATACCAAGCGTTTCTCCTTGATAGACATTCAAGCTGATGTCGTTGCAGGCAAGCAAAGAACGCCCTTGAGATGCGGGGAATTTTTTCGTGATATTTTTCGTCTGTAAGATGATTTCTTTAGACATATCTTTTACCTCCCAACTCCGGAACCGCCGATAATAAATCTTTGGTATAGCTGCTGCTCGGATGATGAATGACCTGCTCTCTCGTACCCTGATCCACTATTTTCCCGTTCTGCATCACAATCAAATGATCCGCCATATAAGCTGCAACGCCGATATTATGGGTTACCATGATAATTGCCGTACCGAATTGTTCGCGAAGCGCCATCATTTGTTTTACGATTTGCATCTGAATGGTCACATCCAAAGCGCTCGTCGGTTCATCGGCGAGCAGAAGTTTGGGCGAGAAAGTCATCGCCATGGCAATTCCCACTCGTTGACACATCCCTCCGGAGAGTTCGAAAGCATAGCTTTTCATAATGTTTTGAGCATCGGGCAGCTGCATTTTGTTGAGCATTTCGATTGCTTTTTGTCGAGCGGAGTCCTTACTCATCTTTTGATGGGTCAGGATGTATTCCACAAATTGCGTTCCGATTTTTCGAATAGGATTTATCATCGCTCTGGAGTCTTGGAAAATCATGGAGATATCCGTGCCCCGCAGATTGCGCCACTGCTCTTTGTTTAGAGAAAGAAGCGATTTATTTTGGAAGAGAATGTCCCCTTGTGTAATTTTTCCGCTGTTGGGAAGTAAGCCGAGAATCGCCCGAATGACAGAAGTTTTTCCGCTTCCGCTTTCTCCGACGATGCAAACAATCTCACCTTCTCTTACATCCAAGTTGAAATTTTCAACCGTCGGATGCTCGCTGTCCGAATAATTGATGTCGATGTTTTTAATATGAAGTAATGGGCTGGACATTTTACCTCCTAGTTCTCTTCTTTTGGATCCAAAATATCGCGCAAACTGTCACCGAGCAAATTGAAAATCACAACGACCGTCAAAATTGCCATCCCCGGAAACAACATCAACCAAGGGGCGTTGCTCATATAGGCTCTACCCGAACCGAGCATCAATCCCCATTCGGCCATCGGAGGTCTTGCGCCGAAGCCTAAAAATGATAATGCCGCCAACTCCAGCATCATGCTGCCGATGTCCATGGATGCGGTTACGATTAAAACAGGCAACACATTCGGAAACATATAGCGTAGCAGAATGTGCATATTTTTTCCGCCGATTACTTGTGCGGCAACGACATAATCATAGTTTTTTATTTTAAGAACCAGACTGCGCGCCAATCTTGCGTACTTCGGCCAAGTCACTATGGTTATTGCGATAATCGCGTTGGTGATACTTGGCCCGAGAAGACCGGCAACGGCGATTGCCAAAACCATTCCGGGAAATGCAATCATAATATCCGCCAATCTCATGATGACGGAATCGATTGCTCCGCCGAAATATCCGGCAACTATACCCAAAGTGCTGCCGATTAGGAATACTAATAATACCAAAATCATGGTGGAGAAGACGGATACCCTTGCGCCGTAGATAACGGATGAAAAAATATCCTTCCCCAGATTGTCCGTTCCAAACAGATGTTCAGCGCTCGGCGGGTGAAGCGCGTGTTGCAGTTCGGTCTGATTCAACTGAAAAGGAGCAAGCACAGGCGCAAATACGGCAATCAGAATCACGAAGAGTGCCAGCGATGAAAAAAAGATGAACTTTACAATGTTTTTGTTTGATTTCATTTTTTTATTCATAGTTTTACCATTCCTTTCGCTTCGCTCAAGGCACAAACAAGTTATAAAAAAATGTTGTGCCCCTCCATTCTTTGATGTATACTTCTTATATGGAATAGCA
>JAUNKE010000118.1 GCA_030532905.1 Peptostreptococcaceae bacterium
GAAATCGGGAATTCAAATCGAAACTCGAAATTCAAATTGTAAAATGAAATTGAAAATCCCGATTGAAATCAAAATCGAAAAATCGAATTGAGAATTCAAATCGGAATCGCAAAACCAAAAACACAACTGAAAACAAATTGAAACATTGCTTTGATTCGCAGAGAACAGGGACGGTGAACATGAACTTAGGATTTATTGGAGCGGGCAAAGTTTGTCATGCTCTTTCTTTTTATTTCAAAACCCGACACAATATCACGGGTATTTATTCAAAAACTTTTTCTAATGCCGATAAATTGGCGCAGATGCTGGGTGCAAAAGCCTATTCGGACAAGATACAGCTCATCAAGGATTCGCAACTGATTTTTATCGCCACAAGCGACGACCAAATTCAGCTTGTCGCCGAAGAAATTGCTTTGAGCGATATGGATTTGAGAAAAAAATCTTTTGCGCATTTGTCGGGCTCTTTGTCATCGGAAGTATTGGATGACCTTCATCAAAAAGGGGCGACCACATTCAGCATGCATCCGGCACAATCTTTTTCAGAGCCTTCTTTGGCGATTCAAAATCTACCGCAGACCGTTTTTACAATCGAAGGAAGAAAACATTTTGAGCAGGTGACGCAAGAATTGTTCGCACAGTTCGCCAATAGACGAATTTCCATTGCGACCGAGCACAAATGTCGCTATCATATCGCAGCGGTGATGCTGTCGAATTATTTGGTGAGCCTGTACGGATTGTCGGAAGAAATCCTGCAGGGCATCGGCATGAGCAGCGAGCAAGCCGCCGATTTGTTGTTGCCGCTTTTGGATTCGACGGTTGCTAATTTGCATCATCAGGGCTTTGACGCATTGACGGGACCGATTCGGCGCGGCGATGAAAATATTGTTCAAAAACATCAAAAAGAATTGGAGAACAATCCTTCTTTGCTTTCGCTGTATAATTCTTTGGCAAATGAGACCAAGCGACTGCTCGAAAAAAATCGCTCGCAAACGATGATTTCGTCAAAATAAAAGTTGTTCATCGGAACAATTCAAACGAAACTTAAAAAATCCCTTCTATTATATTAAGAAATTCAATGCAAATGTCGGAAGGATTAAAAATTGGAGGAAACAATAGCGAATTTTTCCTCATGTTGTCGAAACAAAATTTAATTTCTATAAAGGTAATGTACCTCATTTTCAAAAGAACGGAGTAAAAATGTTGAAAAAAATTACAACGAGAAGTTTTCAAAAGTTTAAGGAAAACAACAAAAAGATTACGATGATGACCGCCTATGATTATTCCACGGCTAAATTGCTGGACGAAGCGGGAATTGATTCGATTTTGGTCGGCGATTCATTGGGGAATGTCGTGCTCGGATACGAGGATACCATCTATGTGACGATGGAAGATATGATTCACCACACAAGAGCGGTGACGCGAGGTGCCAAAAGAGCCTTTGTCATCGCGGACATGCCGTATCTGTCGTATCATTGTGATATAAACGAAGCGGTCAAAAATGCAGGACGACTGATTCAGGAAGGCCATGCTCAAGCGGTCAAGGTCGAGGGCGGAGAAGAAATTTTGGATGTCGTGCGCGCGCTCGTTCGTGCCAAAATTCCGGTCGTCGGTCATATCGGGCTGACTCCGCAATCCGTCAATCAGATGGGCGGCTACTTGATTCAGGGCAAGAATGCGCAGGATGCCAAAAAATTATTGGACGACGCGAAAGCCTTGGACGAAGCGGGCGTGTTTGCCTTGGTGATTGAATGTGTGCCCAAGCAAGTTGCGGAGAAAATCACTCAGATAGTAAAATGCGCAACCATCGGCATCGGTGCCGGCAATGTCACCGACGGACAGGTGCTCGTTTCCAACGATGCATTCGGCACCTACATGGACAAACGCCCATCCTTTGTGCGCGTGTTCGGCAATGTGGGTGAAATGATTTTATCTTCGACCAAAGAATATATTGACGCCGTCGAGTCCGGCGATTTTCCCAATGACGGCGAGAGTTTTCACATCGACGAAGAACAACAAAAAGAGCTGGAAAAAATTTACGGAAAATAGAGAGGAAAAGAAAATGCAAGTAATCAAAACGGTTCAGGAATTGAAAACTTTTGTAGATAAACAGAAAAAAGAAGGAAAGACCATCGGTCTGGTTCCGACGATGGGCTATCTGCATGAGGGGCATCAATCGCTGATGCAAAATGCGCGCAAAGAAAATGACATCGTCATCGTATCCAATTTCGTCAATCCGATTCAGTTCGGACCGAATGAAGATTACGACAGTTACCCGAGAGATTTGGAACATGATATTGAAAAAGCGTCTTCGCAGCAAGTCGATATTATGTTTGCGCCTTCGGTCGAAGAGATGTATCCGCCAAATTATGCGAGCTATGTCAATGTCGAAGGACTCACCGACAATCTGTGCGGTGCGCAAAGACCGGGACATTTTCGCGGCGTTTGTACCGTCGTGCTCAAATTGTTTAATCTGACCAAGGCAAATCGTGCGTACTTCGGCAAAAAAGATATCCAACAACTGATGATTATCAAAAGAATGGTCAAAGATTTGAATTTGGATATTGAAATTTTCGGCGTAGACATCGTGCGCGAATCGGACGGTTTGGCAAAAAGTTCCCGCAACAAATATCTTTCCGAAACCGAGCGAGAGCAGGCGGTTGCATTACACGAAGCGCTTGAATTGGCAAAGTCGATGATTGAGCAGGGCGAGACAAAATCCGAGGTTCTGCATCGCGCAATGCAAAATGTTTTTGAAAAATTGCCATGCACCATCGAC
>JAUNKE010000119.1 GCA_030532905.1 Peptostreptococcaceae bacterium
GCATTACGCGTAGGGATTGGCTAGACTTTATGGCGTTAAACAGGTATTAGTATAATAATATCTTTTAGAGCAATCAGTTAGCAATATATCTTATTTTGAACAGCTTGTAGGGAAAGCTGTTAGTGGGTTTCGGATATACAATCTCCCGTTGGTCGTTGCATATCTCGCCAATCCATGCCATGTGACCTACCAAAGATTTTCATCGCTTCGCTTGAAAATCGGGTTAGGTCTGGAACCCCACCGTTCCGCTGTTCCAATGGAACGGAAAAAGTATGATATTTCTCTACAGTTTATTCGATTTTAGCATTATTGGATATTAGTATAAGTTTTGTTCCATATTTTCTATCATAAATTAGAACTTGGATATGGTATAATGAGAAATAATATCAAAAAGGAAATATTGGAACGAATTTGTAAATTGGATTTCTATGAGCGAAAAAATACAGTTGAAAATTTGATAAGTATCAGAAAGATAATACGGATTTTAATTCTAAGAATGGAGGTTCAAATGGATATTGTAAGAGCATTGTTGGACGGTGTTGCTTTGGCGGCAATTTTTAACGGCGCGGCTGCTGTCTTAGTTTTAATCAACCCAAGGTATTTGATGGATTCTTATCCGAAAGATATTCAAAAAGCGGCGCCGCAATCAATGACCGAAAAGGAAAAGAAAATAAATCTGATATTTATGTCCGTTACGGTAGGAATTTGTTGTTTTTATGCGGTGCTCAGCGCGATTCATTCCGGCGTGCGAGGTTTTTGGGCTTTATTTTGGATGGGATATATCAACTGGACGGTTGTAAATTTTGCTGACCTTTTTTTGCTGGACTATATTCTGTTTCAAAAATTTACAAAGTTTGTCATTATTCCGGGGACGGAAGGTCATCCGATTTACGAAAAAACAAATTGGATGAAAAAATTTGCTTTTCCGGAGCATTTTATTCTATGGCCATTGGTACAAATTCCGATATTGTCTTTAATTCAAACCGCTCTTTGTATGTTGATTCAATGGATTCTTGGATAAGCCGAAATTTGCAGAAAATATAAAAGTACGATATAATGATGTTGGTAATCGAAAGAAATAGAACGGAGGCATTATGTGGCTACTTTTAGGTGTACTTGCAATTGCAACTGCGATATTGAATATCGGTTTTTCATTGAAGAAAAAAGATAACCGATGGTTTATGTTTTTGAGTTTGTCTTTGACCGCGTTGACCGTATGTGCTTTTTACAGCGACGGAGCACAAAGAGTTGTCCGTGAAGATTGGGGCGGCTTGATGGATATTATGCCGACCATGTCCACTGCTTTGTGGGTTTGCGTAATCGCATCGGTTTTGATAAATGGCTTTCCTTTGCTACAGAAAAAAGAAATATAATTCAAAGTCGAGCAGATTGAAACTTATCGATTGAAAGCGGGAGGAATCGTCATGAAGAAAAAATTGATTTTTCTCTTCGGCGGGATAATTTGTGTTTTCCTGCTTTGGCTGTTTATATCCGGTTGGAGAATCAGAGAAGATGTAGTAATCTATGATTTTTCAGTATCGGAGAACGGCGACGGAATAATGTTGACGGTGATGTGCACTTCTTCAATAGGACATGCAAGAGCCTATAAAAATGAAGGAGGAGGAGAAAAACCGCACTATCTGAAATTTTATTCCGCATGGGGAGGTTTTAACAGCACCATCGGAGCAAGGAAAAAATATGACCTTAAATTGAATCCGAATGATTCTCAAATCTATTTTTATCGTGGTAACGGCAACTACGATTTGGTTTTGGAAAAAGACCGCACATCCAGGGAATGGCATCGAGTTTAGTCTGTTGATTGCAAGGAGGATGTTATGAAATTTAAAGGCAAAATAGCGATATGGTTTTATGCGGTGTTCTTATTGAGCGCTTTGTTCACGCTATCGACTTCGGTAAAAGCATTTATGGACGGAAATATGACTGCGATGTTCCTTGATTTGACAGTTTTTATTGCGCTCGCTTTATTGTGTGTTCCAATTCTGCTCAACAATTATGTCGAGCTGAAAAATGAGATGTTGTTTATCCGATTCGGATTTATTCGCCTTGAGATTCCGTATCAAGAGATTGTTTCGCTTACAAAAACGAACAATCCGTTATCTTCGCTGGCGGCATCCTTTGACAGAATAGAAATCAAACGCAGCAAAAAGGGAAGTGTGATGATAGCGATTGAGGATAAGGAGCAATTCTTATCGGAGATGCAAAAGCTGAGTCCGAATATCGCGATTCGTTCCGCATAGCATAAGACAAATGGAAACAAGATTGTAAAAATTGAAATGGAAAATTTCAAAACGGATTTGAAAAAATTAAACGAACTCTAAAGGAAGCAATTCTACGGAAAAGCTTCCTTATTATATGTACTTTATTATATGTATTTTTTTGCAAAATCATTTTTATTATAAAGCATATAATTTTGGAGGAGTTTCTTCCTATTATATAGCGACTTGTATTTCTCGAAAACTGATATGCGATTTTGTTTTACGAAATGATTTTCTATCACCATTTTATTTCAATGATTTTCTTCTTTTATATTAGAAATGTATCACTCAATTTTATTTTTGAGATTGATTTTTTGGAAAGTCAAGGAAAAATACTTGACAGCATAAGAAATTTGTTTTATTATATCGTATGTAAAGCTGATTTACTTTACAGGAGGAATGATGGAGATTGAAAAATTTGTTCATCTGAACAAGCTGTACTCAATATACAAAAAAGTCCTTACCGACAAACAAAATTTGATTTTATCCTATTATT
>JAUNKE010000120.1 GCA_030532905.1 Peptostreptococcaceae bacterium
AGAAAGGAGCGTGTGATATTTTATGTTTCAAGGTACATTAATATCATACAAGGAAAATATGTCAATAACCATCAAAGATGTTGCGAAGATGGCGGGGGTGTCCATATCAACTGTTTCTCGTGTTATCAACAATTCAAAACCCGTTTCAGAGGATATTCGTGATAGAGTTCTTGAGATTATCAAGGAAACAAATTATGTTCCAAATCCGGTGGCAAGAAGCTTGGTGCTCAAAAAGAGCAACTTTATCGGCGTAATCGTACCGGATATTTCCGATTATAAGATGGGCGAAATTCTCAACGGCATTGAAGAAGTCGGTAAATTGTATGATTATGATATTTTACTTTGTAACTCCTATGGTGAGTTTGAAGAAGAAAAACGATATATTGACCTACTGCGCAACAAGCAGGTAGCAGGCATTATTTTTATCAGTTGGAATATGACGCAGGAGTCGGTGGATTTGATTCAGGCAAGCAATATTCCGGCGATATATATCAGCAAGAATGCAAAAACTTTTGACATTCCATCGGTTGGCGTTGACCATTATGTTGCGGGGGAAGATGTTGCTAAATATCTTATTGAAAAGAATTTCAAAAGCGTTTGCGTTGTCGAAGCGAGAATCAAAGACACCGCGAAGGATTCAGAAATCGTAGTCGGTTTTGAAAAGACTTTCAAAAAAGGCAAAAACAAGATGAAGAAGATGGAAGTCATTTTCTCCAAGGATAAAATCAGCGCCGTTTATAAAAAGGTCAGCGATTTTATTGAGAAAGAAAAGAATCTTCCGGAGGTTTTCTTTGCGACATCGGACGATGTGGCGGCGGCGGTGGTGAACGCATTGCTCGACAAAGGCATCAAAGTTCCGGAAGAAGTCAGCGTGATGGGCTATGACGATTCCAAAATCGCGTGCATCGTTCGTCCGCAGTTGACGACGATTCAGCAGCCGCTTTATGATATCGGAGCGATGGCAATCGGCGTGCTCATCAAACGAATCGACGGTGAAGAGAATGTCGTCGAGGCAAAGGTGCTGCCGCATTCAATTGTCGAAAGACAGAGCGTTAAACAATAAAGTTACGAAATTTATGATACAATGACGGATATAATAGACACTTCACAGCGCGTCGGGGGTGAAGTGTTTTTCTTTGGAATTCGAATAGGAGGAAAGAATGAGCAAAGTTTTATTAACACAGGCGGGAATCACGATCGAGGATGTCATCAATGTGGCGCAAAACGGTTATGCGCTCGAGTTGTCGGATGAGCTTAAGCACAATATCGAGGAATCACGAAAAGTGGTGGACAGCTATGTGGCGGACGAAAAAATCGTGTACGGAATCACAACGGGCTTTGGAAAGTTCTCCGATGTCTTTATTGGAAAACAGGATACGGGAACTTTGCAAAGAAATTTGATTATCTCTCATGCCTGTGGTGTCGGCAATCCGTTGCCGGAGCATATTGTGCGGGCGATTATGATGCTTCGGTTAAATGCATTGTCTCGCGGATTGTCGGGAATTCGACTCGAAACCGTGGAGCAGCTTTTGGAACTAATCAACAAGCAGGTGCATCCGGTGATTCCGGAAAAAGGCTCGCTCGGAGCGAGTGGAGATTTGGCTCCGCTTTCTCACATGGTGCTTACGATGCTCGGATTGGGTGAGGCTTTCTACAAAGGTAAACGCATGCCGTCGGAAAAAGCATTGGAGCTTGCGGGGCTGAAACCGATTGAGCTGTCGTCCAAAGAGGGTTTGGCACTCATCAACGGTACGCAGGTTATGACCGCGGTCGGTTGTTTTGCGGTTCATCAGGCGGAGATGCTCGCGAAGCAATCCGATATCAACTTGGCATTGTCGATGGAAGCGCTCGAAGGAATTTCGGATGCTTTTGACAAAAGAATTCACGAGGCGCGCGGACAGATTGGACAGATTGCAACGGCGGACAACTTACTTCGAATCATTGAAGGCTCCGAGAGCATTACAAGACAGGGTGAGAAGCGAGTGCAGGATGCTTATGCGCTTCGTTGCTCGGCTCAGGTCATCGGAGCGTCCAAGGATGCGATTGATTATGTAAAACAGAAAGTGGAAATCGAAATCAATGCGGTGACGGACAATCCGCTGATTTTCAAAGAAGACGACTCGGTTATCTCCGGCGGAAATTTCCACGGACAGCCGATTGCTTTGCCGATGGACTTTTTGGCAATCGCGATTGCGGAGCTTGCCAACATTTCGGAGAGGAGATTGGAAAGATTGGTCAATCCGGCATTGTCCAACGGACTTCCTGCATTTTTGTCAAAAGACGGCGGTTTGAATTCCGGATTTATGATTGTGCAGTATTCGGCGGCGGCGCTCGTATCGGAAAACAAAGTGTTGGCGCATCCGGCGTCGGTGGATTCGATTCCTTCTTCCGCAAATCAGGAAGACCATGTGTCGATGGGTACGATTGCGGCGAGAAAGGCGTATGAGATTGCCGAAAATGCCAAAAATGTGTTGGCGATGGAGCTGATGGGTGCTTGTCAGGGAATCGACCTTCGCGGAATCAAAGTTTTGGGTAAGGGAAGCCGGGTGGCTTACGATGTGGTTCGAAAGCGGATTTCTTTTGTTGAAAAAGACCGCGTGATGTACACCGATATCAATCGATATGCCGCGATTTTGGACAGTCGTGAGCTGATTGAAAAAGTGGAAAACGCTGTTGGAGAAATAAAGTTAAAATAAGCTGAAGTGAAAAGTTTATTTCCACTTTTGCAAAGAGTGATTTAGGAGTGGCAAT
>JAUNKE010000041.1 GCA_030532905.1 Peptostreptococcaceae bacterium
TTTTAAATTTACACCACATTTAGGACTTGACTCAAAAAACAAAAAACAACAAACAAAAAAGCCGACCTTGACGATAAAAGTCTGAAAGGTCGGCTTTGTTTTTCAAATTACAGCATGGACGCTAAGGTGAACAGAAGTTCGACACCATATCCCGTTGCACCGCGACGGCAATAAGGTTTGTCCTCGCTCACATCCGAAGTTCCTGCGATATCGACATGAATCCAAGGAATATCCTGTACGAATTCGCCGATAAAAGCACCGGCAACCTGCGAGCCGCCGAAACGACCGCCGGAGTTTTTCAAATCCGCAATCTTCGACTTGTTGAGCTCTTTGCCCGCATCATCGAGTGGAAGACGCCAGATTTTTTCAAACGAAACCTTCGCCGCTTTTTCGAATACTTGGTAGAATTCTTCATCATTGGTCACAATTCCGGCATAATCCGTTCCGAGTGCTACCAGCACAGCGCCTGTCAAAGTTGCAATATCCACAATTTTTGTTGCTTTTTCTTCTTCAATCGCATAAGTCACCGCGTCGATGAGAGTCAATCTTCCTTCTGCATCCGTGTTGACGATTTCAATCGTTTTGCCCGCCATGGAGCCGATGATGTCGCCCGGCAAATAAGAATGACCGGAAATCATATTTTCCGCTGCAGCGACGATGGCAACGACATTGACTTTGAGTTTGGATTGTGCAATCGCACGAATTGCTCCGATAACTGCAGCCGAGCCTGCCATGTCGGTTTTCATATTCATCATTCCGTCCGTCGGTTTGATGGAATATCCGCCGCTGTCGAAAGTGAGTCCTTTTCCGACGAGCGCCAATTTTTTGTCGCTGCCCGGATTGCCCTGATAGTTCATGACAATCAATCTCGGCTCCGCATCCGAGCCTTGCGCAACGGCAAGATAAGCCTTCATGCCGAGTTTTTCAATCTCCGACTTGTTGCGAATTTTCACATCGACCGGAAGTCCTGCAAGAGCCTCCGTCGCCAAAGTTGCCAAATTGGCAGGCTTGATAACATTCGCCGGCTCGTTGACCAAGTTACGCGCCAAGATGATGTTTTCTGCAAGCATTTCCGCTCTCTTCAAGCATTTATGAGCATCCGCAAATTCCGTATAAATTGCCACATCGCCTAGCTCATGCAATTTATCTTCCTTCGTTTGATATTTTTCAAAACCGTATTCCGCCAAAAGCATCGCTTTCACGGCTTTTAGGAAATTATCGACATGATTGAGTTCTTTTTTCGCATTTTGGAACATGAAAATAGGCGTTTTGGATTTGAGTTTTTGAATCTCCTTTACCGCTTTTCCAAAAGAATTCATCACGATTTCATTGTTCAATTTTTCATGAGCGCCAAGTCCGACCAATACGATGTGAACATGTTTGGACGAATTTTTGTAAAAGCTGGTGAATGAATAAATCTGCTCTTTTTTTCCTTCAAACAATTTTGAATCAATATATGGTTGAAGCATTTCTCTAAAGTCTTCATCAAAAAAGTCACCCAATTGCACATCAGCATTAAATGGAATGACATAAGAATCGTAATCACGCATGATTTCAAGATTGTCAAGTAGTTGTATCTTCATAATTACCTCCATATTGTTTTATTAAAACTATTGTATCGCAAAAGCGTCATAAAGTACAGATGATTGACGCAAACTTTGTATAATTTTTACGCGAATTGATAGATGAAGTTTATGTTTTTTATAAAAATTTTCGATTGATGATTTTGTGATAGACATAGCAATTTGAATTTTCTTGTGGTAGATTGTAATTAGGAAAAATTAAGTGTTAAAGGTTAAGAGGATGATATGAAAAAAGTAAAAGTGGAATTTGTGAATACATGACCATCCTGTGATTCGATTGGAAGATTGGTTCAATCTTCAGCAGCCAGATACAAAGAAAAAATTGATTTAAAATTGTATTATGCAGGAAGGGATATGGAATACATAAAAAAGTATGGCATGATTTATGTTGGAACTTTGATAATTGATGAAAAAATATTTATTAAAAATCCCAACAAAATGATGATTGACCGAGCTATTGATGACGCCGTTTCAAAATTGAATGAAGGAGGAGATGGATGATGAGAGAGTATCTTTGGAATATTCTTCGCGTTTCTTTTAATTTATTGAACACCGCGTCTTCTTGGATTGTAATCAGCTACCTCATCGCAGCGATTCTGCATGATTTAATTCCTGTCGAAAAGCTGCATCATCATTTGGGGAATAAGAGTTTTTCAGCTTTGATGAAAGTTACACTGTCGGGATTTGTCTTGCCTATTTGCAGTTGCGGAACCGTTCCGTTGGGAATCAGTATGTATTATTCCGGCGCTTATATCGGTCCGGTACTTTGTTTTATGACATCCACGCCGGTTATCAATCCGATTGCGCTGATTTTGTCGTACGGATTATTTGGGAAAGAACTGACCGCAATATATTTTGTAATTGGTTTAATTTTTCCGATGATGATTGGATGGATTGCAAACAGCACCGCCGGAAAAGAATTGTATTATCCACAGGCTTATTCTCAAAATATCGAGATGAGTGAGCGGATGGATACTAGAAGCATACCTGAAAAAATAAAATCGGGATTTGTTTGGATGGTGAACGATTTTGCTTTAGTAATAAGTAAATATGTTGTTACAGGGATGTTTGTAGCCGGATTCATTATGGTAACTTTTCCATCATCCGTAATTCAGAAATATTTAGGAAATCCAAGTGCATTGTCATTATTAAATGTAGCGATATTGGCAACGGTAATGTATGTTTGTGCGGTCGGTCATATTCCGTTTATTGCTGCCCTGATTGCAGCGGGAGCGTCACCGGGTTCTGCAGTAACTTTTTTGATTGCGGGCGCATCTACCAATATCGCGGAACTAATCAGTATTTATCGAATGATAGGGAAGCGATCGGCAATCATTTACGGTGGAGTTGTTACGGCGATGGCTGTTGTTCTAGGCTATATTACGAATTTAATTTTGATGCCGAGTTATAAACCGCAGATAAGTATTGATACAATCGACTATTCAATTCAAAGTGCCAATCGGTTGATAGTTATTTTCCCGACGGGATTTCGTTATGCAGCTTCATCCGTTATTCTGATATTCTTTGCGCTGGCAATGTATCATAGAATCATGAGTTATATAGAGAAAAGGAGATTGCAATGAAAGAACTGAAAAAAATTATTGCAGTTTTCGTCATTTTTGTGGTAGGCTTTCAGCTTTATAGTCGAAACAAATCCATTCAGGAAAATAATGATTTTGGAGAAAAAGACCATCCTTACCTCATTCATTTTTTGGAAACAAATAAAAATTATGATTTGCTGATGGCAAAAAGTGAAGATGTGAATGATGACGGGAAAAAAGATTTGTTGGTCATATACCATCCTCAAGAAGAAGAAAAAAATTATGCGGTAGTACTGCTCAATAAAGATAATACACAATATCAAGCGACGGAAAAGTTTTTAGCCCCAAGAGAGAATGTAGATATTCAGTTTAAAAACATTGATGAAAAAGAGCCTATCGAATTTATAATATCAGGCTCGAAAGATGGAAATTACGGATATGCCATTTATCGCATGCAAGCGGATATGACAGTTCGAGATTTGTTTAGTGAGGATATGGACAATTGTTGTTAGGAGGCAATATGAAAAGAAAAATAGCAACTATATTATTGAGCATGATTTTGGTAACGGGATTTTTTGGATGCAGCAAAAGCAATCAAGGCGGAGATTCCAATAGCAGCACACCGCCGGAACAGACGGATGTGAACAGTGATTATGAGATTAATTTGGGCTACTACAATTGTGACCACATGGTTGCAGGACCGGTTGGAGAAGCGGCGGGAATATATAAAGCCCATAATCTCAAAGTAAAGTTGACCGGAAACGGCAAAGTTCCACAGGCGATGGCTGCAGGACAAATGGATGCCGGATATATCGGCGCGCGAGGATTGGTTGCGGCAAACGGAGAAGGTTCTCCGATTGTTTATGCGGCAAACAATCATATCGGCGGCTCAATGTATCTGGTTGTGTCCAATGATATTAAAAAACCGGAAGATTTATATGGTCAAAAAGTTGCGATGGGCGACCCCTCAACAAGTGAGGATTGGCTTGCGGGATATTCTCAGATTCTTAATCTCTCAACAAAAGCAGAAGACTATGAATTGGTTAATACCGGCTCGGATTCGGACAGTTTTTTGGCTTTGAGTACCGGCCAGATAAAAGGATATACCTGTTGTGACCCTTGGGGCTCGATGGCGGAGCATCAAAAGGTTGGGAAAATAATGGCAACTTATCGTGACATGGATGATGAAATGGGGATTTGTTGCGGATTTGCATTGAACAAAAACTTCATTAAAGAGCATAGAGAACTTGCTGTCGAACTTTTGAAGGCGCATCAGGACAGTATTAAATATATCTATGAACATCCCAAAAAAGCGGCAGAGATTTTTTCACAATACTATAATGTGCCGTACGAAGTATCATTGATGACCATTTATAAAAAATGCAATGAAGAAGGAAGAACGCTTACTTGGCAGTTAAATGAAAAGCAGTTTAATCATGCTTATGAGGTGTATAAAAAATACAATTTGGTGAAGACTTTACCGCCGGTTGAGGATGTTATAGAAAGAGATATCTATAACGACGCGGGACTGGATGATTTTGACAAATACATTCAAGAGAAAATTGAAAAGGATTTTCCGGTAGGAATGACTTTTGAGGAATTTGAAAAAAAGGCAAATGAAATTGAATCGTAGTGTATTTTTGATTTTTGTGTTGATAGGTATGAGTTTCTTTGTTTACCATCAAAATTTGAATCAAAAAAACAATACTGAAAATCAAGTAGCAATAGGGGTCTCGGATGATATGTCCGGTTTTGTGGTGGATTATATGATTCACAACAAAATTTACACGGAGGGGAAAGTAAAACCGTTCTTCATTCGGGACTGTTGAGCAAAAACGGCTCAATGGGCATTGAGCACAGATATTTATTCCATGGCGATATTATGTAAAGATGCGGCAAGTAATCTTACACAATCGAATTCAGACCTTGTAGTTGTATGTCCGCTATTTCAAAATACGGATGTCATTATAAAAAGGAATGACAAAATAAAGAGCATTGCAATTCAAGAAAATAAAATGTTCCATGAAGAATATTTAAGGGCGAAATTTGAAAAAACAATAGAAATTCATCAAACCGGTCGTAATGCATTGGGCTATGCTTATGAAAGCGGTCAAGTGGATGCTGTTTTTTTAGATGTTGCCAAGAGTGGAAGCTTGAGTGGAGAGACCGACTATCCGATGCTTAATGACACTTTTGTATTGGTTGCGGATAAAAACTATATCGGAACAAAGGAATACAAAAACTTTGTTAAAGCCTACAACAAAGCGGTGAATATTCTTAATGAAGATTCGTTGGAAATGCAAAGACAAATTGCAAATTACACGAACTTAAAGGAGGAGAGGATAAAAGATTGGAAAGTAAAACTACTGACAATAAAATAATGCAGAATCTAAAAATCAACTATAAAGATGCTATTTTGAAATTAGCTTTTTACTGCATTTTGTTGCTTGGATGGTACATTGCGGCAAAAAGAATCGCCATTCCATTACTTTTACCGACGCCGTATGCAACGGCAAAAGCATTTTTTCAAAGTATCTTTGATTTAAAAATTATGACCAATGTTGGAATTACTATGGTACGCGTATTGAAAGGATGGTTAATTGCACTTATCATCGGTATCCCTTTAGGAATCGGAATGGGCTTATCAAAAAAATTTAATTATGTTTTTGGTGGCCTGATGAATTCTCTTCGTCAAATTCCGATGATGGCATGGGTTCCTCTTACAATTATCTGGTTGGGAATTGGAGATGGACCAACTCTTTTCATGATTGCAATCAATGGTCTGTTCCAAGTAATATTGAATACGAATCAAGGGGTATCAAATATTTCCAAAGACTATTATAATGCAGCTAAAAGTATGGGCGCCGGGAAATGGAGCATTTTTTGGAATGTGGTGATACCCGGAGCGTTACCGGATATTCTAGTAGGAGCGAGATTGGCAATCGGCAGCGGATGGATGTCAGTAATCTGAGCGGAGTTCATAGCGACAAGTGCCGGTCTGGGCTACTCAATGGTGGAAGCACAATCGATGATGCAAACCGATGTGCTGATTGCGCTGATGTTTATGTCAGCTATTATAGGATATGCGATTGATATTCTTTTACAAATAACAAATAGATATCTTACCAAGTGGAGATTTGTATCATGAAACTGGAAGTAAATAATATATCAAAGACATTTAAAAATCAAAACAAACATAAGAAAGTGCTGGAAAATATTTCATTCACTTTAGAAGAGGGGCAGTTTGTAACATTACTCGGTCCATCCGGATGTGGAAAAACAACAATGCTTTCAATAATTGCCGGATTTGAAAAAAGCGATTCGGGAATGGTGAAATTGGATGGCGACATAATAAATGGTCCGAATCCCGATAGAGCATTTGTATTCCAGAACTATGCGTTGTTCCCTTGGATGACGGTCAAAGACAATATTTTGTTCCCGATGAAACAAATGAAGATTCCGGATAATGAACAACGGCAAAGGCTGGAATATCTGTTGGAGATTTCTAAATTAAAAGGACATGAAGAATTATATTCTCATCAGATATCAGGTGGAATGAAACAGAGAACGGCTTTGGTTCGAGCTTTGGCAAGTAAGCCGAAGGTTTTGTTGATGGATGAACCGCTTGGAGCATTGGATTTGATGATGCGCCAATCGCTCCAGATGGAGATTGAAAATATTTGGCGTGAAGAAAAGATTACCGCACTCATGGTAACGCACGATGTGGATGAGGCAGTATATTTGAGTGATAAAGTTATTTTGATGTCAACGAATGCAGGAAAGATTGTATATGAATTGGAAAATAATCTTCCGAGACCACGCAATCGCTACTGTGAGCAATATAAGGACTATTGCATGAAACTGGTTCAAAAAATTTCAGAAAAGGGAGTAATTGTGTGAATACGAAAATTGATTTAGAAAAGGTCATTAACATTGATGCGAAATTAGATGAAAAAGAAAGTAAGCTTCGCATCGAATTGCTCAATGCGATGATTGAGAAACGAAAACCGCTTACGGAGAAAAAATTTTGCGGAGATAATCGCAGTATCATCGATAGCCTGATAGAGAAGGAAACTATTGTAACGGACGGCGAAGAGATTCTATTTGCATATCCGGTGTCCAATTTACCGACCAGTCATCATGTAAAGCTTAAGGACGGAAGAGAATTCTATTCAATGTGCGCAATTGATGCGATGGGTTCGGCATTTGTATTCAATCAGGATATCAATATTGAGTCGGTATGTCCCGTTTCCGGCGAGAAAATCCAAGTTTCAATTTGCAATGGGGAATTGACGGAGTATCAGCCACACTCATTATGTGCCATCCATGTTGATTTATCAAAAGTAGAAAATTGGGCGGCAAATTGTTGAAATATCATGAATTTCTTTGGTTCAAAGAAACACATGGAAGAGTATTATAACGGTATTGCGGAGGAGGATAAGGAAAACACTTATTGCCTTCCGGTTGAGAAAGCGTTTGAGGTGGCGGAAAAAACATTCTCCATTCGACTTAACGAAAGATAGTCACTGTTTGAAAAGTCCTGATTTGAAATGACAGTCCAAGGAGTTTTGAGCAGTGACTTTTTATTTGCGTTCGCTTTGGCTTGTAATTGCGCCTGAAAAATCGTATAATCAAAGTAAGAACAACTACTTGAGAGAGGAGTTTGTGATGAAAAAGATAGAGAAAAATGAAGGCGTCGATAGAGAGAAGCAAGTTCAAGCCAAAGCTGTCGACGAATTTGAAAACACAATGGATATGCGCGGGCATCAAAAAGAGGATGCATTGCCAAATCCGGCGGAAAAAATGCCGGAGGGCGCGAGTGATTTGGACAAGAAGCCGAATCCGATGTTGGAGCGTCATATTGATGCAGTGATTGAGCAGATGAAAGAGGAGCAGTATTTCAAAGAGCAATCCGAGCTTATGGAGCGGTTCGAGCAATCCGGAAATCCTCAGCGCAAAGCGTATTGGGAGGAAGAGCATCGGCAAAATCAACGACGATTCGAGTATGATTATGAAGAAGATTTTTACGAACCGATTTATGAGGATGATTACGAATAATGTTGAGCATAAAAATTATAGCGATAGGGAAATTGAAAGAGAGTTTTTGGCAGGCGGCGAGTGAGGAATATCAAAAGCGTTTGAGTCGTTTTGCCAAACTGAGTGTTTTGGAATTGCCGGAAGAAAAATTGTCGGAAAAGGCATCGGCGAAGGAAGAAGAGCAGGTCAAGGATGCGGAAGCGAGACGCATGCTTTCCAAAATCAAAGAAAATGAATTTGTCATTTTGTTGTCGCCGGAGGGAAAGGCGATGACTTCGGAGGGTTTTGCCGAACTATTTGAGCAAAAAGCGGTTCAAGGCGTGAGCAATTTGACGCTGTTGATTGGCGGAAGTCTCGGACTGGGTGATGCGGTGAGGGAGCGTGGCGATATGAAAATCAGTTTCAGCCAAATGACCTTTCCGCATCAACTGTTTCGTGTGATGTTGTTGGAGCAAATTTATCGTGCGTGCAAAATCAATGCGAACGAAATCTATCATAAATAATGGGGGAGCTATGAAAATTTTGAGTGTCATTGCGCAAAAGCCTTATGCCACGGGAAGCGGAGTGTATTTGAGCGAATTGGTGCGCGAGTTTCAAAAAATGAATCACACGCAGGCAATTATTTGCGGCATCGACAAAGAGGAGCCGTATTTCGCGAATTTCGCCGATACTTTTTCGGATATTATAATCGAGCCGGTGATTTTTGGCAACGAGGAGCTTCCGTTCGCGCCGCTTGGGATGAGCGATGTGATGCCGTATCCGTCAACGAGATATCGGGATTTGAGCGCTGAGATGGCAAAGCGTTTTGAGCATGTATTTGTGCAGAAGCTCAAACAGATGGTCGAATCGTTTCAGCCGGATTTGATACTTTGTCATCATCTGTATTTTTTGACGGCGCTCGTTGTAGAAAATTTTCCTCAGCATTCCATCGCGGCCATCTGTCACGGAACTTGTTTACGGCAACTGGCGAGCAATTCGTTTGAGCGGGAGCGTATTCTGCGCGCGATACAAAAAATCCCGACGATTTTTGCACTTCAGGAGGAGCAGCGGGAGGAAATTCGGCAGATTGTCGGTCTGCCGAAGGAGCAAATTGTCGCTGTCGGCAACGGATACAATCCGGCGATTTTTTATCCCGGCGACGAAAAAAGAAAAAATGAGGAATCTCATCGTCCGATTCGAATGGCTTTTGCCGGCAAGATTGCGGTCAACAAAGGTCTTTTGTCCTTGCTTCGAGCGTTGGCGCTTTTGCAAAGCAAAAATATTGAGCTGTATTTGGCGGGTGGCGGCGGCGATGAAAAAGAGTTTGCCGAAATCAAAAATCTGGCGAGTCGGGCGGATTATCCGATTGAGTTTTTGGGGATGATTCCGCAGACGGAGCTTGCGGAGCTGTATCGCAACTGTGATTTATTCGTTTTTCCGTCGTATTATGAAGGATTGGGTTTGGTGAGCATCGAGGCGATGGCTTGCGGTTTGCCCGTTGTGGCATCGGATACGCCGGGACTCAAATCTTGGATTACGAGCAAGATTCCCGAGCCGCCGATTGTTTTTGTACCGCTTCCGAGAATGCTTGAAGTGGATAAGCCGATTCCGAGCGAGCTGCAGGATTATGAAAAAAGATTCGCTCAGGCGATTGAAGAGCAGATGAATCGAATTTCAGCGCGGAATTTTGAAAAAATCATTCTTCCGATGGAGAAATTTTCTTGGCAAGCCGTTGCTGAAAATATTTTAGATAATGTAAGACCTTATTGTTCATAGGGTCTTTATTTTTGGGTAGAATCATAGTATATTAAAGAAAGAAAGTTTTGAGACGAAAGGAGCTTTTATGATTACATTACGAAAGGCAAAATTTGATGACTGCACCTATTTTCACAAATGGGAGAGTGACGATAATGTCATTCAGTTTTTGAGCATTCCCAAAGGCAAGACTTATGAAGAAGTCGTACGCGAATTTATCAAGCGGGAGCAGGATGATACGATGATGGATTTTGCCGTTTTGCTTAACGGTGAAATGATTGGGCGAGCGTATTTGAGTCGCTATGACAAAAATACGAAATCGATTGATATCACAAGAATTTATATCGGCGAGCAGGAGCATCGCGGCAAGGGTCTGGGTCGTGTGATGATGCTTGCGCTCATGCGTTTTTGTTTTGAAAAATTGGAACTCAATCGGGTTACGCTGGATTATTTCGACGGCAATCCGGCGCAAGCGATGTACGAAGCGTTGGGATTTGCGTTTGAAGGAGTTGCGAGAGAAGCGGGTTACAAGGACGGTGCTTTTTACAATTTCAATTTGATGAGCATGCTTCAAAGCGAATGGAAAAATCGCAACGAATAAAAGAATAGAGAATAAATGAGATTGCAGCTTGGCTGCATCTTATTTTGTGCAGAAGGAGAAAGATGTGAAGAGAAGAACGCAAATGTTGGCGCTATTGATGGCTTGGGTTTTGTTGCTGTCGAGCGTGGTCTATGCGGAAGAAAAAGCGACACCTCAGACGGATTTTTATAGTTATGTCAATGAAGAGTGGCTTAAACAAACGAAAATCCCGGAGGGGAGGTCTTCCACCGGAAATTTTTATCAAATCAATGAAAAGACGGAGCAGCATCTGCATGAGATGATTCAGGAGCTGCGTGCCAATTACGCGAAGCTGAAAGAGGGCAGCGATGAGAAAAAGCTCATCGACTTTTACAATATGGCTGCGGATTTCAAAACGCGAGATGCTCAAAAGCTTACGCCGATAAAACATTTGCTGGACAAGATTACTTCGGCTCAATCGATGGAGCAGGTCAATCAGGCGATGGTAACTTTGTATCAAAAAAATTACGGCACCGTCATATCGCTGGCAATCGACCAGGATATTAAGGACAATCGGATGAATATTTTGTATGTGGAAGAGCCGAGCATCGGTTTGCCGAAAGTGTATTTGGAGGGCAAGGACGAATTTTCGCTCAAAGTTCAGAAGGCATACAAAAATTATTTGAGCGAGCTGCTTGTGCTCAACGGTAATTCCAAAGACGAGGCAAAGCGAAAAGCCGATGCGGTATTCAATTTTGAAAAGGAATTGTCGACGGCGGTTTTGTCAAAAGAGGACAGCTCGAATTTCGAGTCACAATACAATACGATGACGCTCTCGGAGCTGGAGAAAATCAGTCCGAAGCTTCCTATCGTTACGACCATCAAAGCGATGAAGGTCGATCATGCCAAAAAAATCGTGGTCAGTCAGCCCAAGGCGATTCAAAAATTGAACAGCATGTATCATGAGCAAAACCGTTTGGCGATTCAGGCACAGATGGAACTTCGCATCATTCGTGACAATGCGATGTACCTGTCCAAGGATGTTATCAAAAGCGTGATGAAATTTCGTCAATCCTTTACGGGAGCCTATCGTGTGCCGTCTGATGAAGAAATTGCATTTGAGATTACGACTCAGATATTCGGTGAGCTGATGGGCAAGGTCTATGTCAAAAGATATTTTTCCACCAATACGAAGCAGGATGTTCTGGCAATGGTCAAGGAAATCAAGTCCGCTTACAAGAAGCGAATTGAGAATCTCGATTGGATGTCCGGTGAAACCAAGGCGAAGGCGCTGAAAAAACTGGAGACGATGAATGTAAAAATCGGGTATCCGGATCAATGGTCAAGCTATAAGCGTGTAAAAATCAAGACGAGCGAGCAGGGCGGAACCGTTGTTTCGAATGTCGAGGCGATTATACAGCTTTCGATTTTGCAATCGGTCGGTCAGCTCAATCTTCCGCCGAATAAAATGCAATGGGGAATGTATCCGCAGACCGTCAATGCATACTATAATCCGATTAACAACGAAATCGTGTTTCCGGCTGGGATTTTGCAGCCGCCGTTCTATGACCCGCAAGCGTCCAAAGAAGAAAACTTGGGCGGCATCGGTGCGGTCATCGGGCATGAAATTTCGCATGCCTTTGACGATAGCGGAGCACAGTTTGACGAAAAAGGAAATCATGTCAACTGGTGGAAGAGCGAAGACTACAAAAAATTCTCGAGCAAGGTTCAGCAAGCGGCGGACATTTATTCCGCATTGGAAGTGGCGCCGGGCTATAAGGTCAATGGAAAAATTTCAACCGGTGAGATCTTAGCCGACCTCGGCGGTTTGACCGTGGTGCTCGACATTTCAAAAGAAAAAGGATATAACACCAAAAAAGTTTTCGAGTCCTATGGCAAAGTGTGGCGCGAGCTCAAAACTCCGGAGGCGGCGATTGCGGATTTGTCGGATGAGCATCCGCCGGGAAAATATCGCGTGAACAATATTGTCAATCAGATGGATCAATTCTATATCGACTTTCAAGTAAAAGAAGGCGACCCGATGTATGTAAAACCGGAGGACAGATTGCGCGTTTGGTAAAAAAAGAGGCAGTTTCAGAATGAGATTTTCTGAACTGCCTTTTGTTGTAGGCTTAAGCCTGTTTTGCGATAAAGTAAATTATGAACTTTTAGACCTCTACCGGAACTTAGGAAAAGAGATTGTATCAAAACAAGAGCGGTATGCTTGGGGGGATGCAATTACAAATTTCACAAAGCGATTGCCCGACAGCAGAAGCGATTTGGCACAAGAAACATTAAAAGACCCATATAACTTTGACTTCCTGACATTGACGCAAGGATATAAAGAAAAAGAACTGGAAGAAGCACTTACAACCAATATTACCAGATTTTTATTGGAACTGGGTCAAGTCTTTGCCTTTGTTGGAAGACAAGTTCCGATTATGGTCGGCTCAATGGAATCTACCGGAAATTTTCACCGTCAAGCTCAAAGTTTGGTTGGTTTCGTAACCTCACCGCCTTGCTGTTCCATCGGAACGGGAAAAGGATGATTTTTTCTATGTTTTATTAGGTTAGTATTAGAAACTGCAATCTCTTTGTAGAAGCGACTTGCTCTTTTAACGGTGTAGAAATTAAAGAAAGAATGCGTGACAATGAGCAGCACCGGATATGATTGAAAACATAGCATCTACAAGAATGATATTCAACTGAATTCCCTGACAAAATATAGGGAAAATGATATAATGAATGAGGAATCGGAACGAAATCTTTTTCAATCAGCCATATTTGTTTTTGATTTCGAAAATTGAAAGTGAACTACTTGTTTATAAACCGGTTTTATTGGAAGCATTGACAAGTAATATGTAAATGGGGGTTCTTGGGGATATACAATGGAAGAACATCGCTTTTATTTGGGTTTTAAATCATCGGATTTTTTGTTACAATTTTGAAAAGGAAGACTTGTTAATCTAAGAAAAAAGAAAGAAATTTGTGAGGTGAAAAATGGGTTTATTTGATATATTTAAGAAAAAGGAAAATGCTAAAAAGACGAAAATACAAAAAGAAAAAACCACACTGTCGGAAGATATTCCCACTTATGCAAACTGGGCTAAAAACAATTTGAATAAAACAGGCTACCAAGTGGATTATGATTTGGAAGGGATGAAAGAAATCGAAAGATTTTTTAATGAACAATCAAGCGAAGGTGGAGCACTTTCCGGTCAATCCGGCTCCATCTTGTTCGGTTTAGGCTGTTTGATTGGAGAGACCATTATAAAAATTTATGGCGGTCACTGGGAAACCGATGACGAAGACCCGCAAGGAGAAATGAATATTGCAATCAGACTTCCCGACAACTCTCTGATATGGCCGGTTCAAAGATGTATGAAAAGATTAAAAAACGGAGCGCAAGAAAATATATACGATTATGTGCGTACTGTGAAAAAAATTTCTATCGGTTGAAACAGTGCGATAATCTGACAGGGAGACAACAATGAAATTGAGATTGGAAAACACAGAATCCGAGAAAGCACAAGAACTTGGAAATTTAATCAGAGCATATAATAAATCAAAGAGAGAACCGTCGAAAAGTGAACCGCTGAATATCTATGTTGAGGATGAACAAGGGAATCTGATAGCCGGGATGGTAGCGGAAACTTTCGGGAATTGGCTCGAGATTGAATATTTGTATGTCGGAGAGGATTTACGAGGACAGGGCTTGGGTTCAGAGATTTTGAACATGGCTGAAAAAGAGGCGAAAGAAAGAAAGTGTAAATATTCATTCGTGGATACTTTCAATTTTCAAGCACCGGATTTTTATAAAAAGCATGGTTATAAAGAAGTATTTGCATTGAAAGAATATCCTTACACAAGCCAAAGATATTATTATACAAAAGAGTTATGATTTGGATGCGAAGATAGATTGAGGAAAATAAAATGGATTTAGCAAAATATATAAGAGAGCACAGTTCTCGTTTTGTTGAAGAAATAGATGCTGAATTTGCTACAGATAAGAGTGTTCCGTTGTAGAGAGAACATTAAAAATAACTTATGGTTTAGTGTATAACCCCAAAATGAAATTTAGAAGAAAGAGAAAAAGAAGGAGTAGAAAAAATGATTACATCATGTTATGACATCGAAACGGAGCCGATTATCAGTCTAAAAGACTTTTATGGCGAGAAAAAACATCTGTTGGAAAAATGTTTAATTATTTTGTCCAAAAAAATTCACGACCATCTACTCGAAACTTTTGAATGCAGCGAGATAGCCGCTCTGACTGCTTGCAACGGAAACACTCCGATATACAAAATGAATTTGTACGGAGAAGAGATTGCTTTTTATTTGTCCTCAATTACTTCCGCGTTGGCGGCTACCGAGTGTTTTGAGGTGCATTGGATAACGGGAGCGACCAAATTTATTATGTTCGGCTCTTGCGGGAGTTTGAATAAAGAAATGACAACCGGCAAGTATGTTGTTCCTACCGAGAGTTATCGTGGCGAAGGTTGCTCCTATTATTACGCTCCTCCGGCGGACTATATCCAAATCAAAAACAGCGACAAAGTGGCAGCTATTTTTGAAGAGTTGAAAGTTCCTTATGTGCAAGGAAAAGTTTGGACAACGGACTCGATGATAAGAGAGACGGTCGGATTGGTAAACAAAAGAAGAAGCGAGGGCTGTATCGCTGTGGAAATGGAACTTGCCGGAGTGCAGGCGCTTTGTGATTTCAATCAACTGGAGCTGTATAATTTTTTGGAAGCGGGAGATGTGCTCGGAGAAAGCGGTTATGAAGTTGAAGGACTTAGCAATGCCAATCATGATTTGGCGAAGCTGTATATCGCTTTTAAAATGCTGGCTAAAATATAAATAAGCTTTGCAGGAACTCAAAATGACTTTGAAAAAGAAAGAGTGCTTGCAGAGACTCTAATGAGAACTGTTCGTGTTATTTGAGCAAGCAAAAGATTATGTATCCGTTGCGTTTCCTCGATTTTTTTTATAAAATAGCGGGGCAGATGAGATGGCGACGAATGATTAAGGAAAACGGAGGAAAAGCAAGAGATTTAGGGAAAAAAGCGGAATGTGTAGGAGATGAATTTTAATTTGAAGAGGAAAGACTGATATGAAAAAATAGTTTATGTATTCTTCTGTTTAGTACTATTAACAATTGTCGGATGCAATCAAAAAAATACTGCCACTTCTTCAGACAGTCCAACAGTTTCCCGAAATGATGATTGATACCGACCCTCAAAAGTTAGATTTAAATTCAGCGATTGGGAGGTCGGTTTTTTGATGGAAAAGATTCAGTAGAACAATTTTTGCAAAATAGCTTGCTTTGAATTTATCTAATTATAAAACTTTATGCTAAACCCCATTAGAAAGAATAGTTGTCAACAATTTATATTTCGAATAACCGTTCTATGCTTCCCACTTTGTAGGGAACGGTGACCCCACCGTTCCGCCGTTCCATCGGAACGGAACAATTATTATTTCATCTATGGTTTATTAGGTTTAGTATTACAGATTTCTGATTGTGGAGAATATAAATCGAATATATTTTTTGTGGTGGAAATAATGGAAATTTATTCAATGTGCTCTTTAGAATAAGTTGATATTCCAGGGGAGCGGAATGTTTTTCCTAAGAATTTTAATAAAGATGATGAGCAAAAAAATTTAAACATAATGTGAAACGCTTTTATTAAAACCGATAGTCAATGAGGCTTTTTTGTAATATACTATAATCTGTGGGGATTTTGCCCTAATTCCAAAGATGCGAACTACAATTCGTGGATTAAACGGCATTGATATTAGACAAATGAAAATAAGGGTCGATATCATAAAAGGAAGAAAACTTAATAATCATTAGAAATCGAAAAGGTGAACAATATTATTGGGAGGTTAAAAAGAAATGAATAAACAACAATTGGCACAGAAGATATGGGAATCGGCAAATAAAATGCGTTCCAAAATTGAGGCGAATGAATACAAGGACTATATTTTGGGATTTATTTTCTATAAATACCTTTCGGATATGGAGATAAAATATCTAAAAGAAAATGATTTTAGCGAAGAAGATATCAAAAGTTTGACAGAAGAAGATACAGATACAGTAGAATACATTCGCCAGAACATCGGTTACTTTATTTCTTATGACAACCTGTTTTCAACATGGATTGAAATCGGAAAAGATTTTGATGTATCCAATGTTCGTGATGCGCTTTCTGCTTTCAATCGATTGATTTCGCCATCACACAAAAAGGTATTCGTTAAAATTTTTGACACATTGCAAACGGGTTTGAGTAAGTTGGGAGACAGCTCCGGAACACAGACAAAAGCAATCAGCAATTTGATTCAATTAATAAAAGAGATTCCAATGGATGGAAAACAAGATTATGATGTATTGGGATTCATTTATGAATATCTGATTAGTATGTTTGCTGCTAATGCCGGAAAAAAAGCAGGAGAGTTCTATACACCTCACGAGGTATCTCTTTTAATGTCTGAAATTGTGGCTCACCATCTCATAGGCTTAAAAGAAATCAAGATATATGACCCAACCAGCGGCAGCGGTTCACTTTTGATAAATATCGGTCAAAGTGTTTCGAAATATATTACGGATAACAATAATATCAAATACTATGCTCAGGAATTGAAAGAGAATACCTACAACCTGACACGCATGAATCTTGTAATGAGAGGGATTAAGCCGGACAATATTGAGACAAGAAATGGAGATACTTTGGAAGAAGACTGGCCGTTTTTCAGCGAGGAAGACCCACATGGAACTTATGAACCGTTATATGTAGATGCGGTTGTTTCAAATCCACCGTATTCTCAAGCTTGGGATCCGTCCAACAAAGAAGGGGATCCTCGATACGCTCGTTTTGGATTGGCTCCAAAGACAAAAGCGGACTATGCTTTTTTGCTTCATGACCTATATCACATAAAACCGGATGGGATTATGACTATTGTTTTGCCGCATGGCGTATTGTTCCGAGGTGGAGAAGAAGGCAACATCCGAAAAAATCTTATTGAGAATAACCATATTGATGCAATCATTGGACTTCCGGCAAATGTATTTTTTGGAACAGGTATTCCAACTATAATTATGGTGTTGAAACAAAAAAGAGAGAACACCGATATTTTTATAGTGGATGCGTCCAAAGGATATATAAAGGAAGGGAAAAATAATAAATTAAGAGCATCGGATATCAAACGAATTACTGATGCAGTTGTCAATCGTGAAAGTATAGAGAAATACTCGAAAGCAGTCAGCTTAGAAGAAATTCGTGCAAATGAATACAACTTGAATATTCCAAGGTATGTGGATTCATCGGAACCTACTGAAGCATGGGATCTATATGCATCCATGTTTGGAGGAATACCACAGCGTGAAATTGATGAGCTTCATTTTTATTGGGATGCTTTCCCGAATCTGAAAAAAGAACTTTTTACTGATAAAGATATGCCTTATTCAGATTTGGCAACTCAAGATATCAAGACATTTATCAATCAACATGATGACGTTCAAAACTTTAAACAACGATTTGAAAATGCATTTGGAAGTTTTTATCCATATTTGAAGAGCGAGCTGATAGAAAAAATGGATAAGATTACTATCTCAAAACAAGAAGGGATATTGAGTGACGAAATCTTTGCGAGACTTAACGAAATGCCATTAATAGACCGATATGAAGCATACCAACTTCTTGATGATGAGTGGAACAAAATTGCAGTTGACTTGGAAATTATACAGACAGAAGGATTTGAAGCAACCAAAATAGTTGACCCGAAACTTGTTATCCGAAAAAAAGACGGAAAAAGCGAAGAGATTCAAGACGGCTGGGAGGGACGAATAATTCCTTTTGAGCTAATCATAGATACATTACTGAAAACTGAAAGGGACACATTAAAACAAAAAGAGTCTCGATTATCAGAAATTCTATCCGAATATGAGGAAGTGATTGATCTTCTGACGGAAGAAGAAAAAGAATCGGATGCTTTAAATGAAGCGGGAGATGCTTTTGTAGCTAAAGAAGTTACAAAGCAGATTAAAGAATTGGCTTCTTTGCGTGAGGAAGAGAGTATTAGGTTCCGTGAAAAGTTGATTCGCGTTGAAAATTTGATGAAAGAAGAGAAGAAATTGAAATCTCAAGTAAAGGACGAAATGCAAGAACTTGAGATGCTAACTAAGAAAACTATTGAAGAATTATCCGATGAACAAGTTTATGCTCTTTTGGAGAAAAAATGGATTGAAGCGTTGATTTTTAACTTGAATAAACTGCCGGGATTAGTTGTAGATTCTTTGGTTAAGTGTATTCAAAATTTGGAAAAGAAATATGAAATCACTTACCAATCCTTAGAAGAAGAAATTTCGGAAACGGAAAAAGAATTATGTTCTATGATGGATGAGTTGGTAGGAAACGAATTTGACATGGCCGGAATCAGAAAACTTCAAGAAATGCTGCGAGGTGAATCTTATGGAAAATAACAAAAAACCGAAGATAAGATTCAAAGGATTTACGGATGATTGGGAACAGCGTAAGTTGGGGGAAATTGCAGACTCATTTGGTTATGGTCTTAATGTTGCGGCTAAAACATATGATGGGATAAATAAATATATTAGAATCACAGATATTGATGATGAATCAAGAAGTTATAAAGAGGAAGATTTGAAATCCCCGGATTGTGATTTATATAATGCGGAAAGATATCGATTGGAGAAAGGTGATATTTTATTTGCGAGAACAGGAGCAAGTGTTGGAAAGACATATATATATAATAATAGTAATGAAATAATATATTTTGCAGGATTTTTGATTAGAGCCAAGATCAGAAAATGTTTTAGTTCTGACTTTATATTCTTCAATACATTAACGTGTAAATATAAAAAATTTATTAATATAATTTCTCAAAGATCGGGACAGCCAGGTGTTAATGCCCAAGAGTATGCAGAGTTTGAAATTTCTTTACCAGTTATTAAAGAACAAAATCAGATTGGAAACCTTTTTCAAAAGCTGGACCACCTTATCGCCCTTCATCAGCGTAAGTATGATAAACTTGTAAATGTAAAAAAATCTATGTTAGAAAAAATGTTTCCGAAAAATGGAGAGACGAAACCGGAAATAAGATTCAAAGGATTTACGGATGATTGGGAACAGCGTAAGTTGGGGGAAATTGCAGAAGAAACCTTTGGTGGAGGAACGCCAAATACTTACTGTGAAGCTTATTGGAAAGGAAGTATTCCATGGATTCAATCTTCGGATTTGTGTGAGGATAAAGTATTTGGTGTTTTGGGATATAAAAAAATCTCGCATCTTGGAATAATAAATTCAGCAGCTAAGATTATTCCTGAAAATTCTATTGCGATTACTACACGTGTGGGAGTTGGGAAACTATCATTGATAGAACATGAATACTCAACAAGTCAGGATTTTTTGTCTTTGAGTAAGCTTAAAATTGATGAACGGCTTGCAACCTATCTAATTTATAAAAAAATGAAAGCAGATGCACATTTATTACAAGGAACATCTATTAAAGGAATAACCAAAAACGAAGTATTATCAAAATCTCTTTTTGTACCTAAGCGGATAGATGAACAAAATCAAATCGGAAACTTTTTTCAAAAGCTGGACAACCTTATCGCCCTTCATCAGCGTAGGTTGGAGAAGCTAAAAAATATTAAAAAATCTTTTCTTGAAAATATGTTTGTTTAGGGGATTTCAGAAAAAATATCAGAAAGGGGATAGCAATGACCTTTAAAAGAGAAGCGGAATTCGAAGAAGCTTTGATAAAAATATTGTTTGATAAAGGCTGGGAAACTCGCGTTTTAAAAAATTGCACTGAAAAGCAACTTCTGCAAAATTGGGCGGATATTCTTTTTGAAAATAATCGGGGAATCGACCGTTTGAATAACTGCCCGCTAACAGAGAGTGAGATGCAAAAAATTGTTGAGCAAATAAATGTGTTGAGAACACCACTAAAATTAAATGGATTTATCAACGGCAAAACGGTTTCTATTATTCGAGATAATCCGGATGATAAAGAGCATTTTGGAAAAGAAGTCAGTTTGAAGATTTATGACAGAAAAGAAATTGCCGCAGGTCAGAGCCGATATCAAATTGTTCAGCAACCAAGATTTCCGGGGAAAGAAGCTATGTTGCATGACCGTCGTGGCGATTTGATGCTTCTGATTAACGGTATGCCGGTTATTCATATTGAATTGAAGAGAGGCGGAGTACCTTTAAGCCAAGCATATCATCAAATTGAAAAGTATTCTGCGGAAGGAGTTTTCAGTGGATTGTTTTCTTTGGTGCAGGTGTTTGTTGCGATGACTCCGGATGAGACTGTGTATTTTGCAAATCCGGGTCCGGATGGAAAGTTCAATAAAGACTATTATTTTCATTGGGCAGATTTTAATAATGAGCCGCTAAACAATTGGAAAGACATAGCATCTTATTTCTTGTCCATTCCTATGGCACATCAGTTAATCGGATTTTATACTGTTGCGGATAATTCCGACGGCGTTTTAAAGGTTATGCGTAGTTATCAATACTATGCGGCAAATGCAATTTCTGATAAAGTATCGAAGATAAAATGGAATGAAAAAAATCAACTTGGTGGATTTATATGGCATACGACCGGTTCAGGAAAGACAATGACCAGTTTCAAATCCGCACAGCTTATTGCAAACTCAAAAGAAGCGGATAAGGTTGTATTTCTTACAGACCGAATCGAGTTAGGAACACAGTCTTTAAAAGAGTATCGTGCTTTTGCGGACGAAACGGAGAGTGTGCAATCTACGGAAGATACCTATGTCTTGTTGACTAAATTAAAAAGCATCAATCCGGCAGATACTCTAATCGTTACATCGATTCAAAAAATGAGCAATATCAAAGAAGGTGATTACAACACAAAAGACATTGAGATTATCAATCGCAAAAAAATTGTTTTTATCGTAGATGAGGCACATCGCTCTACTTTCGGAGATATGTTAATAACGATAAAAGATACTTTTCCTAATGCAATCTTTTTCGGCTTTACAGGGACTCCGATTCAAGAAGAAAACCAAAAAAAGAAAAATACAACTTCCACGGTGTTTGGCGATGAGTTGCATCGATATAGCATTGCGGATGGAATACGGGATAAGAATGTTTTGGGTTTTGATCCTTATAAGATTCTTACATTCAAAGATAAAGATGTTCGAAAGGCGGTAGCTCTTTATGAAGCAAAAGCAAATTCAGAAGAAGAAGCTATCAATGACCCCCAAAAATCAAAAGTATATTATCGGTTTATGAATTCTGCTGAAATAAAAATGGCAGGATATCGTAATAAAGATGGCGAAGAAATCAAAGGGATTGAAGATTATATTCCAAAGAATCAATACCTATCAGAAGAACATCAAAAAACTGTGGTTCAGGATATCAAAGAAAATTGGATGACCCTTAGTCGAAATGGAAAGTTTCATGCTATTTTTGCAACCAGTAGTATTTCAGAGGCCATTCAGTACTATCGTCTGATTAAGAAGGAAATGCCTCAGTTGAAAACGACTTGTCTCTTTGACCCGAATATTGATAATAATGAGGGGCATCGATATAAAGAGGAAGGTCTTATTGAGATTCTAAAGGATTACAATGAGCTTTATAATCAAAGCTTTATATTATCCACTCATGATGCTTTTAAAAAAGATGTATCAATGCGATTGGCACATAAAGAAAGTTATATAAGAATTGATAAAAGCGTTGATGAGCAGCTGGATTTGTTGATTGTTGTTGACCAGATGTTGACCGGTTTTGACTCAAAATGGATTAACACTTTGTATATGGATAAGCTGATGAGATATGAGAATATTATTCAAGCGTTCTCAAGAACCAATCGACTTTTTGGCCCGGAAAAACCTTTTGGCACAATTCGTTATTATAGAAAACCTCATACGATGGAGAGGGAAATCAATGCAGCGGTAAAACTTTATTCAGGGGATAAGGAGATTGGTCTCTTTGTTGAAAAGCAAAGATATAACTTGGAAAAATTAAATTCTATATACAAAGAGATAGAGAATCTTTTTGAACAAGCAGGAATACCTGATTTTGAAAAATTACCAGCCGACCACCGAGAATGCGGAAGGTTTGCAATACTGTTTAAAGAGTTTAATGAATACTATGAAGCTGCAAGGATACAAGGATTTCGATGGGATAAATCAAAATATGAGTTTAAAGAGGAACGGAGTCGGAATAAAATTCAAGTAGAGATGTTGTTTGATGAAGAAAAATATTTGATTCTTGTACAGAGATATAAAGAACTTGCAGGAAAGTCAGAAAGAGAAAGTACTACACAAGGAGATGTTGATGAAGTTCCGTTTGATTTGGAAGGGCATTTAACGGAAATAGATACAGATGCCATCAACGAAGAGTATATGAACAGCCGTTTTGAAAAGTATATAAAATTACTGAAAAAAGATGGGGTATCACAGGATATACTTGAGAAAGCAAAAGATGGTGTACACAAAACTTTTGCATCGCTGAGACAAGAAGACCAAAAATATGCTAATATTTTTTTGCATGATATCGAAAGAGGAGAGATTGATTTACTTGAAGAGGGAGCTTCTGTATATGACTATATCAATGAGTATAAGTACCGAGACAAGAATAATCAAATTCATAAATTTGCATCAATGTTCGGATTGGATGAAATAAAACTTCGGAATATGGTCAATCTCAAAATAGAGGAGTCAAAGATTAATGAATATGGACGCTTTGATGAATTGAAAGCGACAGCTGACAAAGTAAAGGCAAGAGAATATTTTGAAAGCATTGAAGGAGTAAAACTAAATCCACCTAAAGTCAATATAAAATTGGATAATTTGCTTAGAAGGTTTATTTGCGAGGGAGGATTTGATTTAGATTAACAACTGAAAATATATTTTATGAAAGAGTTGAGAGTTATCTTAGCTCTTTTTTTGCGCGCGATTGGGAACAGCGTAAGTTGGGGGAAATTGCCGAGATCATTATGGGACAATCCCCTGATGGCAGCACATATGGGGATAAACCTAATGGATATATTTTAGTACAAGGAAATGCTGACTTGGAGGCTGGATGGGTGAAGCCGAGAACTTGGACGACTCAAATTACAAAGTTGGCAGAAATTGGAGATATAATTATGAGTGTTCGTGCTCCAGCGGGAGCAGTAGGGAAAACAAATTATAGAGCAGTTATCGGAAGGGGCGTAGCGGCTATAAAAGGTAATGAATTTATCTATCAGGTATTAGAAAAAATGGATATTGATTCTCATTGGAAAAAGTTCTCCACAGGATCAACATTTGAATCTTTAAATTCAAATGAAATAATAAATGCTTTAATTTATGAGCCTTCTAAAAAAGAACAAAATCAGATCGGAAACCTTTTTCAAAAGCTGGACAACCTTATCGCCCTTCATCAGCGTAAGTGTATAATATTGATTAAAATCAATGATGTTTATGTTTGGAAATTTTTGGGAGAAAAAATAAATAAAAAATTTAAAGTTTGTTTTTTTAAAAATACTAGCACTTGGGAACAGCGTAAGTTGGGGGAGCTGGGGAAAGCACGATCAGGAGTAGGCTTTCCGGATACAGAGCAAGGTGGTAAAGCTGGAATACCTTTCTTCAAGGTTTCCGATATGAATGCTGAGGGGAATGAGAATGAAATGGTTTTGGCTAATAACTATGTTACAAATATGCAGATTGCTTCTCGGAGGTGGTCACCAATAGAAGATTTGCCTGCAATTTTCTTCGCTAAAGTGGGAGCTGCTGTGATGCTGAATCGCAAGCGTTTATGCCGTTTTCCATTTCTTTTTGACAATAATACAATGGCATATTCTCTGTCAAAAAATTGGTGGACTGCAGACTTTGCAAAGGCATTATTTGAAACTGTTGATTTGACATCTTTGGTTCAAGTCGGAGCCTTGCCATCCTATAATGCTGAGGATGTTGAAAGAATGGAAATATGTCTTCCGAAGCTTTCTGAACAGATAAAAGTCGGAGCATATTTCAAGAACTTGGATAACCTTATCGCCCTTCATCAGCGTAAGCCATTTTTTATAAAAAAGGAGACCAACTATGAGATTGTCAATAGAAAATAAAAAAATAAAGTAAAAAT
>JAUNKE010000121.1 GCA_030532905.1 Peptostreptococcaceae bacterium
TGGAGCTAATCTCTATTTCTTTTCTAAAACTCCCACAACTATTTTACACTATCATTTTTGTCCACGCAAGTTTACTTAATATAAGATTCAGTCTGTTTTTTTTTCTGCTTTTGTGTCATACTATTATATATTTCATCATGTTACAAAAAGTTGGAGTAAATTTATATTTTCTCTGACAAAAAATTGTTCTTCTCCGTAAGGAACTTTATGATGTGTATTTTCAAGAAAGGATAATGATATGGAACTGATTCTTTACAATGGAAAAATCCATTCGGGAAAAAACTTTGATACTGTTCAAGCCATCGGAATTGAGGGCTCACAAATTTCTATGCTTGGAAACAATGAAACCTTGTTGAAACACAAAAAAGAAAAAACACAATGTATTGATTTAAAAGGAAAATCCGTTTTTCCGGGCTTTAACGATTCGCATATGCATCTACTGAACTATGGTTATTCGAAAACAATGATTAACCTAATCGGTGTGACTTCAATTGAAGAAATCCAGGAGCGCTCTCGTAGATTTCTTCTGGAAAATTCTTTAGAAAAAGATGCTTGGATATTCGGACGAGGATGGAATCAGGATTTTTTCACAGGAGAAAAAGTATTTCCGACAAAATATGATTTGGATAAGATCAGCACGGAGCATCCGATATTATTCCCAAGAACTTGCGGACATATTTTTGTAGTAAATTCCAAAGCTCTGGAGATCATGGGAGTGGATAAAAATACACCGCAAGTCGAGGGCGGAAAATTTGATGTAGATGCTCAGGGAGAACCGACCGGAGTATTTCGAGAAAATGCACAAAAACTGATTTTTGATAAAGTTCCTTCGCCGAGCATTCAGCAAATCAAATCCATGATGAAACGAGCATTTACAGACTTGAATAAAGAAGGGATTACTTCGGTTGGCTCCGATGATTTTACAGCCATGCCGGACAAAAACTATCATAATGTCATTCAATCTTATCAGGAGCTTATTGCCGATGGAGAAATGACCGTAAGGGTGTATGAGCAATGTCTGCTCCCTAAAAAAGAACTGCTGGAGCAATTTTATTCAGAAGGATATCGCACCGGAAAAGGCTGCGACTTTTTCAAAATCGGACCGCTTAAACTGTTGATTGATGGAGCGCTGGGTGCCCGAACCGCACTCCTAAAGGAACCTTACTCGGATGACCCGACAAACCGCGGAATCGCTACCGCCGGTCAGGAAGAATTGAATGAGCTTGTCCTGCTGGCACATCAAAACAATTGTCAAGTTGCAATACATGGAATTGGTGACGGCGGAATGTATATGGTTTTTGATGCTATTGAAAATGCTTTGAGAATTTCTCCAAGAGCTGACCATCGACACGGCATTGTTCATGCCCAGATTACCGATGAAACTTTGATGCAAAAATTTAAAGACTTACAGGTTCTCGCATATATTCAACCTATTTTTTTAGACTATGATTGGAAAATGGTGCGCGGTCGAATCGGTAGCAAGCGCGAAAGCACTTCATACGATTGGAAAGGAATGTATGATCGAGGAATTCATGCAAGCATGGGATCTGATTCGCCGGTAGAGACTTTTTCAGTCATGGCCGGAATTTATGAAGCCGTAACTCGAAAGGACTTAAGCGGAAACCCTGCTGAAGGATGGATGATTGATAAAGCGGTAACTGTTGAACAAGCTCTTAAAGGATATACGATTGAGGGCGCTTTTGCCTCTTTTGAAGAGAACCTCAAAGGCACTATCGACATCGGCAAATTTGCTGATTTGGTAGTATTAAGCGAAAATATTTTAGAGATTGATCCGAACAAGATTAAGGATGTTCTTGTCGATATGACCATTGTAAACGGAAAAATTGTTTATACGAGATAATATGTCAAAGCAAAGCAATAGAATAAAACGCTCCGTTATAGTGAGCAACGCGGAAATTCAATATTATTATAGCGTAAAAAAAGTTAAAAACATCAACTTGCGAATCAAACCTGACGGAACGGTTCATGTTTCGGCATCAAAATCCGTTCCTCTTGAATATGTGGACAACTTTGTCCGTTCCAAATCCGATTTTATCTTGGAAGCGGTGGAGAAATTCAAAGCGAATATGCCTCTACCCCAACGATTGGATGACGGCGATATGATTTATTTTTTGGGAAAGGAATATACCGTCCGCTTGGAAAAAAGAGCAAAGTCAGGCGCTTCTCTGAGTTTTGAAAATCGTGAGTTCTATATTTATCTCAGAGATATTAATGATGTCCAAGCAAGATTCAATGCTTTAGAGGGTTGGCAAAAATTTGCTTCCGGAGAAGTTTTCCCGCCAATTATGAAAAAGATGATGGCGCTCTTCAAAGAAAATCCGATCAACGAACCGGCTCTTCGCTATCGTAAAATGAAATCCCGTTGGGGAAGTTGCCATTTTCATCAAAAGATAATCACTTTGAGTTTGATGTTGACGGAAGTTTCCGTTCCCGCAATCGAATATGTCGTATTGCACGAATTGGTACATCTTTTTCATCCCAACCATTCGAAAGATTTCTATACAATGGTCGAAAAACTGATGCCCGATTGGAAATCTCGTCGCCAATTATTACGAGAGCACAAACATTTTAGCAGGGCGGAGTTGTAAGGCGACCCCTTGGAATCGAATATCTTTCCTATAAATTATTTATGGCTGAAGTGAAAAGTTTATTTCCACTTTTGCAAAGAGTTATTTGGGAGTGGC
>JAUNKE010000042.1 GCA_030532905.1 Peptostreptococcaceae bacterium
TTTTGATTTTATTTTCCTACAACGATTTTACGAAAAGTTTTTGATATTGATATCCGCTCACTTTTTATCCATAAAACGAATTTCGTATTTATAGTTGTCATGATAAATTCATTGTATCTTTCTCGACATTGCACGGAATATCGAATATGGATTAAAAATATAGAAAGAGCATGTGAGATAAAGAATGAAATCGGTATCTCTTCTTATTATATAATAATATCATTTATATAACATCATCTATATAAGATCTATAACATCTTTTAGACAAGCTCATATCCGACCGTTTTTCTCGTCGAAACAAATCGGATGCCGGATGTAAATTTCAAAATCGCAGCCGGATTTTCAGCTCAAATCGATGGCTGCTCAAAATTTTAATCCCGATTCTAAAATTTTTTTCCAAAAAATACTGGACAAAATTTTTATTCTGATGTATTATTGTTGTAGTACAATATTTTATGAGAAAGGAACAAAGTCATGTCAGAACAAAAAACGACTACAATCAACGAGAACAATGCAACAAGCAGCACTGTTCCGACATCAACATCAACACCCGTAATGAAAAAACAAAAGAAATCCTGGAAGAAAGTATTATTTTTTGTACTACTTATATTACTTGTCGGCGGCGGATTTTTCGCCAGCAAAATGTTTGCGTCAAAAAACAGCGCCAAATTATTTTTATCCACGCATACGGTGGAGCAAGGAAAAATCGAGCAAAAAATTTCCGCTACCGGCGTTGTAAAAGGCTCGGACAGCGCGGAAATCGGCTCAAACCTCAACTTTGAATTTATCGCGGTCAATGTGAAGGAAGGCGACATCGTGAAAAAGGGCGATGTACTCGGCGTCCTTGACAGCAAATCGCTCCGCTCCGACTACAATATGGCGGTCAAAGATTTACAAATTGCGCAGGCGCAGCTTAAAGAGCAAAGAGAGACCGCACAGTTGGCGGTGGAAGAGCGCCTAATCGATTATAATGAAGCAAAAAGACAAAACGATATTATGAAACAGCTTTTCGATGAAGGCGGCGCGTCCAACGATGAGCTCGTGCAATCCAATATTGCATTGGAAAAAGCGACTTTTGCGCTTAATTCGGCAAAAGATGCTCTCAGAAAAGCATCATCCAGCGGCTCCGCATCGCTTGGCATCGATATCAAACAGGAAATGATTTCCGATAAAAGAGAGAATTTGAACAAGGCGAATATCACTTCGCCAATCGACGGAACGGTCACTCGAGTCAATGCAAAAATCGGCCGCATCCCGACCGCACAGGATCAAACCAGAGCGATGTTCATCATCGAAAATCTGGATGAGCTTATCATCAATGTATCCATCGGCGAATACGACATCAGCAATGTTGAAATCGGACAAAAAGTTATTATCAGTTCCGATATTTTGAAAAATAAAACCATCGAAGGTAAAGTTACTCGAATCGCTCCGACCGGCGAAATGGTGCAGGGCGCCAATTCTCGCGAAATGAGAATTCCGGTTGAAATCAAAATCACCGACAAGGGCAATATCATCGCCGGCGTCAATGCCAAAACGGAAATCATCGTCGCAAGCAAAAATGATGTCATCAGCGTTCCACTCGAGGCATTGCTTGAAATCGAAGGCGAGCAATTCGTGCTTGTCGGCAACGACAATGTTATCAAGCGTGTAAAAGTTGAAACCGGTATCGAGAGCATCACCGATGTGGAAATCACATCCGGCGATATCAAGGCGGGCGATATTGTAATCACCAATCCGAGTGCGGATTACAAAGACGGTGACAAATACCAAACACAACAGGAGTAGCCAATGAGTAAACTAATCGAAATCAAAGAACTGAGCAAAATATATCAGATGGGCTCCAACGAATTGCATGCGCTCAAGCAAATCAACCTTTCGATTGAACATGGCGAATTTGTTGCCATCATGGGAACTTCCGGCTCCGGAAAATCGACCCTGATGAATATTTTGGGATGCCTTGACAGACCTTCTTTGGGCAATTATTATTTGGAAGGCATCGACATCAACGATAAGACGGAGGATGAGCTTTCGGATATTCGAAATCAAAAAATCGGTTTCGTTTTTCAGTCCTTCAATCTGATACCGAGAACTTCCGCACTCAAAAATGTGGAACTTCCGATGATTTATGCAAAAACATCCGCCGAAAAAAGAGTGGAGCGCGCCGCAATGCTTTTGGAGCGCGTCGGTCTCGGCGAGCGGATGAACCATGTGCCCAACGAGCTTTCGGGCGGACAACGACAGCGTGTTGCGATTGCGCGAGCACTGGCAAATGAGCCGCCAATCATTCTAGCCGACGAGCCGACCGGAAATCTGGATTCCAAATCCAGCGTGGAAATTATGGATATGTTTACCAATCTTCATAATGAAGGTAAGACCGTCATCATCGTAACACATGAGCGGGAAATCGCTGAATTTACCAAACGCATTGTGACATTTCGAGACGGTATGATTATCAGCGACGAACGGAGGGATTAGATGCTACTACTAGAAAATCTGAAATTAGCTATCTTCAGCATTAAGTCCAACAAGATGCGCGCCTTTCTTACGATGCTCGGCATCATTATCGGTATTACATCCGTCATCACGATTTCGGCATTAGGCGAAGCATCCAAATCGGTGCTGAACAAAGAATTTGATAATTATAATAAAAATCTTGCCGTGATTTATATCGGTCAGAACTCCTCGGATGTATCTTTTGAAAAAGTATATTTTTCGCTGGATGATTTGGAAATCATCGGCAATAAATTTGCAAATAAAGTGGAATATATGGATCCGGAAGGAACCGGAAATTCCAATGTAAAAGTCGGACGACAGGAAGCAAGTGTCAGTATCCACGGAACCACCGAAAATTATACCAAGATAGAAAAGGTCAAACTGGTACATGGTCGCTTTTTGAGCGAGGCGGATGTCGATGCGAGAAAAACCGTCGCGGTTGTCGATAAAGAATTTGCACTCAAACTGTTCAACAAAACCGATATTATCGGTGAGGTTGTCAAGGTCGTCATCGAAGAACAGCCGGTCTATGTCAGCGTCATCGGTGTATATGAAACGACCCCATCTATTTTCTCCGGGCTTATTCAAAGCGATTCGACAACGATGCATGTACCCTATACCCTATTCAACCAAAGCATTGAATATTCTCCTATCCTTTCTTTTAAGGTAAAAGACGAATATTCCGGCGAAGTTTCAAAAGTTGCCGAAGAAGTGACTCGCTATGCGGAAAAATCCAAAGGGCTCAAGGAAAACACTTATTCGGTAAACACTTTGGATAGCCAACAAAAACAGGTAAACGGAATGCTCGGAACCGTATCGCTCGCCATCGGCGGCATCGGTGCCATTTCCCTTGTGGTCGGCGGTATCGGAATTATGAACATCATGCTCGTATCCGTTACCGAAAGAACGAGAGAAATCGGTATTCGTAAATCGCTCGGTGCGAGAAGACGAGATATCCTGATGCAATTCCTCATCGAATCGATGATTGTTTCCGCAATCGGCGGCATCATCGGGGTCGCGCTCGGATTATTCTTCTCGACGCTGGTTGCGTTGTATTTGAAAATCCCGCAACCGGTAACCCTCGTTGCGATTTTGGGAACGGTGGCATTCTCGGCGGTGGTCGGCATCTTCTTCGGACTCTATCCGGCGAACAAGGCTGCCAAACTGGATCCTATCGATGCCCTTCGATACGAATAAATTTCGGTAATGACGATGCGTTTTGCGTATCCGATTTATATATGACTTTCTCTTAAAAGTACAACAAAAAATGGATGTCGCCATAACATCCATTTTTTGTTTTTTATTTTGAATTGTTTTTTGGATTTCATCTCGAATTTACAATTTCGATTAACTTCCGTTCTAAGATTTTTATTTTCAAATTACATATCGACCGCATTTTTTGCAATTTCCACGATAATATTCGATGCCGCTTTCATATCTTCAATCGGAATCATTTCAAATCGGCCGTGGAAATTATAGCCGCCGGTAAAAATATTCGGGCATGGCAAGCCCATATACGAAAGTCGGGAGCCGTCCGTTCCACCACGAATCGCCTTGATAATCGGCTCGATCCCGAGATTTTTCATCGATTTTACCGCAAGTTCGATAATTTCTTTGTGCGGCTCGACCTTTTCCTTCATATTATAATAAGAGTCTTCGATTTCAAGCTCGATGATGTCGCCGTATTTTTTGTTGAGATAGACGACCGCATCCTGCATCAACTGTTTTTTGATTTCAAATTTTTCTCTGTCATGGTCACGAATGATATATTCCATCGTCGTATAGTCGATGGTTCCGTTCATCTCGTTGAGCATGATGAAGCCCTCATACTTTTCGGTGTACTCCGGCTTTTGCTCGCGCGGCAGCATCTGCTCCAGCTCCATCCCCACCGACATGGAATTGACCATCACATTTTTCGCGGTTCCCGGATGAACGCTCTTGCCTTGAATTTTGACAAAGGCGGATGCGGCATTAAAGTTTTCGTATTCAAGCTCTCCGATTTCACCGCCGTCAATCGTGTATGCAAAGTCGGCGCCGAAGGATTCGACATCGAAATGGTCCGCACCCCGTCCAATCTCTTCGTCCGGTGTGAAACCGACCATAATTTTTCCATGCTCGATTTGAGGATTTTGCACCAAATATTCCATCGCATTCATAATTGCGGCGATGCCCGCCTTGTTGTCCGCACCGAGCAAAGTCGTTCCGTCGGTCGTTATAATGGTTTTGCCGACCAATTTTTTCAAAATCGGAAATTCTTTTTCCGTAATGCTGAACTCGTCATTCAAGCGAATGTCGCCGCCTTTGTAAGAAACCGTCTGCGGATTTTTACATTCGCCGTTCATCGCGGGGCTCGTGTCCATGTGCGCAATAAAACCGATGGCCTTTACAGGTTTGTCGGTATTTTTTTCCAAAGTGCCGTAAACATAGCCCTTGTCACTCATCGTCGCGCTGAGTCCGATTTCTTCCAGCTCCTTCTTCAATTTTTTTGCCAGCTCCAACTGTTTTGCGGAACTCGGCACCGTATCGCTCTTCGGATCCGACATCGTGTCCATCGCGATATAGCTTTTGAAACGCGCTACCAATTTTTCCATATTATCTCCTTTTACTTAAAACGAAAGCATACTATTGTATGCCTTCTGATTTCATCCGCAAATTATGACCCCGAGACGAATCGGCTACCTATAATAATGCGCCTTTAATTTTTCTTACAAAGTCGTCAATATGCTCTCGGGCATACTTCTCCGCTCTGTCCGCATCCTTCTCGTCGATGGCTTTGATGATTTCACCGAAAGTATTCGTGAAAATATCCATGCTGTCGAAATACTTTTCGCAGTAATGCCATAGACGCTCGGAATGATAATGCAGTTCTTTCAAATGTTTTTGCAACCATGGATTGCCGCATTGGTCGAATATGATTTCGTGGAACATCTCATCGTCGTCTATCGCTTTTTGATAATCGACATCGATGTTATAGCTCAGCAGGCGCTCATAAATCTTTTTGAGCTCCGCCTTCTTCTCTTCCGTAATGCGCTCCACCGTCAATCGAGTTGCAAATGGGTCGAGCACTCTGGTCAACTCAAAGAGATGCTTCATCTTCAAAAAATCAATTTGCGAAACCTGTGCACCGTATCGCGGCACGACAACGAGCAGATCCGTTGCTTTGAGTTGCTCAAACGCATTACGAACCGGCGTTCTGCTGACATTGAGTTCTTTTGAGATTTCAAGCTCATTGAGTATCTCCCCCGGTTGATACTCCAGTTTTACGATTCTATTTTTAAGGGTTTCAAAAACCTCGTCTTTTTTCAATAGTTCCATAGCTCCTCCGATTTCAACTCTATCTATATTGTATTATTTTTTTTACCATTGAACAAGGAATTTTTTCCTATTTATCGTTTTCTTATCAAAAAACATTTTTCAATTCCATTTTCCGATTGAATATCGACTTTTTTGTCAGGCAAATAATCGGGATTATGTATTTTACTTCATATTTATTTTTACCACAAAAATTTACTTTTATAAAACTTTTTTCCCACTTTGAAAAAAATTTTTTTCATTTTTTTCGGATGCCTTTCGAAAGACATTTTTTTACAATTTGTCATATTTGATTTTCCGCTAAACTTGTTGTAAGCAAAAGTATTTTTCTACGCAAACTTTATTTTTAATTTTTTGTTATTTCATTGATAGTTGGGTTAAAAATAGTGTCAATTTGTAACTTTTTCGTTTGCAAAGCTTGAAATCTGATTTTTTTTTTGTTATAATTCTCAAGTGCTTAGAAGTAACTGAAGAAAATCTTAGGTAAAAAAGAAAAGCAAAAAGGAGTAAAGTATGAAAAAAACAAGCCTTTTTACTTTTATTCTTGTTCTGATGATGGTTTCTGCATTTAATGTTTTCGCAGATGACAATGCAAATTCATCATCGCAAACCGAAATTTCCGAAGAAGTAACAACAGAAGCAACTGAAAACAACCAAGACGCCACTTCCGAAGAAGAAAAGGAGCAAAAAAAATCTTACGGAGTTGTGAGCGAGTATGAACTAAACCTAGCTAAATTAGCGAGAGAAGAAGCTGAAAGTCAAGGTCAGAGTTTATCTAACCAAGAACAAGATTCAATAAAAGTAAAAAAATTAAATGCCGTCAAAGCATTTATCAAGAGTAAAAACAACAAGCTCAATGATGCTGTTGTCACGAAGGTCGCTGAAGCTGCAATTTCTGCAAGCGACAAACATCAATTTGATTTATCCATGATTCTGGCAGTAATGTGGAAAGAGAGCACATTCAATCCGAATGTATATAACACTTATTGCTACGGCGTCATGCAGATTCACCAAAATACCGCTGCCGGATTCGGCTACAAAATTGCGGATATAAAAGATCCTTACAAAGCGGCGGATTTGGGAACCAAAATTCTTAAAGGGCATATAAAAAATTATAATAATACAATTATCGGACTGACCGCGTACAACCAAGGTACCGGAAATGTCAATCGGGGTAACTACAATACGCGATATGCAAACAATGTCGTAAAAAAACAAGCGGTTATCCAAAGTTATTTGAACAAAGCACTATCGTAAAGAGAAATCACCTTTCTATTTTGTCGGAAAGGTGATTTTTTATTGCTACTCCTGATTTTTGAATAGAATTTTATAACCCGTCTCCCCGAGCTGCACGATGGATTCGACATCCTCGGTTTGATATTGCAATATGTCCCTGTCGGTTTCCAGCTCGACACAGATGCCGCAGCTTGAGCTCAAATCTCTCGGAACCGGTCTGGTAATATTTTCCATGCCTTCACTCTTGAGCAACTTGGAATAGCCCAGTGCGCCGTATTGCGTAAAAAAGGTGATGATGAATTTATTTTTTTCCATACAGAATAATATCCTCTTGTTCTTCCCGAATGCTGACCTTGTACTTTTCGGACTCCAGTGCCCTTTTTACATTTTCTTTTGCAACATTGTTATCCACAATCACCTTAATCTCGCCCGCCTGCTCATGCATCGCTCTTCTTGTTTGAATCACAGGCTCCGGACAAGACAATCCTCTCGCATCCACTTCAATCATAAGTTCTCCTTTCCGCTTATGGCTCGGAAGAAAACGGTGCCGTCTCCTTCCCTATCAAATCCTCTCAATACTTTTATTTTTATTTCGATTTTCGTTTCAGACTTGAAATCTTTTCTCTACTTGTTGACAAAGCCGCTTTCCTTTTTGATATTACCCATCGCAATTACGACAAACAATATAAGTGCTATCACTACGGCGATTTGTCCACCGGCCGTCACTCCCTTCGGCGACGATGCCAAGCCGAAATTGTGCGCAAATGCCGCGCCGAGCAGCAGACCGAGTATCGTGATTCCCGAATCGATATTTCCTTCGCCGGCCAAGACAAGTTGGCGAAGCGGGCATCCGCCAAGCAGAATCGCACCGAATCCTACAACCGTCATACCTAAAAAGTTCCAAAGTCCGTCGGTATGTGCAACCGGCTGCTCCGCAAATCCGAGATTGAACTTGCCCACCATCAAATTCGCAATCAGTGCGACGACAAAGGTCGCCAAAATTCCGGTAAACAGCGTAAAATCCTTGAACATCATAATGTCTCTGAAGCTTCCCGCCGTACACATCCGAGTAATTTGCGATACAATCCCCACAATCAGCCCGATGGCAAGCGCCAATACGAGCGGCGTATGCATCGCGCCCGGCCCTTTTTCGCTCACGAAAATAAAGCTCGCTCCGAGAATCGAAAGCAACAACAACGCCGCTTGAATCGCCGGTGTCAAAGCGCCTTCAATCGCCGCCGATTTATATGCTCTTTTGAGACTGTATCCCTTTTGTAAAAAGAAGATGCCCACGCCGATGCCCGCCACGAAGCCGAGCAATCCAAAAACCGCATTCAAATCGCCGCCCGCCAAACGCAAAATCATTCTGGTCGGACAACCCAAAAACACGAGCGCCCCAATCATCACGAAAAAGCCGATGACGAAACGAGTGAGCGGTGAAGAGCCCACACGAGGCTTAAATTCTTTTCGGGCAATCGATACGGCAAAAGCGCCGAGCACAATTCCGATGACTTCGGGTCTTATGTATTGCACGACTTCCGCCCGATGCAACCCGAGCGCCCCCGCAATATCTCGAATAAAGCATGCGATACAAACGCCCATATTCCCCGGATTTCCTTTGGTTACCGAAAAAACCGCCAGCGCTCCGATAACGGCTCCCGCTGCCGAAAGCTGAATCATTTTTTTCTTATCGTTCATAAAAACCTCCTATAATTTATTCCTCTCTTATCATACTATCAGCCCGAAAATATTGCTATACGATTCAAGCGATTGGATGATTGATTATTTTTATGAACTTAATAAAAATTTTCTATATCAAAAGCAGGCATACTAATTGAAATATAAGTTATAATATAAAAGGTATTAACAAATTCACATCTCGGAATCATGCCGGGATTCAAGAAAGGAAGAACTCTTTGAGAGTTCAACACAAAAGTATGAGAGTTTATATGGACAATTCGGCGACTTCCTTCCCTAAACCGAAAGAAGTCATTGATAACATGGTGGAATATATGACGCAGGGAGGCAGCAATATCTCAAGGAGTACTTCCGCTCAGGCGAATTCCGCCGGCTATGATATTTTTACGCTGCGCGAAAAAATTGCTCGATTTTTTAATGCAAAAGATTCGAGAAATGTCGTCTTCAGCAAAAATATTACCGAATCGCTCAACATCGTCATCAAAGGCTATGTTCAAAACGGCGATGCCGTTATGATCAGCTCGCTCGAGCACAATGCGGTCACTCGTCCCCTCGTTCAACAGGGCGCAAAAATCTTGGCGATTTCGGTTTCTCCGCAGGGCGTGATGGACATCGACTTCGTTCAAAAGAATATTTCAAAAGTCAAAGCGCTTATCTGCACACATGTTAGCAATGTCTCAGGCGATGTGATGCCCATCGATGTGTTGGCTGAAATCTGTCGTAAGAACGGCATTCCTTTCATCGTGGATGCGGCGCAAAGCGCGGGACTTTTGCCCATCGATATGCAAAAAACGCCCATCGACTGTCTCTGTTTTACCGGACACAAAGCCCTGCTCGGTCCGTCGGGAACCGGCGGCATGGTGATTGGCTCCGAATTTGCGGAAAAAGTGCCTCCGCTGCTCACCGGTGGAACGGGCAGCAAATCCGATGATGAAGTGCATCCTTCCCTCTTGCCCGACAAATATGAAGCGGGTACGCAAAATATCGCCGGCTTGATTGGACTCTCGGCAGGCATCGACCATATCAATCAGCTCGGCTTGGAAAAAAGATTCGCCATCGAAACGGCGCTCGGACAGGAATTTTTCGAAAAAATTTCTTCGATTTCGGAAATCAAAATTATCGGCTCCAAAGATTACAGTTGCAAGCCGCCGGTTTTTTCGCTCGACTTCTTAAATCGGGACAATGCGGAAATATCCTATATTTTGAGCAGCGAATTCGGCGTGGACAATCGTGTCGGCATCCACTGTGCCCCACGCGCCCACCAAAGCTACGGCACATTTCCACATGGCACATTGCGCTTGAGCCTCTCGCATTTCACGACAAAAGATGAGATTGCCTATGTCGCCGACGCGATTCACCGATTAAAAAAATGATTTTGAAATAATTTTATGTTATAATGGGCATGTAAGAAAAGAGAGGTGGATATGAACAAAAAGAATTTTATAATTTTGCTCGCTTTTTTGATGCTCGCGAGCTTCATAATGCCCGTCACCGCATCGGAGAAACAAAATAAAAAAGTGATTTGCATCGATGCGGGTCATCAGGCGAAGGGAAATCCCGAGAAAGAGCCCATCGGCCCCGGCGCTAAAACGATGAAGGCGAAAGTTTCTTCCGGCACAAGAGGTGTTGCGACGAAGAAACCCGAATATGTGTTGACGCTGGAACTGTCCAAATTGCTCAAGAAAAAACTTGAAGAAAAAGGCTACACCGTCATTATGGTGCGCGAAAAACATGATGTCAACATCAGCAACAAGGAGCGCGCTGACATTGCGAACAATGCCAAGGCGGATTTGTTTTTGAGAATTCATGCCGACGGAGTGAAAGACAGCAAGGTGTCGGGCATTTCCACACTATACCCTTCCGATAAAAATCCTTATGTCGCCAATCTGAGCAAAGACAGCAAACGCATCTCAACGCTGCTCGCCAACGAAATGTCCAAATTTACGGGCGCAAAAAATCGTGGCGCGAAAGCAAGAGATGATATGAGCGGAATCAACTGGAGCAAGGTGCCGGTCAGCATCGTGGAGGCGGGCTTTATGTCCAATCCTGCGGAAGATAAATTACTCTCCGAGCCCGAGTATCAGGAAAAAGTGGTGAAGGGCATGGTCAATGCGATTGAGCTTTATTTCCAACCCGCTAAAAAATAATTTACAAAGCATTGACGAAAAAAGCCGAAATCGACTTGCAGAACGAACTGCTTCAAAAATTCAAATGAACGAATCGAAGTCACTGCGAATCCAAAAGGATTACAGGAGTCAAACATATTAAAAATAAAAAGAACATTGAAATTCAAAATGTCATTTGAATCCCGATGTTCTTTTTTCATCTCATTAACTTCCAAAAATTTCAAGTGCCCGATTGTAATCCACGCTGAAACCTTTGGAGCATATCCCCACCATCGTCGGTGCTCCCGAGTTTTTAATAAATCCGACCTCGTAACCGAAAATCTCCGCCACATAGCGAACCGGCACATAGGCACGACCGACATCAATTTTCATCGGCACATCAATCAGCTTGGGCTGTCCGTTGACCTTAATTTCTTTTTCCTGTGCGACCATGCGAACCACTTTGCTGTTGGAAGCAATCGTCACGCTTTTTTCCGCCGGATTGTAAACCACTTTGGAACCTTTAATCTCTCGGAAAAAATGCAAAGGCACCAAGGTACGATTGTTCTCAATAATCATTCTCGGCATTTGCTTGGTCGAACCTTTAATCAATGCAAAATCCTTGTTCTCCGCAAGTACGATTTGAACTTCCTCCTGCGGCTCCTCGACCGGCGTTTCACCGCCTACGGTCTCATTGGATTTTTCGCCGCTTGAGCGCTCCGAGCTTGGCGGCGGCAACACGACTTTTCCCGTTCCTTTACCGTTCTTGTCCGATTTCGACTTCTTGTTGCTCAATTCCTGTATCGGTAACTCCTTATCGGCTTCCGATTCTTCGTTCGTCGTTAATTCTTCTTTGATTGTATTGACAGGTTCTGATGATGAATTATCGACATCCATGTCATCTGCCCAGCCAAGTGTTGTAAACAAGCACAAGCACAGTAATATCATCGCAAACGATCTTCTCACTCAATTTTCCTCCCCAATACATATTTACCACATTGTACCACAGATTGCCCACCAAACCAATACAAAAAAGACGAATTTTACAAATTTAAGGTATTCTTAATAATTTATATCGGACAGTCCAAAAGCCGTTATCAAAACATGATTCCATCCAATAATTGAACATAATAAAAGCACCGTTTCTCAATGTTTCAAAACAAATCCGCAAAGAAAAACGATGCTTTTATATTCTTTTATTCTGTACTCTTACGCAATGCTTAAAAAAATTTTTTTCGCTTACATCGAAGTTTCCGTTTCGTTTTATCACAATTCGATGCACAAATTAAAACGACGCAAGCCGAAAGTACCACCACCGGTATTAAAACCATCAACCAAACCGATAATTTTTTGTTCATGACAACCTCCCATCACGATTCAATATCCATTGCCACATTTTCGATGTCGATTATTTCTTCATTCGGAATTTTGTTTACGGAAAAGAAACCCACGATACAAAGTACCACTATGATAAAAACAACCGCTACCTTCTTGCCCGTCATAACTCCCCCTTTCTTCAGTTTTCATATTCCAAATCATTTTCATGAGAACTTTGGCTCTCTCTATGTAGTTTTTCTTCCATATTCATCTTTTGTGCGTTATAATTTTTCCACCCCTGTAATCATCACCTTACCGACATAGTATTTTCCGACCACCAGCATTTGCAATTCTTCTTCGTCCGTTTCGAGTTGATGCTCCAAACCCTTTGCACTGTCCGCCACAAACAAAAATCCTTGCTCATTCCAAAAAATCACTTTCGCATCCCCACCAAGTTTCTTAAAATTGACCTGCACCACCTTGCTGTTGCCGTATCCGACGAGCGCTTTCGTCCCGGAAAGCATCATATATCGGAAATCAACTTGTTTTTCCGATTCATCGCTTGTGCAAAAAAAGCAATAGCTCTCTTCCCGCTCTCTTACGATATCCTGTTCCGGCTGCTCATACAATTTGCCCAGCTTGATGGAAATTCTTGCGGCATTTCCGATGGATGCCAACATAAAGACGACAATCAGGATCTTCAAAATCCATCGCTTACGATGTCCCTGCATCTCTTTTTTTGTCATTCCCTAAGCCTCCTTTTGATACCATCGCACAAAAAGATATTCTTATTGTAACACAAAAAGCCTGCAAAGCTTCACTTTTAACACAATTGTAATCTTTACTTCATATAATAAGTAAGAAAAAAAGGGCATTAGCGCCCCATATTCATTAAATGTCGTGCAACCAACAAAATCCACAGATGTAAAGGATATACTAGGTAGAACAACCACTTCGCTACTTTACCGTTATTCCCCCTCTCTCCTGAATAAAGAGAAATCGGCAAAATAACCGCTATCATCGCCCACTCATTGCTAAAGCATAAAGTGGAATACAAAGAGCCTACTTCCGCGCCTGAATAGTGTGATATCAGAGCTTCAGCGAGCAGAAGCATCGACCAGAGAGCTATTGAAATATAAATACGCTTGTTATTGCCGCGGAAGAAATAAAAAGCGAAAAGCAAAGGCAGAAGATAGAATGAGCCTTCACAAAACGGCAACGAAAACAATGATAGCGCCATAATTCCAAATATCAACGAGCACTTTTTTACCCCTTTGGAAAGCTTTGCAACTTCCACCATCTTCAAAATCAAAAGATAAACAGCCAGTGTTAAGAAAATATTGTTTCCCTGTTGTAATGAGTAGAAAGTCATTTTCCCGCTTATGTGATCCACCGAGCCGAATATATAATTGATAATACCATTTCCCAACATCATCAACATCGCAAAAGAAAACACGCGGAAAAAATATTTTTTCCAATCGCTTGTGTGATAAAAACCTTCCACAAGAAAATAAAGAAACAAAGGTGCCACAAACCGCGGCAATAGGCTTATCCATTCCGAGCCAACGCCCAAATAGGTATGGACATGATCCAACACCATAAATACCAAAGCCACCATCTTTAAAGAAAACTCGCTATAACTATAATTTTTTTTGCTCATAAGACCTCCATTGTGTAATATAATGTGACAGAATTATTATATCGTTGCATTCTGAAAAAAGCCGAAAAACTTTCTTACAGATTTCTTACATCTGTTTGAAGTTTTGTTCTCCTATCTAAGCTCGAATTTGCAAATTTGAATTTTTTTTAATACCCTTCCTTATTTTTCCAAATCTGTTTTTGAAAACTCATCCCAAAAGCTGTATAAAACGAAGAAACTCTTTCTTTTCCAAAATAAGAATTGACAAAGCATCTTTTCTTGTATATTATAGAAATATAAAATAAATTTCTTGTATTAAAACAAAAATTTCCGATTCAACCCGAATCAATCGGTTGTGGGATGCTTACAGAATTTTAACGGGAGGTAACTATGTCACTGGGAACGAATATGAAAATCCTGAGAAAAAGAAATCGACTTTCTCAAATTGAATTGGCATCGATGGTGGGCGTAACCGAGAGAACAATCTACAATTACGAAAAAGATTTGAAGGTTCCGAAAGCGAGTGTACTCGATGCGATTGCCGATATTTTGGGCGTGACGCCGGAGTTGCTGATGTACGGCGACCCGGAAGTTGATTTTCTCAGCACCAAAGAATTGGATGCGATGCGCCGCAATACAAAACAAAGCCATACTTTCATTTCGCAGGCAAAAAGTCAATACGGCAATCAGGGACTGCTTGAAGCGACCGATTTGTTGGAGCAGACGACCGCGCTATTTGCCGGCGGACAACTCAGCGAGGAAGCAAAGGATGATTTTTTCGAATCGATTACGCAGGCATATTTTCTTGCAAAACGCAAGTCAAAGTTGAAAAACCTGAAATAAAGGAGGCATCATGAAATCACATGTTGCCGAATTGGTGGCGCAGCTTATCGAAGAATATGGTGAGCGCAATCCTTTCGCTCTTTGCCGAGAGCTCGACATCGAAATTCTCAAACATTCGATGTGTGAAGAAATCAAGGGTTATTTCTTTTGCTATGAAGGAGTAAAGATTATCGTTTTGAACGACAATCTGGATTCTTTTACACAAAAAATGGTTTGCGCTCATGAATTGGGGCATGCGTTTTTGCACGAATATCTCGCGGACAAAAACACTTTCACCGCCGATTTTTCGGTTTTTGATATGAGCGCGCGTCCGGAACTGGAAGCCAATCTCTTCGCCGGAGAATTGCTTATCTCGGACGAAGAAGTGCTCGACCTGCTTCCGATTTATGATAACTACTTTGCGATTGCGAGCGAGCTGGGTGTCACGCCGGAATTACTCGATTTCAAAATTCGAATGATGCGACACAAGGGACATCCTTTGAATGACTTTGCCAACTATCGCGCGGATTTTCTAAAATAAAAGCAACCACTTTCCTTTTAGGCTCCGCCTATTTCGAAAGGGTTGCTTTTTTGTTAAAAACTTTGTTCTTCAGAACGCTTGAATCATATTACAGATATTTTTTCACGACCGGTCGAATTCTCGTTGCAAGCAGGCAAGCCATGAACAATCCCAAGATGTCGCTTGGCAACGGTACAATCATTCCGAACCAAAGCGCTTTTCCGAAGGACATCGGCGCCGCCAAATAAAAGTTTTTCATCAGATACAGATAGATGACGCCCAAAGCATAGATGATGATGAGATTGACGGTCGATGCAATCGCATATTTCTTGATGGAATTGCTTTCATCTTGCTCCACCATTTTTCCTGCCACATAAGCCCCGATGATAAATGCCACCAAATATCCGAAAGTCGGCGAAAAAACATAGCCGATTCCGCCGCCGCCGGTAAAAACCGGCACGCCCGCCAAGCCGAGCAATACATAGAGCAGAACCGCCAAACCTCCGCGACGGCTTCCCAAAATCAAGCCCGCCAAGGTGGTAAACATTACCTGAAATGTAATCGGAATAATCGGTGTCGGAATTCGAACGAAAGTCCCGATGATGATTAAAGTGGTGAAGATGGCGCAAAGCACCATGTCCTTTGTAGAAATTTTGCGTTGCACATTTGCGCTCGCTGTGTTTGTTGATGTACTCATAATTTACTCCTTAAATTTTTTCACCGCGAGATGTCCCCTTCAATATGTAGAACTTTTTCTTCTCCTTTCCATATATTGCGGTGTTTCTTTTCAAATTATATCAACTTCAACTCACATTGTCAACGCATTTTCAAATAGCAGTTTACAAATAAAATTGCAGCCGATGGAATTGTTAATAAAACCATGACTGCAATTCTTTATGATTTTTTAATTTCTATTCTTTCTTCGCAAATTCAACTCGACTAATCCAAGCGTCAGAAATCCTATGCCGAAAAATTTCCACATGAACTCCGGACTTAGTATCTTCTCAAATAAGATTCCCCCTGTTTTGGGAAGTGCACTCGGCAATATCAACGGTATTTTTTCTTTGCTGATTACACTTGATTGAGATGACTTTTGTGTTTGATTTTTTTCCTGAGTTTCCGAAGATTCTCGATTGGATAAAGAAATCTTTTCATCCGTCACATCGCTTGCTGAAATTTCATTTTCAAATTCTTCTTCCGAGTTTTCGACCGTATCCGTTTCAATCGATACTTCATCCGTCTTTGTCTCTTCATTTGTCATATTTGGCTCTTCTTCTTTGTTCAAAGCCGAGTCATTCGGCGAATACGGGTCGGGTCTCACCGAAGACTGCGGATTATATCCGCCAACATCTCCACTGCTACTGCTTGTCGAATCGTCTCGGTTGCTCTGCCCCTGTTCGGCAGATGAACCATTCGGATTTTGACTTTCTTGACCGTCATTGGATGAGTCGTTGTTGCCGCTTGTCTCTCCGTTTTGATTTCCTTGACCGTCATTGCTCGAGCCGTTGCCGTCGCTTGCTCCTCCGTTTTGATTCCCTTGACCGTCATTGCTCGAGCCGTTGCCACCACCTGTTCCTCCTGCATTATTGTTTGAATCCGACAGTTTTATATTTACAAATTGTAGCAATGGATCATTATTGTTGTTGTCAATCGTTACTTCCTTATCATCAATTTCAACTATATGCTTATCCAAAGTGCTCATCTGACGAACTTTATACTTTCCATACGGCAAAGTTTTTGTGATCTTGCCGATATCATCCGTCGTTCCATCTCCTACAGATGTCTCTACAGATGTTCCCGTACTTTCATCCACTTTGAAAATCTCAAATCTTGCTCCTACAATCGGATTTTGGTTTTCATCTTCAAGGGCGATGGTTAGATTCCCTTTTTTAGTCTCATTCGTAAAAGTCAAATCTTTATTATTTGCATTCAAAGTTATGGTTTGCTCTGCCGGATTGGCAATCTCGTACTTATCCAAAGTGCTTGTCTGACGAACTTTATATTTTCCATACGACAAATTTTGTATAGCTTTGCCGGCAATATCCGTCGTTCCGATTCCTACGGATGTCTCTACAGATGTTCCCGTACTTTCATCCACTTTGAAAATCTCAAATCTTGCTCCTACAATCGGATTTTGGTTTTCATCTTCAAGGGCGATGGTTAGATTCCCTTTTTTAGTCTCATTCGTAAAAGTCAAATCTTTATTATTTGCATTCAAAGTTATGGTTTGCTCTGCCGGATTGGCAATCTCGTACTTATCCAAAGTGCTTGTCTGACGAACTTTATATTTTCCATACGACAAATTTTGTATAGCTTTGCCGGCAATATCCGTCGTTCCGCTTCCTACGGATGTCTCTACAGATGTTCCCGTACTTTCATCCACTTTGAAAATTTCAAATCTTGCTCCTACAATCGGCTGTCGATTTTCATCTTGAAGGGTGATGGTTAGATTCCTCTTTTTTCTTATATTGATGATTTCAACCATGCGTTTTTTTCCGCCGCCTTCCACAATCAACGACGCTTGTTGAGACTTATCATAATGAGGATGCTCACTTATTTGCGTAATGGTGTAAGTTCCGGGATTCAGTTCGATACTTGCCGCTCCATCCGCTTCAGTTCTAATTATTCTTGAAAAGTTGTTATCATCGGCAATTTTCAATTCAATATTTTGCAGCGCTTCTTTTTGGATATCCGACTCTTTTTCTTTGCCGACAAGAATTATTTTTACCCTGTCGGGTTTCAACTGATTGATGAAATTGACAATCCCCTCCTGATTATAGCCTATTGTAACATTTTGAGATGAAGGTAAATTGTACCCTTCCACTTCTTTCTGCACGACAATATAGTCTCCACTTGGCAAAAGAACGCTCGCTTCTCCATTTTCCACGCGGATGTTTTCTCTGATTTTTCGTCCGTTTTGTGTAATATCCGCCAAAGCGTTCAACACTTGTCCTTGTTGATTCTTAACCGTGATTTTCAGAGTTCCTTTTTTAGTCTCATTCGTAAAAGTCAAGTCTTTATTATTCGCATTCAAAGTTATGGCTTGCTCTGCCGGATTGGCAATCTCGTACTTATCCAAAGTGATTGTCTGACGAACTTTATATTTTCCATACGACAAATTTTGTATAACTTTGCCGGCAATATCCGTAGTTTCGATTCCTACGGATGTCTCTACAGATGTTCTCGTACTTTCATCCACTTTGAAAATCTCAAATCTTGCTCCTGAAATCGGTTGTCGATTTTCATCTTGAAGGGTGATGGTTAGATTCTCCTTCTTGAGCTCATTTACAAAAGTTACATTGGTTTTTTGATTGCTGAAAATCTCAATCGGTTGTCCATCAACCCGTTTATATTCCATCGGGTAAGTCTTTTGTCGAATAATATAATTTCCTGTCGGCACATCGGATGCCAGTAGATTTCCATTACTTTGCTTTGTGAATGAAATATTGGTGTAAGGAATCATGGTGTTCTTTAATAATAATTCATACTCCACCCCTTCAATAAGACGGGCACTTTCCCTATCAATCGATTTGACTTCAATACTCCCTACTTCTCGTCTGCTAACAAAATTTGCCTCTGCCGGAGTGGTTTCATCGTTTACCACTACCCTAATCTGAGTTGTTTCTGCTCGAAATCCACTCGCCACTGTGGTCATTTTTATTTCATATGTTCCATAAGGAATGTTCTCCAATAATTTCCCGTTCACCTCAGTCACTTGAATGTTTTCTTGTTTACTAATTCCACTGCTTTCTACGAGTAGTTCAAATTTTGCTCCGGATACGAGCATACCATTTGCATCTTTGCTTGTAATTCTGATTTTCCCTTTTTTTCTTTCATTTTTGAAAGTAACTGTTTTGGTCTCTTCATTTCCGAGCGGAATTTCTATAGATTGAGCAATTTTGTAACCATCCGGCGCTTTAATCTGTTCTATTCTATAAGTTCCACTTGGAACAAAGGCAGCATGTTTGACATCCTTTTCTGTAATTGTGACTTGTTTAACTATGGAATTGTCATTCAGTTTGGTAATTCTAAATTCTCCGCCCGTCAAAAAATTATTCCCATCCTTATTCGCAATGAGGATGTTTCCATAATTGTTTGTGTTCACTCCGCCACCGGCACCGACTGCGTTTCGAACGCGAGTGATTTCGATTGGCTCGATGCCATCCGCTTCAAATGTAACGGTGTTGACTGCAGTTATTGTCGGTTCATAGTTGGATTGATATAAAATCAGAACCGATCGAACTGTTCCTATCGTTGTTACATCTCCCGATTTTTGGTTTAATGTAACGCCTTTCAAATCACCGAGCTCGATCAATAATTCTTTTCCATCGTTTATCTTTTGTGCCTTGGCATCCGGAAAAGATGCGTGATAACCATTGTCCCAATTTTGAGAACCGTTCGCATTAAAAGACATATAGGTTGCTTGAATTAGATTATTATTGAGTTCAACAAACTTTTCTCCCTGTATCCTTGCTCGAATCCGAACATTTTTTAATTCTCTTTGTGCAATATTGATATTCATTGCCCAATAAATCATGTCTTTCGGTGTTTTATCATTTCTTAATAATGATGTATGGTCAAAAATCTGATCTTTGTTGACAGCTCTAAAAAAAAAGTTTTATATTCTGAGTAACGCTTCTCCCACCAAGTAGATCAAATTTTAATGCAACAGGCAACTCCCCCAATTGTGAAGTAAGATTCTTTCGTGCAGTTGCTTCAATATATAACTTTCCATCATCCACGGATACCTGAGCGACCGAATTCGTGAAGGTAACTCTCAGCACTTGGTTATTGTTGCTGTCTTTTCCAATTTTTCCATTGGCAATTGTAATCCCGCTCTTATTTTTGATTTCGAAGGCTTTTTGTTCATTTCCTTGCAGAGCTATCTCATCAGGAATCGTCAGTTGAAAATAGTCGTTCGGCTGAACATTTTTCCCCGAAGCTTGAAAATCAACCCACAATTTTACATTTGCATAGTTTTCAAAAGTCTGCCCATCCCGTTTTGAATTTCCTGACGGTTCCGTTATATACACATCCCTAACAATAGAAGCTATATTTCTTCCACTTGATGCATCTGAATATATGACACTTTGCGACACAGATAATACCGATAATATCAGTATCAATAGCGTCGTGAGTATTCTCTTTATATTTTCCATAAGAACCCCCTAACTATCTTTATAATAATTTCGACTTGTTTCAAAAAATCATTACATTTTTTTACACCGACAAAAAAGTGCGGATTTGCTTATTGTCTCTTGATTTTGGGAATATAAGATTAAAAGTATAAATTAAGGAGGATTTATGAACGAAGTTATTAAAAATATACAAAGTCATCGCAGCATTCGAAGCTACACCGGTGAACCGGTTCGCGATGAAGATTTGCAAACCATATTGAAATCGGCGATTCACGCTCCGTCTTCCATCAACGGTCAACAATGGAGCGTCATCGTTGTGAAGGATCAGGCGAAGAAAGATAGAATCGCGGAGCTTACAGGCGGCCAGGAATGGATTTCAAAGGCATCCGTATTTCTTGTATTTGTAATGGATTATCATCGCGCGGCGAAACAGCTTGAAAAAGCGGGGATAGAGTTTAAGAATATCAACTCGATTGAAGCCATCATGGTCGGTTCCGTCGATGTCGGATTGGCATTCGGCAATGCGATGAATGCGGCGGAATCTTTAGGCTATGCGATTGTTCCAATCGGTGCGATTCGAAATGAGCCTTACGAAATGATAAAATTGCTCAATCTCCCGAAATATGTGTATCCGGTTTTGGGTATGTGCATCGGCGTGGGGGCAACCGAGCAGCCGCTCAAGCCGAGACTTCCTTATGATGTCGTCGTGTCCGATGAGACCTACAATGCGGATACGGATTCAGCCGTAGCGGAATATGACGAAACGATTCGCCGATATATGATGGAGCGAAGCGGCGGACAGGACAGCTCCTGTTGGTCGGACAGAGTGAAGCAGGTCTATTCCAAAGTATATTATCCGAAAGTCTATGACAGTTTGAAGCAACAGGGTTTCAAAAACGAGTGCTAGCCCGTCGGATATTGCCATTGAAATTCGCGTTTTCAAACTTGTCTTAACGGCGGTTTGAAATGAATTGAGAAAAATTCGTAACGAATCAAGTCCGCGAGTGCAATTTATTTGCAACCTATGATGAAGTTGCTTGGAAAAATTGAACACAAAAACGAACAATCGGAGTCCTTTAAGAAAAATTTTTTGGCAATTCTATGGGACGATGTTCAGAAAAGAAATAAATTCCAAAAACAAATTGAATGAAAATTAATTGAAAATGAAAGGTATTTTATGAGTGAAGCATTGAAAAAAAGAAGTGAAATCCCCATCGAGCTGACATGGGATTTGAGCAGAATTTTTAAGAACGAAGAAGAATTTGAAAGTGCATGGAAACAACTTCGTACAAAAACCGACGAGTTGGTGGATAAGTACAAAAATAAAATTAAGGATTCGGATACCGTATTGGCATTGCTCCAAGCGTATGCGGAAGTTAATGTCCACATCAACCATATCTATAATTACGCCAGCCTGGCGCAAAGCGTCGATATGACGGATGAAAGCAATCGCAAGCGAATGAACAAAACATCCGTGGACATGTCGGAGATAATGAGCAAGCTGAAATTTGTCGAATCCGAATTGTTGGAACTTCCGGACGAAATCATGGAGGAGTCCATCCAAAAAACCGACGAATTCAAAGTATATCTGAAGCTTCTAAAAGAGAAGAAGAAGCATCGACTTTCCGCAGAATGTGAGGAATTGTTGGCAACGCTTGAGCCGATACTCGATTTGCCGTATGAAGGTTATGGAACGACCAAGTTGTCGGATATCACCTTCCCGGATTTTGAAGTCGATGGAAAAAATTATCCGCTCAGCTATGTTTTGTTCGAAAATTATTATCAGCATCTTGCCGACACTAAGGTGCGCCGAGCGGCTTTTGAAGCGTTTTCAAAAAAATTGCGCGAATATATTCACACGACTGCAAATTATTACAGCGCACAAACGCAAATGGAAAAAACGATGGCGACGCTTCGAAAATTTGATTCCGTCATTGATTCTCTTCTTTTCAGTCAGCAGGTGTCTCGCGACTTATACAATCGACAAATCGATTTAATAGCGAAACATCTTGCACCGCACATGCGACGATATGCAAAGCTTTTGCAAAAGGTGCATAAGATCGATAAGATGACTTTTGCGGATTTGAAAATCTCGTTGGATCCGGAATATGACCCGAGTGTAAGCATCGAGGAGTCAAAAAAATATGTGCAAGGCGCGCTCTCCGTTCTCGGTGAAGAATACGCGAATCTTGTGATGCGCTCCTATGATGAGCGATGGACGGATTATGCACAGAATATCGGGAAATCGACCGGCGGATTCTGCGCAACCCCTTTCAAAAAAGGCTCTTATATTCTCCTTTCGTGGACGGGAACACTCAGCGAAGTCTTCACACTCGTGCATGAGCTCGGTCACGCCGGACATTTCGGTTTGGCACAACAACATAATAATATTTTCGAATCCAGATGCTCCACCTACTTTGTGGAAGCTCCGTCAACTGCGAACGAAATGTTGTTGTCCAACTATCTGATTCAGCAAAATGACGACCCGAGATTTCAACGATGGGTGCTTTCTTCAATGATTGGCAACACCTATTTCCACAATTTCGTAACGCATCTGCTGGAAGCGGCTTACCAACGAGAAGTCTATCTTGCCGTTGACCGCGGCGAGTCGCTGCAGGCAAATGATTATAATCGCATCAAAAGACAAGTGTTGGAAGATTTCTGGGGCGATGCGGTGGAAATCATCGACGGCGCGGAATTGACTTGGATGAGACAGCCGCATTACTACATGGGTCTATATCCGTACACTTACAGCGCGGGGTTGACGATTTCGACACAAATCAGCCAACGCATTTTGAAGGAAGGCAAACCGGCGGCGAATGACTGGATTGAAGTGCTGAAAGCCGGCGGAAGCAAAACGCCGTTGGAGCTTGCACAGATGGCGGGCGTTGATATTTCAACCGATAAACCGCTGATGGACACCATCGAATATATCGGTTCCATCATCACGAAATTGGAAGAACTCACCGCGGAGCTTGAAAAATAATTCTCTCCTTTTGTAAATTCGAATTGGAGGTTGCGATGAGAAAATCAGTTTTAATATTCATTTTTGTTTTTATGCTGAGCATGATATTCGGTTGTGCAAAATCGAATATCCCGAAAGATCAATCGAACCAAAATTCTTCATCCACAGCAGAAAATGAAGAATTCAAAAACATCCTTCTTCAGTCCGGCTCATCGATTGAAATTGATTTGAACGGAGACGGGACGAAGGAGCGCATCGCAATGGACGAAAAAGGCGATTTGAAAGTCAACGACATTGCGGATATTGAATTTTTGGACTATGCCGTCAGCAATCCTCCGAATTCTCCGGAATCGGTTTTAATCATCGACATCAATCGTTCCGATACACAAAAAGAAATCCTGTTTTACAACGAAGGGCCGAGTTTTGACCCCGAATGTAATTTCTATATCTGGAACGGAGATATGCAATATATCGGAACCGCCTTTACCGCCTTGAATTTGAATAATATTGAATCACAAGTCAAGGGCGACGGCTATATTCAGGGCGAATTGCGTTTGAATGTTTTACAAACATGGTTTGCAAATGCACAATGGGAATTGAACAAAAATAACGAAGTGCATCTGATTCAGCAATTGAAATTTGTTCCTACAAATGCACAGCGGGAGTATAAGTTAATAAGTCCGATTAGAGTCTATAAAAGATACCCACATGCTCAAGCAGCAATCGTTCAACCTCAAAAAGTACGCATTACCGCAACGGACAATCATTCATACTGTTATCTGGAAGCGGAGGACGGCACGAAAGGATGGTTTCAAATTTTCGAATCTTGGGCAGTGGTGGATTTGGATTACAACAATGTCAGCGCGATGGAGTTTTTTGACGGACTCAGCTACGCCGATTGATTTTCCTTCTCTTTTATGATATACTGTTTTTGATAATAGATTGTTTGAGAGCGTGGAGCGAAAGGAGATCTATGGATAATTCAAATACCGCTTTGTTGCAAGTATTGTTTACTTTACTGAATATCGGAGTATTTGCCGCTTTAGGATATGCGATCGTCTCCGTCGTTCGAAAGGTAAATTATCTGTATAAGGTTGCAAAAGAAAAAGAAAGCCGCTCTTAGTTTGAATTGAGCGGATAAGTAAGGGGCTGTTGCAGAATGAGATTTTTTCATTCTGCCGCAGCTCCCTTTTTTAAA
>JAUNKE010000043.1 GCA_030532905.1 Peptostreptococcaceae bacterium
GTGGTTGTAAAATGAATTGTTTTATCTACTTTTTATTCCTTGTGAGCAGACACTACTTTAGAGGTATCACATCAATATAATATGATTCTCCTACAAAATATCACATTGCAAATTGTAAATTGAAAATATGATTTGTTTATCGCTCCGTCATATTTAATATCGCAAAACAATTCGTCTGTAAGATTTCTTTCAAACATTTGCACAAATATCCATTCAAAAACATATTCCAAACAACCCCAACAAGAATATACATAAACTAAGAATATATACCTTTAAATTCCTCGATAGTAACCACTTCAGGATTATTTGGTTTGAAAAATATGATTACTTCTTGCTACAAATTTCTTTCCAAAAAACTCCTCCACTACTTCCCGAAGCACTTTCTAAACTTTTTGCAACATAAAATTGATTGTTGTACTCAAATTTTACAAGACATGGGTAAGCAAACATTCCTGAATTACCATATAAGCTCTTCCGGATATTCAAGATTAGGAAGTATCAAGTCATATATTGTCGTATCGTATTCCTCCGCCCAATATTTTAAATCATTCTCCATACTATAATATCCTCCCTGTTTTTTGATAATACGCTTGGTAATATTTCTCAATTTATCTTTTCTTTTTTTAACATCCGTCTTTATCAGCTCGATATTACACTTATCAATATAGTGTGTCGCATAATTCACATAGGACTCATAACTTCTTTCCAATAACCTGATAATTTTTTCGAGTTCTTCGTCACCGATTGCTTCCCCAAGCGCCTGCCATATTCCCGCGCACAAAATGTCCAAATTCGCTTTGTCTCTGATATAATCCGAATACAAAAATGACGGCAAACCGGTCTCTTGTTCCTTGATTTTGCCGTTCGTTCCGTAATATAAAGATGAGAAGAAATACATTTTGCGAACGGATGCCGCTATAAAAATAGCCTCCGGAAACAATATGTTCACACTATAATACACATTCTGCGTCGGCGTAATGATTTTGTGCCATTTCATGAGTTCTTCATGCATCCCGTTGTCTTCCAAAATAATGTCTCGATCGCCCATATATGCATGACGTATATCATAACACATTCCCAGCAATCTGCTTTTTACGCCAAAATATAAGTCTGTTAACTCATCCCCTTCATCCTCTGCGGACAGTCTGTAAATACTATCAACCATCTCATAAAAATCATTAAAATCGCCCTGTATTGTTATCCCTGTTAAATTCTCCGTAGGCTTGACAAAAATCATACCGCTCCTCCTATTTTGTAACTACTTCCAATCTAAAACTTCCATATTTCTATAAGGTTAATAGAATTGGCGCTATTTCCAATTTGAAATTATCTCTCAAACTTTTTTCGATAAGTTTGCCATGTTCTATCGCACCTTATTTATCAAATCCTGAACTAGATTTCCATCTCCAATCTTTGTTATCGCAAAACTCTTCTTGCCCGCGTCTTTTATCGATGCTCCGATGAAATAACCTTCTGTATCATCAATAATCAAAAAACGATCATGAAAATCCGTGGTCGATTTTACGCTCAAACTCGGGTACTGAGCGTTAAACTTGTTGATATCTTTTGTTGTTAAGCTGCTTTTCCCTGCTGTTGCAATCAGCACATCGACACCATTTTTTTCTTACAAAGCATGTTAAGCTTATTTATATCCACATAATTATCAATCAAGATCAGTTTACTCTGTGCTTTTCCTATTAGATCTACAATAAAACTGAAGGCATCATAGATTTGACCATCAAAAAAGATCTTTTGTTTTACCTCTGTATTGCTCGCAATGTGGTTGAAAACTTCTTCAAGTTTCTTGCCAGTCTCCAGTTGCTTATGCTTCCCCGTATCTATTTCTTTTTTTAATCCAACTGACTAAGCTCCAGTTTATCCAATCTGGAAAAAAGTTCCTGATTCGTGAGCAGAAACTTACGCATTTCAACAAAAGTATCCATAATTTTGATGCTGGTTTCTACCGTAACTTCACTTTTAAGCACAGCTGACAACATCGCAATTCCTTGTTCAGTAAATGCATAAGGCATATATCTTCTGCCTCCATGAGCATGATCTTCACTTGAGGTCGCAATTTGCGACCTCAAGTTTTCATATTCTTCCTTTGTTAATTGAAAACGAAATCGTTTCGGAAACCTTGCAACATTTCTCTTCATTGCTTTATTCAAATTACCTGTTGTAACCTGGTATAAACCAGCCAAATCACTATCAAGCATTACCCTGTTTTCCTCGAATATATAAATCCGATTTGTGATGCTTGTTTCATCTGCAGGTATCAAAACATTCTCATCTTTCATGTCTAATCCTCCACAAATTCCAATATATCACTCGGAGCCAGAGTTGTTCTCCTATATATTTTTGATATTATATAAAAACCCATACAGCTTTTTCAAAATCATTTTAATTATATCACAAAGAATATCAAAACAACAACTTCAAAACTCGTAAAAATCCTGATATAGTACAAATTCAACTCTTTACTCGTTCATTATTAGAACTTTGCCTAAAATTTCCACTTCAATATTTGCACAGTGCAGCAGCAAAGAAATTTATAAAACAAAACTCTTACTCAAATCAATTAGTGTCATCTTTCCAAAAAAGTTGTCTTTCCTGCTCCTTGAGAACCTGTACAACCATCCATTCATAAAATTTACAGTCCGGATGAAATACGAGTTTTGCCATACCGACCAATATGTGTTCCATTATCCAAGAATTCAGCTCCGTTCTTCCGCCCCGAAATATTTTGAAAGCAATTTCTAAATGTGTTCCTTGTCATCATAAGGCAAGGATTTCATACATGCGAGCAAATTTATCGTTCTTTTATGTGCTACAAAAAAATACAAAAACAAGGAAATCACAAGAGACACATTGGAAGATTGGAAAGCAAATTATCCCGACAGCCTAAAAAAAGATTATGTTCCTTTTGAAGAAAGTAATCTCAAACGCTTTTAATAACTCTATGTCAGTCAAAGTCCCGCCGGAAATAAAATAGGCACAGAAAAAGCACATAACTAAAAGATTTTTAGCTCTTAAAGTCATGTGCTTTGCTTCACGCCATTTGATGATTTAGATAAACCGAGAGCTACTAATTAGTCCCACACAATTTTTAAACAAGCAAAGTTTTCAGGAATTTGTGGTACACATGAATAATTTTTTAATTCAGATGCCTTTGCTGTAATTATTCCATCAGAACATAACCCTTCACAATTTACTATTTTTTCTAATTCCGCGGGTAAAATAGTTGTACAAATCACGATGGTATCTCCTGCAAGAATTAATTCTTCTGTCCCATTGTTTTCTACGATTTCTGTATCATCATGTAGAGCAACACGTACCCATGCTATGCTAGGCATTGACTCGATTTTCTGTAGCATATCCCATATTTCAGAAAGTTCTGGACGTCCAAATCCCCATTGATTCGGAGCAATGGAGTCCTCCTCTGTATTTCCACAAAAAAATTCATTAAGTGTCAGTAATGGTAAGTGTCCTTCATTTTCTTCCAATATTTTTTTAAATGCCTTCAACTCTATCATAATTGCTATCCTCCTTCACAACTTCAAATTTGTCGCCCACCGCTTCCACAAAAGCCTCCCACCAAAATGATGGAAGGCTTTCTATTATCTCTTACCTTATTGCCTTTCGGTCAATAAGTATCGCTCGCAAGCTCGCTTAATTCAACAAATCCTTTTGAACCTGCATTTTCAGCTTTTTAGTAGCAAAATAGTATCACTAAGGCAATTTTTTATGCTTTCAAACCTCTAAAACCAATCGTTTTCAACCGTTAGATAGCAGAAATATATTTGTTACTCCTATTCCCACTCGATGGTGCTTGGGGGTTTGCTGGTGATGTCGTAGACGATTCGGTTGATGTGGTCGACTTCGTTGACGATTCGTGTGGAGACTTTGTCGAGGACTTCGTATGGGATTCGTGCCCAGTCGGCTGTCATAAAGTCGGTGGTACGAACGCCGCGAAGTGCCAAAGTATAATCGTAGGTTCTGAAATCACCCATCACGCCGACGGTTCTGGTGTTGGTCAGAACGGCAAAATACTGGTTGATTTCTTGGTCGAGTCCCGCTTTGGCGATTTCGTCGCGGAAAATAAAATCCGCATCGCGCAAAATGTCGAGCTTTTCTTTCGTGATTTCTCCCATCACGCGTATGGCAAGTCCCGGCCCCGGGAATGGTTGACGATATACGAGATACTCCGGCAAGCCGAGCTCGAGTCCGAGTTTTCGAACTTCGTCTTTGAACAAACTTCTCAGCGGCTCAATGATATCTTTGAAATCAACATGCTCCGGCAATCCGCCGACATTGTGATGACTTTTGATAACCGCCGCGTCGCCGGCGCCACTTTCGACAACATCCGCATAGATGGTTCCCTGTGCCAAAAAGTCAACTGCTCCGATTTTTTTCGCTTCTTCTTCAAACACGCGGATGAATTCCTCACCGATGATTTTTCGTTTTTTCTCCGGGTCGGAAACGCCTGCCAATTTGTCCAAAAATCTTTTCTCGGCATCGACTCGCACAAAATTCATTCCGGAATTTTTGAATGCCTCTTCGACTTCATCTCCTTCGTTTTTGCGCATCAAGCCGTGGTCAACAAAAATGCAGGTCAGTTGGTCGCCGACGGCTTTTGAAATCACCGCAGCCACTACGGACGAATCAACGCCTCCCGATAGCGCAAGAAGAACTTTTTTGTCGCCGACTTTATTTTTCACATCATTGACCGCAATGGTTGCATAGTTTTGCATCGACCAATCTCGACTGAACTGACAGATATCGAGAAAGTTTTTTAGAATTTCTTCGCCACATTCACTATGCTCGACTTCGGTATGGAATTGAATGCCGTAGAATTTTTTTGCAGCATTTTCCATCGCCGCTACCGGACAATCGGAAGTGTTTGCAATTTTTTCAAATCCTTCGGGCATTTCTTCCACATAATCGACATGGCTCATCCAAGTTTTTTGCTCTTTCGGTGTCGATTGAAAAAGTGCGGAATCTTTGACGATATGGGTTGTCGTTTTTCCGAATTCGCGAGTTTTTGCCGTACTCACTTTTCCGCCCAGCATTTGTGTCATGATTTGCATACCGTAGCAAATTCCTAAAATCGGGATGCCCAATTCAAAAATTTCGGGTGCTACTTTCGGCGAACCGTCTTCATAGACCGAATTTGGCCCTCCGGTAAAGATAATTCCTTTGGGATTTAGCTCTTTAATTTTTTCGATACTCAAATGGTATGGATAAATTTCGCAGTAAACATTGTTGTCACGAACCCGTCTTGCGATGAGTTGGTTGTATTGTCCGCCGAAATCGAGTATCAGGGCTAATTCGTTTTTCATTTTATTCTCCTTCTATCCTTGATGTTTTTATGATACAAATGCCAAGTTGTCGTTGTGTTTCAAATTTTTTCATTTTTATTGACGAGATTTCAAATTGACTCTAAAATTCGATTGTGCGATTGTTTTCGTCTCGCCATTTCAGGTAGTCGTTGATATCGGATTCCACCATATTCCAGCAGGTTTTTACAACCGCCGCATCATCAAAATATCCCAAAACCGGAATGCTGTCCGGCACGATGTCTATCGGGGTCACGAAGTAAATCAAGGCGCTTATCACCGCGATAATCGTACCCATCGGAATATCGGTGTATTCTTTGTGAACATAGCTGTTGATTAAAGCTGCCATAATCGGAACTTTGGATAATTTTTTACCCGCAAAAGGGATCAGCTTGATTTTCTGCTCCAACTTCTGCAAAAATCTTTCCATTTTATCATGGTCTTGCAGCATTTCTTTTGCTTTTTCATATCCTTTTTTCAGCTCGTCCATCGCTTTTTTGTCATTAACTTTTTCCATAAACTCCCTTTTCTGTTACAAAATCAATTTTCCATTTCGAATTACTCGCTGATTTGCGTGCTGTAATTCGGTGCTTCTTTGGTTACGGTGATATCATGCGGATGGCTTTCGCGAAGTCCCGCCGCGGTAATTTTGACAAATACGGAATCGGTTTTGAGCTCTTCGATATTCTTCGTTCCGCAATAACCCATTCCCGCTCGAAGTCCGCCGACCATTTGGAATACAATATCCGAAACTTCGCCCTTGTATGCAACCATCCCTTCGACACCTTCCGGCACCAATTTTTTCGCATCTTTTTGGAAGTATCTGTCTTTCGAACCTTTTTCCATCGCGCCCAAAGAGCCCATTCCACGATAGGATTTGTAGGAGCGTCCTTTGTATAAAATGGTTTCGCCCGGCGCTTCTTTGGTTCCCGCAAGCAATGAGCCGAGCATTACCACGCTCGCTCCGGATGCGATAGCTTTCACCAAGTCGCCCGAGTATTTTACACCACCATCGGAGATAATCGGGATATTGTGTTTGGACGCTTCTTCGTAGCAATCCATAACCGCCGAAATTTGCGGCACACCCACGCCGGCTACGACTCTCGTTGTGCAAATGGAGCCCGGTCCGATACCGACCTTGATGCAGTCCGCTCCGGCTTTGATGAGCGCGCGAGTCGCTTCTTTGGTCGCAACATTTCCTGCGATAATTTGCAGTTTCGGAAACTTCTTTCGAACTTTCTTGACCGCTTCAATCACGCCTTTGGAATGTCCATGCGCCGTATCGATGACGATGACATCCACTTTGTGCTCCACCAATGCGGACACTCTATCCATCATATCTTCGGTTACGCCGACCGCCGCCCCGCAGAGCAAACGACCGTTCTCATCGGTTGCCGAATCCGGATATTGAATTTTCTTTTCAATATCTTTGATTGTAATCAGCCCTTTGAGAATTCCTTTTTTATCTACAATCGGTAATTTCTCGATTTTATTTTTGCGCAAAATTTCCTGTGCTTCGCTCAAAGACACGCCTTCTTTTGCCGTCACGAGATTTTCAGATGTCATCGATTCTTCAATTTTCTTGGAAAAATCACTTTCAAAACGAATGTCTCGATTGGTAATGATGCCGATTAGTTTGTGATTCTCATCAACAATCGGCACGCCGGAAATTCTGAACTTACCCATCAGCTTGTCCGCTTCTTCAATCGTATTGTCTTTTTTGAGGAAAAACGGGTCGGTGATAACGCCATGCTCCGAGCGTTTTACCTTATCCACTTCGCTCGCCTGCTCTTCGATGGACATATTTTTGTGAATGATGCCGATTCCACCCTGTCTCGCCATCGAAATCGCCATTTCATGCTCGGTTACGGTATCCATGCTCGCACTCATCAACGGAATGTTGAGCTCGATTTTGTTCGTCAACTTGGTTTTGATGCACACATCTTTCGGCAAAACACTCGATTCCTGCGGTACTAACAACACATCATCAAAGGTCAAAGCCTCCACTATTTTTTTCGCCATGTCCAACTCCTTTACACCAACTTAATTTGGTAGAATGATTTTTTTCCTTTTTTTATCAAAATGATGTCGTCTTTTACATGTTCATCGGACAACATCGCTGCAAAATCCGTAATTTTGATTTCGTTGACACTGACTCCGCCTTGCGTAATCAGCGTTCGCGCCTCCGAATTGGATTTGACGAGTCCGGTCTTTTTGAGCGCATCGATGACGCTGATGCCTTCTTCAAATTCTTTTCGTGGAATTTCCAGCGTCGGTGCGTTGGCACTCGCGCCTTTGTTGTTGTCAAAAAGCTCTCGCGCCGCCTGCTGCGCCTTGTGCGCATCTTCTTCGCTGTGAACCAATTTGGTCACTTCAAAAGCCAAAATTTCTTTCGCCTTATTGATTTCCGCTCCTTCCAATGCGCCGAGTCTTCGAACTTCATCCATCGGCAAGAAAGTCAACAATGCCAAACATTTTTCCACCGATGCGTCCTCGATATTGCGCCAGTATTGGTAAAAATCGTACGGCGATGTCTTCTCACGGTCAAGCCAAAGCGCACCCGCCATCGTTTTTCCCATCTTTTTGCCGTCGGAGGTGGTCAACAGATTGAAGGTCATGCCGAATGCTTTTGCGCCTTCTCGCTTACGACGAATCAAATCCGCGCCCGCCAAAATATTCGACCATTGGTCATCCCCGCCAAGCTGCAATGCGCAATCGTAATTGTCAAAGAGTTTCAAGAAATCGTAAGCCTGCATAATCATGTAGTTGAATTCCAAGAACGAAAGTCCCGCATCCATTCGGGATTTGTAACATTCCGCCTGCAACATACGATTCACCGTAAATGCGGTTCCGATTTCACGAAGGAAAGGAATGTATTCCAAGCCCAACAACCAATCCGCATTGTTGACCATAATCGCTTTGTCATCGGAAAAGTCGATGAATCGGGACAGTTGCTCCTTGAATCTTTCGCCATTCGCCCGAATATCCTCCTGCGTCAACATCTTTCGCATATCCGTTCTACCGGACGGGTCGCCAATCATCGTTGTGCCGCCGCCGATCAGTACAATCGGTCGATGTCCTGCATTTTGTAAATGTCGCATCGCCATCGCTTGCAGAAAATGTCCGACATGAAGCGAATCCGCCGTCGGATCATATCCCGTATAAAAGGTGAGCTTGCCCTGCTCAAATGCCTCCCTCAATTCTTCTTCATGAGTGATTTGTGCGATGAAACCTCGTTCCTTCAGCACATCAAATACATTGTTCATTTACTCCTCCTTAGTTTTTTCCTGCTCCGCTCGGAGCTTTTCCGCAATCTCCTCAATTTTTTTGAGCCGATGATTCACGCCCGATTTGCCGAGCGGTTTGTCCATCCGTTGCCCGAGCTCCTTGAGATTTTCTTCAAAATATTCCAATCGAAGCTGCGCGATTTCACGCAGATTCTCCGGTAAATAATTCATCCCTTTTTTTTCGATAATATAGTTGATGCTGTCGATTTGGCGCTGCGCCGTGCTGATGGTCTTGTTGATATTCGCCGTGTCGAAATTCATGACGCGGTTGATATCGTTGAGAATCTGCTTTTGCGCACGCACATTTTCCATGTGAAAAAGCGCCTTATGTGCCCCCATAATACTCAGCATATCGGAAATTTTTTCCGAATCCTTGATATAAATCACCTGCATATTTTTGCGCGGAATCATTTTTGCGGTGATTTCATAAGAAAGAAGCAGTTTGGATAATCTTTTGCCGAAATCGATGTCCGTAATCGCAAATTCCATGTGATACAATCGCTCGGGATTGTTGACCGAGCCGCAACCGAGGAATGCGCCGCGTACAAATGCGCGCCGACTCTCCTGTTTGGAAATGATTTTCTTCGGCAGCGTTTCCAAAAAATGAATGCCGTCTTGGGCAATCTCAATGATGCCGATTTGCTCCAAAATTTCATTCGCCCCCTGCTCATTGCTCACATACAGAAGATACAGTTTCGACTTCTTCGGTCCGCTGCCGGCGCCGAGCTGAATTTCGACATTGATGCCGAAGCAATTTTTGATAAGTAAAAAAATTTTTCGAGCAATCGCCGGATTTTCCGTCGAAACGGAAAAAGCCAATTTATTCAGCCCGACGATTTTGAGCGCACCGGTCGTTCGCAGAAGTGCTGAGAGCTCCGCGAGTTGTGCCGCTCGGTCATCGGGCAGAATTCGAGCCAATTCATTTTTTACCGTTGCTGAAAATGACATGATTATCTCCCGTTTTTATCCATTGAACCGCCACTTTGACGATTTCTCTTTCGTCATCGTAGCGAATCATATCCACTACCTTGTCCATCGGAATATACTTCGCGTCGATAAAACCCTCTTCCTTTTGAGGTCGAGCATGCAAATCGGACGATTTCATCATATACCAATGCACGATTTTGTGAACGCGTTTCGTATCGTCCCAATTGTCCTTGTAGGTATAGTGAATCTCGCCCAGATATTTGATTACTTCGGTTTTGACGCCTGTTTCTTCCTTCACTTCACGCTTGGCGGCATCGACAAGCTCTTCGCCTTCTTCGACCCTGCCCTTCGGCAACACCCAGTCGCCGTTATACTTTCTCAGTAAAAGAATAGCATTGCCAAATACGACTACGCCACCCGCGCTGACTTCCTCTCTCATGCTACCTCCTACTTGAACTTACAATTTCATAATTTCCTCGGATACCTTGATGCTGTCATGCACAATATGACCGATATCCGTAATTCGTACATAATCCCCGACAATCACTTGGATGCCGATGGATTCAAATTTCTCTCGCTGACTTTCGTCGTACATAATCTGATATTTGTTGTCCGATTCGTACTGCTGCTGCACCTCGCCGACAATTTTTCCATCGTTGATGAGAATATAGTCCACCGTCAAATGCGGAATATGCTTGCGTATTTTTTCGAAATGACCCCAAGCATCCAGATTATCCGTCTCGCCATGCTCACTCATAATATTGCAGATAAAAACTTTTTTCGCCGGACTGTCGATGATTGCCTGTGCGATTTCCGGAATCAGCAGATTGGCAATGATGCTCGTGTATAAGCTCCCCGGTCCGATTACAATCACATCCGCATCTGCAATTGCGGCAATCGCGGAATTGGTTGCTTTAGGTGCGGTCGGCAAAAGTTCCAAACTTTTGATTTCGGTTTTTTGAGCCACCGCCATCGCCGCGATATTGGACTCGCCGATTGCCACATTCTCGTTTTCCAAATTCGCCACCAATCGAATATGCTCCCGCGTGGACGGCACCACCTTGCCTTTCGCTCCGATGGACTCACCCACATAATTGATGGATTTTTCGAAGTCGCCGAATATTTCATAGTACGCCAATATCAACAGATTGCCGAAGCTTTGATTCTTGATGCTGCCGCTTTCAAATCGATGTCGAATCAATTTTTCCGTCAGCGGATCCATATCCGCCAGCGCGACCAAACAATTTCGAATGTCCCCCGGCGGAAGCATTCGATTTTCGTTTCGAATCAAACCCGAACCGCCTCCGTCATCCGCCACCGTTACAATCGCCGTAATTTTATCGGTAAACTTTTTCAAACCGCCGAGCATATTTCCCTGACCCGTTCCACCGCCGAGAGCCACTACTTTTTTACTCATACCTATCTCTTTTCAATATCCCTGTGATTTTTTAACACATTGTATTCCGAGTCTTTGAGCAAATCATAGAGCAAATTGACAAAAGTGACCGAGCGATGTTTTCCACCGGTGCATCCAATCGCAATTTGAACATGATTCTTGCCCTCTTCCTCATAATTCGGTAACAAAAATTGAATCATATTCGTCAGCTTATCCAAAAATTCGATGCTCTTCGGGGAATTCATCACATACTCACGCACTTCGGCAAAGTCGCCGGTCTTTTCTCTGAGCGAGTCCAAATAATAAGGATTCGGCAAAAATCGCACATCAAAGACCAAGTCCGCCGCCATCGGCATGCCATGCTTAAAACCGAAGGAAGTCAGCGATACCGTCAAATTTTTCTTTTTCTCGCTGAGCTTGAAAATTTCCAAAATCCGACCGCGCAACTCCTTAACCGCCATCGTCGATGTGTCCAATGTCAAATCCGCCATCGCTTTAATATCCGCAAGCAGCGCGCGCTCCTTACGAATGCCCGACAGCACATCGCCTTCGACCTCCAGCGGATGTCTTTTGCGTGTCATCTTGTATCGTCTCACCAAAGTATCATCATTTGCATCCAAAAACAAAATGTCCGTCGGATAATTTTGCTCCTCGATAAATTCAAGCGACGCCTTGCAGCTCGTTACGAATTTATATCCGCGCACATCCACGCCGAGCGCAACATTTTCCAGTCCTCCCTGCGACTGCGTGCTCAGCTCAAAAATTTTCGGAATAAGCTCGGGCGGGAGATTGTCGATGCAGTAATAGCCCATGTCCTCAAGGACGCTCATCACTTCACTCTTTCCGGAGCCCGACATTCCCGTCACAATTACAAATCTCATTTCTCCTCCATCATTTCACATTTATAATTCGGCTTTTATCAATTCCCGCAATCTGCGCACGGTCAATCGCATCCGCAATAAGCGGCAGATGCTCCAATTTATGTGCGTCGGAACCTACTGAAAATTTGATATCCAAATCTTTGACCTCCATCAATTGCTTGAGCGAAAGATGTGCATGCCTTGCATTGATTTCAAGTACCGTATCGGTCTGCTCGGCAACTTTCGCCACCTCGATGGTGTCAATCTCCCCTTTGTCCCCCGGATGTGTCAGAATAAAAAGGTCATTATTTTTCATCGCATGAATGAGCGCATTGGTATTGTACTCCACTTCTTTATGCGAAAAGACCTTGCTATAATTATTGATATGATTGGCAAGTCCTCTTACCCCCGCCGGTTTGGAACCGAAATGATAACCCGCCATCACATAATCCACATAGTTCAAAATATAATCATCGACATCGATGGTGCCCTTGTCATCCAAAATATTCGCCTCGACGCCCAAAAGCAGTTTCATATCCGGATACTGCTCCTGCAATCGATTTAGCTCGTCGCGCATTTTCGGATACTCATGATATTTCACGCCGAAAAAGCTGTGTTTATACCCATGATCCGAAATCCCGAAAATTTCGTAACCCAGCCGATGCGCCTCCGCCACCATCTCCGCCATTGTCTTTTTCCCATCGCTGTAAATCGTGTGCGAATGGTACTCTGCAAAAGCTTTCATTATTTTTTCCCTAAAATCCTCACTTCTTCTTCCAGCATCACGCCCGAATGTTCATACACGCGACGCTTCACTTCTTCAATAAAAGACACCATGTCCGCATAGCTGCAATCGCCCTTGTTGATAACAAAGCCCGAATGCTTTTCGGACACCTTCGCTTCGCCGATGGAAAAACCTTTGAGTCCCGCTTCTTCAATCAGCTTGCTCGCATAATTCCCGACCGGTCTCTTGAACATGGAGCCGGCGCTGTATTCCGTCAGCGGCTGTTTGCTCACTCGACGATTGGTCAAATCGTCAATCTTCGCCTTGATGTCATCATAATTGCCATGTGAAAGTGTAAAATCCACCTTCGAAATAATTTCTCCATTCTCCATCGCCTTGCTTTTGCGATAAGAAAATTGCATCTCTTCATTACTGTATGTCTTGATATTTCCCGCACGGTCGATTACTCGAACCTTGCTCACGATTTGTTTCATCTCGCCGTCGTACGCGCCCGCATTCATATATACGCCGCCGCCGACCGTTCCCGGAATCCCGCTCGCAAATTCAAAACCCGTAAGCTTCGCAGCTAAAATCTTGCTCGAAAGCGTTGACAGTCGAATACCGGCTTCGGCTTGCACGCGATTGTCTTCTATGTCGTAAGCGGAATAATTTTCCGACAGCTTGATGACCACATCCCGCATTCCGTCATCCGATACCAAAATATTGGAGCCGCCCCCGAGAATGAAAAAGCTTCTCCCAAGCTCGTTGCACAAACGAATAATGTCGATAATTTCCCGCTCCGTCGTAGGCAACACCATAATATCCGCTACACCGCCGATGTGAAAAGTCGTGTGATTTTTCATCAGCTCGCCGAGCAGGATTTTTTCATTGCCCAAAATCTTTTGTAATCTATCCAAAATTTATCTCCTAAATATTTTTACTTTACCCTTAATTGTACTATATGCGCCCACATTTTACAACCATTTGTCTATTGAAATCGATAGCAAAAAAGCCGATGTTCTTGGAAGAAGCACAGCGTTTTAAAAAATCAATACTAAACTCTAATAAACCATAGACGAAATAATAATTGTTCCGTTCCGATGGAACGCCGGAACGGTGGGGTCACCGTTCCCTACAAAGCGGGAAGCATAGAACGGTTATTCAAAATACAAATTGTTGACAACTATTTTTATAATAGAGATTAATATAAGACTGTCATGTCGGTTTTTCAATTACAAATTTCAAATTCCGTTTTGCATTTCGTGTAAAAATTTTATACAAAAAAACGGGCGAGATTATAAGATTCCGCCCATTATTTTTCTAAAATCAATCCAACAAATTTCGAATCGCGTGGTAAATAATATTCGGCACATTCAAAAAGGTATGCCGCATATCGACGCGCTCCGTCAACATGTGCCCGTCGCGTCCGAAAGTTCCGATATTCACCACCGGAACATTTATCTGAAGTATCTTGTCGATGTCGTGAAAATACTTCGTTCCCCAAGAAGGCATATTTTGAGCAACCGCATCGAAAGATTCCAACTCGTCGCACAGCGCCATAAAGCTCGAATCCGAAATATAGGGATAAAACATTCGCGTTTTTATCTTGCGCTCGCTCTTCGGTCGAACGATGTCCACCGCTTTTTCAACCGCGTCCAGCAAATTTCGCTCCTTCTGCGTGTTGCCCGTCATTTCGATTCTCGCATTAAAAATCGAGCCGAAAAACAAAACGAGCGCCGGCGAATTGTTCTCTTGCCATTTCCACGCTTCCTCCACCACGCGCAAACTGAACAGACGCAAATCCATTTCAGGCTGCTCGGCGTGAAGCTCTTTGGCAAAACGATGAATATGATCCTCAAATTCCATGCCGTATGCATCCGCCAATTCGCGATACAGACTCTCCCAAGTATAAACTCTGCTCTTCCAAGGAAGCGGCACGAATTCCACCTTACTCAGACGGCAAAAATTTTGATATTGCTCATTCAAATATTGTATAACATTTTCAAAAGATTGCTCCCCGATTTCCACACATTTTTGCATCACCTGTCTCGGATTCATGCCATGCGTGAAAAAATTGTAGTAGGAGAACGCGCACAATGCGGTTTGAACCGTATAGCCGATTTTGGTATCCGTCTGCTTCAACGAAATCGGCGGAATAGTCACCTCGCCCTGCGCAATATCGCAAAGCGCCGTATTGAGCGACATATTTTTGGTCACTTCTGCAATCAACAGATTCGGGTCAAGCGCGCCGAATGCCTGACCGACATGCGCCTCCTTGCCGAAAGCTGCGAAACATGGAAGCAATTTGCCGATGCTTCCGTAATAAATATAGCGATTTTCATCGCCCGGATTGTAATCGGTCGAATAGTCGGAGTTAATGCAGGCGATGTATTCAAAGCCTTCTCTTTCTTTGAGCTCGACCAATTCGTCCAATGCCGTAATTATGCCTTTGGAATTATCTTCTTCATCACATTCCGCAATGGCGATGATATTTCCGTCCAATTCTTCGGGATGCATCGAAAAATATTTAATCAGAAACATGTGACCCGCCACACCCGATTTCATATCCAGCGCACCGCGTCCGAACATATACTCGCCCGACTCGATATCCCGAATCACGCTCTCGGAAAGCTGAAAAGTTTCCCGCAATTTTTGCGGAAGCTCCTCCGTGTTGAACGCATATTCCCGAATCGTACCGTAATCATCGACACCGACCGTATCGATATGTCCTATCAGAATCAAAGTTCGGTTTGAATCGCCTTTGGTTCCTTTGACATAGGCATAGGTCGAATGTCGTACAACAAAATCATTCTTGGTTTGAAACATCTTGGTTCTTTGTGGATATTCCTTGAAATAATCCAGCGAGTTGTAAAAGTCATATACATATTTTGCAACCGCGCTCTCTCCGTCAGGTTCCTTGTTGATGCTCGGAATTGCCACCATTTCGGAAGTCAGTCTTTTTACTTCCTCAAATGAATTCAAATGCATAACCGGCTCCTTTCCACCGTTACAAATCTTTGAGAATGGTTTTTGTCACCACTTCGGTAAATTCCCGATTGGTTTTTGTATTTTTAAGCAGGGAAATCATATCTTCCATCACTTCCTGCAACTGTTTTTGTCCAAAATATCTGCGAAGTCCGACGCTCAACTCCAGCTCCCGCTCATCGAGCAGAAGTTCCTCTTTTCGAGTCGCCGATTTATAAATATCAATTGCCGGATAAATGCGTCGCTCGGCAAGCTTTCTGTCGAGCACCAATTCCATATTGCCCGTTCCTTTGAACTCCTCAAATATCACTTCGTCCATTCGAGAGCCCGTATCGACGAGCGCCGTTGCAATAATCGTCAGCGAGCCGCCTTCCCGAATGTTGCGCGCGGCACCGAAAAAGTTTTTCGGTCCGTAGAGCGCCCCCGGGTCGAGTCCTCCCGACAGCGATCGACCGGTCGGGCTGATGGTCAGATTGTACGCCCTCGCCAAACGAGTCAGCGAGTCCATCAAAATTACGACATCCTTGCCCATCTCGACCAAACCTTTGGCACGGGCAAGCACCATCTCCGTCACCTTGATGTGATTCGACGGGTCTTGGTCAAAGGTCGATGCGATGACATCGCTGCTGACCGAGTCGCGAATGTCCGTCACTTCCTCCGGTCTCTCATCCACCAGCAGAATCATCAATTCCACCTCGGGATTGTTTTTCAAAATCGAATTCGCAAGATTTTTCAAAATGCTCGTCTTTCCTGCTCGCGGCGGTGCAACGATGATTCCGCGCTGCCCTTTTCCAATCGGACAAAGCATATCGATGATGCGCGGTGCCAAATTGTCGCGCCCGTTCTCGAGAACCAGACGCTCCATCGGATAGACCGGCACGAGTCTGTCAAAATCCTTTCGTCCAAGCACATTCTCCAAGCTCATTCCGTTGACGGATTTCACATAGATGATGGCTCTGAATTTTTCGTTGTTTTTCGGCTCGCGAATCACCCCGCACACTCGGTCGCCCGTTTTCATATTAAAACGACGAACCTGCGCCGGACTGATATAGATGTCATTTTCCGTCGATTGATAATTGTCTCCGCGCAAAAAACCGAAACCGTCCGGAAGAATCTCCAAGATGCCTTCCGCGGTTTCCACATTGTCCCCGCTAATCAGCTCCTGATATTCTTCCTTTGTATATTGGTCAACTCGCTGAGCGCGCTCCTGCTTTTGTTCATGATTAAAATTCGAGTCCATATTGCTCCTTTACAAAATCTTTCAGGCGCTGCACAATTTGCGCCATCAAATCCGGCACATCCGTCTCGATGTTCACCGGCATGACCGGCTCGTGCAGCGACATTCGAATCAACAACCAGCCGGATGGAAAACTTACCTTGACGCCTTCAAAGTTCGGAGATACCAACTGCCAGCCCTGCGCTTTCGCAAAATCCTTGAACTTCTCGAGTATTTCGTTGCCGTATGTTTTGAAATCTTCTTCCTTAATTTTTATACGATATTCCACACTCTCATGAGGATGCTTCAAATCGGCGATAATACTCTGCAATTTCTTGCCCTCTTGATTCAGCTTTGCCGCCTCCACGAGCAATTTGGCAATCAGATAGGTGCCGTCGTCCAAGAAATAATTTTCTTCAAGCGCCGCATGACCCGATGTTTCAATCGCCAAATAGGATTTATGCTCTTCTTCGGCATTGATGCGAACCGATTCGTTGATTACATTCTTGTATCCGCGCATAAATCGGCGATGAATTCCGCCATGCTTTTCGATGAATTCCGCCAAGCCGTCCGATGTGATGGAATCCGTCACGATGACGCTGCCCGGATGCTCGCGAAGGACGATTGCCGAAATCATCGCAATCAAACTGTTCCGATTGATTTCCATTCCGTCGTCCGTTACAATCGCCGCTCTATCCACATCGGTGTCAAAAATAATTCCCAAATCCGCTTTATGATTCAAGACGGCGGATGAAATCGCATGCATCGCCTCTTTGTTTTCCGGATTCGGCTCATGATTCGGAAACATCCCGTCCGGCTCCAAAAACTGACTGCCCTTGGTATCCGCGCCCAGCGTTGCAAGCACCTTGTCCGCAAAAAATCCGCCGGCTCCGTTGCCCGCATCGACAATGATTTTCATATTCTCAAGCGGTTTGCTCATCCCCGTTTGCTTGATGATGCTTCGAACGATTGAATTGGAATAATCCTCGAGCAAATTCACTTCGCGCACCGATCCTTTGAACTCTTCCGATACTTCTTCCTCGTAAAGCTCGGTGGCAAAGGTCAAAATTTCTTTGATATCGCTCTTTTGCGTTCCACCCTTTTTCGTAAAAATTTTGAATCCGTTATGATAATATGGAAGATGGCTCGCTGTAATCATAATGCCGCAATGGCAGGAATAATTTTCCCAAATCGTCGTCATAAACATCGCCGGCGTGGTCGATAGTGCGCAATCCAAAATATGCACGCCATACTTTGTAAATTCGTCAATCATCAACTTACGAATCCAATCGCCCGTTACGCGAGAGTCCATACCAATCGCTATTTTAAGCGTATTCGCTTTGTTGCCTCCCTGCACAAGCCATTTCAAAATGCCGCGAGCAATCGCCCGAATATCATCTTGAGCCAAAGTCACACTCATTTTGTCATTTTCAAGTGCAACTCCACGAATGTCCGTTCCGTTTTGAAGTTTTAGCAAGCCTTCTTTCATAATCTCTCCTGTTACTTATCTCCGTATGTTTTCATTAAATCAATCAAAATTTGATTCTTGTCCAATCGATGATTTGCATCGATGAATCGAATCGTTCCGGTGCTCGCACGCATAACCACCGATTGTGTTGTCGCGCGTCCGCCTCCCGTATAGATAACGCCTTTCAAAAAGTCGCCCGATGTTACGCCGGTCGCCGCAAAATAAATGTCGTCGCCGCTTACCAAATCTTCCATTGTAAGCACGCGGGAAATTTCTTCATCGGTGAAGCCCATTTCGTGACAACGCTCCAACTCATGCTCACTCATCGGACTGAGACGACCTTGCATATCGCCTCCCAAAATTTTGACAGCCGCCGCCGTGATAACTCCCTCCGGTGCACCGCCTTTTCCAAACAGAATATCCACGCCGGAATTTTTCATACAAGTCGCGATTCCGCCGGCGATGTCGCCCTCGTTGAACACTTTGATTCTTGCGCCCGCCGCACGAATTTCATTCATAATATCCTGATGTCTTTCTCTATCGAGCAAGGTAGCGGTCAACGCATCCACCGGTTTGCCAAGCGCATTGGCAACCGCCTGCAAGTTTTCCGTTACCGATTTTGTAATATCAATCACGCCCTTCGCTTCCGGACCGACGATGATTTTTTCCATATAAGTATCCGGTGCTTTGAGCATACATCCTCTTTTTGCCATCGCGATAACCGCAATCGCATTCGGCAATCCTTTTGCAATCAACGATGTCCCGTCCAAAGGATCCACCGCAATATCAAAACTTGGACCGTAGCCCGTTCCGACGCGCTCGCCTATGTATAGCATCGGCGCCTCATCCAATTCGCCTTCTCCGATTACAATTTCTCCGCGAATGTTCACATTTTCGAAAGCCTTGCGCATCCCCTCAACCGCTGCACCGTCCGCTCCGTTCTTATCGCCTCTTCCCATAAATTTTGCCGCTGCAAGCGCCGCTGTTTCTGTGATTCTTACTAATTCTAATGCAATATTACGATCTTCCATTTTCCCTCCTGAAATTAAAACGAAAACAATAAGTCCTTCGCTTATCACTAAAATAAAAAGAAATACACAAAAAAAGTTTTTCCAAAACTTTCCTATTATATTATAGACCTATATTTTGTTTTCGGCTACCCTTTTTATAAAAGTTTGATTAGCAAGTTATTGCAAAAAAACAAGGGGCATTGCCCCCTTATTTCATATTGTAAATCAGTTCTTTATTATTTTTTATCACTTTGGACAAAGCCGCTTCATCCGCAACGACGGTCACATCACTATGCAATTGCAAAATTGTTGCCGGTACCGACGGCTCGATTTTTCCGGTCACCACCCGATAGATGATTTCCGCCTTATCCTCTCCCGATGCCACGAGCAAAATTTTCTTCGCGCTCATAATATTTTTGATGCCCATCGTAATCGCGCTTTTCGGCACTTCTTCAATTCGCTCAAAGAATCTCGAATTCGCCTCAATGGTTTTTTTGTCCAATTGTACCAAATGCGTACCTTTTGCAAAAGCATCGCTCGGCTCGTTAAAACCGATATGTCCGTTATGACCCACGCCAAGCAATTGCAAATCGATTCCGCCAAGCGTCTCCATCACCTGATTATATCTTTCGCACTCCGCCTGCGCATCCTTCGCCAAACCGTTCGGCACATTCGTATTGCTCTTGTCAATATTTATATGGTCAAACAAATTCTTGCTCATAAAATACGCATAGCTCTGCTCATTGTCTTTCGGCAAACCGTAGTATTCGTCCAAATTGACAGTCTTGACTTGACTGAAATCCAAATCACCCTGCTCATACTGCTCAATCAATCGCTTGTATAAACCAATCGGGGTAGAGCCGGTCGCCAATCCCAACACACAGTTCGGTTTGAGAATCACTTGCGCCGAAATGATATTCGCTGCTTGTCGGCTCATTTCATCATAATTTTTTGTGCATATAATTTTCATAGTTCCTCCATGAATAAAACCTGTACTGTAAACAGTATATCAAAGATATGTGGTAATTCCTAGAGATTTTATAATTTAATCCCTTTTCCCAAGCACCAACAAAAGCTGACGGAGTTCAAGAATGTAAAAACTTCGGTTTACCGATTTTCTGCTATGAAAAGGAGTTGCCGTATAGCTCAGCTGTTCAAACGCACAATCGTCCTGCGGATTGTCGCTGATAAAAAACAATTCCTCATTTTGCCAATCGTTCAAAGCCATCAAATCTTGAATTCCTTGCCATTTGTTTGCTTTCGGATGTTGTAAAAAGCATTTGGCATCAAAGAATCGTCTTTGCCATTGCTCCATCTTCAATTTTTTTCCAAGACCCGTCGGCATTTGCAAGCGTAACAAATGCGTTTTGTATCGATCCTGTCGAATTTTGTTTTCGAGCTGCGATATGCAATTTTCTTCCGCAATTTGTAAATCCGAATTTGCTTTCAAATCAAAAAACGCATCCGCCGCCTCATCGATGGCATAATATCGCTCAAATTCCTTTTCAAAATCCAATATCAGCGCTCCGTCGGAAAAGATTCCGCCTTCAAAAAAACGCCAATGCTTATTCAGTTTTTTCTTTGCCGATTCCAAATTTCTCGCCGTTGCCACATAAAGCCTGCCGCAATCGGAAAGCTCACGCAAAACGGCTTCCAAATCGGGCAGCAACCGCCCGTCTTTGCTCGTCATCACGCCGTCGATGTCGATAAAAATCGCCTTGACTTTTCTTTTTTTCGGCACGCGAAACGGCAGCCCTTCACCAAAAAAATTCACCATTTTGCGCTGCTTGAAATTTGAATATCCCAAGTAGCAATCGCAAAGCCGATGGTTGTGACAATCGCTCGCAATCGCCTGCTTGTTTTTGAAAAAGCATCGGTTGGACTGTCTGTTTTTATCGACATAGCGATTCTCATACGAGCGACAGATTTCAAAATTCGCCTCATTTGAAAAATGCTCCCGATATGATGCAAATTCATAGGAAAACATCGGGTCAATCAGCAACAATTCTTCAATTCGTTTTTCATCAAAACGGTTTTTTTGCCTGTCCATCGCGTTGAGCCACAGATAGACATCGGGATTCAGTGCGCTGCGTAGATGCTGAATTTCTTTTTGATTGTCGGTCGTCGCAACGATGCCGGCGGAGATGGCGAAATGCTCGGAAGCCTTGTTGATTTTTTGTGCAAAATGCTCAACGCTCGAAAACTCGGGATGATAGGTCGCCCAAATTCTCAATTTCTCCAATCCTTTTTCCACCTTGCTCAAAAATTCTTCCACATTCCAACTGAAATTGGTTTGCACGCCGAGCCCCGCCACTTTATCCGACGAAAGCAAATCCGCGACCGCCTGCTGATAAAAAGAATGTACCATCCCTTCTCCATAAGGCGTCATCATCAAAAACACTTCTCCCCGTGTCGATTGAATAAGCGCTTTGAGATTTTGCAGCGATCTTTCTTCAAGCGCCATCATTTTTTGGGATGGCGGATGCTTGGCAAAGGGGCAGTAGGAGCAGAAGAAATTGCAAAAATCAATCCACCCGCGATAATAAATCATTTCCATACATTTTTTCTTTCACTTTCTCCGACATAAACAGCGGGCCGATGGCATCCGATTTGCCAAGCCCCTGCTCGCTTAAAAAAATCCGTCCTTCACGACAAATCAAGTCCTTTGTTTCCAACAATTCTCCCAAAAACCCGAAATCCTGCAACAACTCGCCGCCGAAATGCTTTTTGTAATCCGCCAAAGACAAGCCCGTCCGATAAAGCAGATTTTTGATGGCGTATTTTCGCTTCCGCTCATCGAGATTCAAATCATAAAATGACAGATTTGCCAAGAAATCTTCGCGCTTTAGATAGTGCTGATACTCCGACTCACATGCCGATTTTTCCGACACATAAGGCTCGCAAAAATGTAGATTGTCAAAATAACTGCGACCGCCACAGCCCAGCGACAAAGTGTTTTCAAAACCGCAATCCGCATTTTGCGCCGGCTTTTTGGCAAAGCTGCGCATCGACAGTTGGTGATAGCCTTCGCTTTTCAAAAAATCACGCCCGATTTGGTAGAGCGCATACTGTTGCTTATGATCCATTTCAAATTTATGATACAATCTCGCATTCTCCTGCTTATACAATGGATATAAAAACACTTCTTCCGGCTGAAAACGCATCAACTCGCGCAGAGAATACAAAAAACTTTGCGCGCTCTGATTCGGAATGCCGTAAATCAAATCCACATTGAGTATCTCAAAATCAAATTTTTTAATTTGCTCCAATGCCTCAAGCGTCTGATTTTTTTCCTCAAACCGCTCCAAAAGTCGCAGCTCTTCTTCGACAAAGGACTGCACCCCCATGCTGATTCGCTTGATATGCCATTTTTTCAGCAATTTTAATTTATCGAGATTCACTTCACGCGGCGAGCTTTCAATCACCGAAAATCGCTTTTCAAAATCAAATCGATAATCGTCTTGCGCCAATACAAACAGTCGCTCCAATTCGCGCGGCGACAAAATGAGCGGCGTTCCTCCGCCGAGCACCAAGGAGGTAAATTCGGTTTGCTCCAAATTGATTTCCGCTCGCATTTGCTTGGAATGTCGCTCTATCGCATCGATATAACGGGAATAATCCTCCCGACGAACATTCGTTACGGAAAACAAATTACAAAATCCGCATTTGCTTCGGCAAAACGGAATATGAAAATAAAGTCCCATCGTGCGATTGACAAAAGCATTTTTGAAGTCCGACAAATCCAATCGCTCAATCAGCGAATAGGTCCGTTTGTGCGGATAGCTATACATATATTGATTATATAAATTTTTATAGTCCATCATCTCTCCTAACTTCATTCATTATATCATAGGAAGCATTTAGGTAAAACAAAAAAGAAATTCCATAAAAATACCGACCTCCCATCGCTAGATTTTAGTTCTAACTTTTGAGGTCGGTACACTTGGTGTATTATTCTTTTCCACCATCCATCAAGCTGCGAAGTGTCCAATTCAATTCGTCAGAGAGCGTTTTGTCAAGTACCTTTTTGTGTTTATGGACGATTTTTGAAAATTGAGCAACAAAAAAACAGCAAACCTTTGTGATTTACTGTTTCTAAAACTGTTCTATTTAATTAGACAAACTGGGATTTGTTTATTTCTGATATTCCTCTATTTTGTATCTATACTCATCCAAAAGTTGTCTTGAATAGATTTTTTCATTTGTTGAATCTCTGACTTCTTTCCACAGAATAGCAGCAACTTTTAACTTATTAGAATAAAAGCCGCTAAATTCGTCTGAGCAAAAGTCCTTTAGGAATTGATTCCATTGACAAACTGAATGATCATACTTAGCGTAGTCTGACTCGCCGTAATACACTTTCAGCATATCCTGAATCGTAAAACTTATATCATTTGTGGCTTTTACTTTTCGCCAAGCTGTTGCCATATTGGCATTAAATTTAAATGGACAAACACCAGTTACAGCTGAAAAGTAATCTCGAAATTTTTGGTTAAAAGAAAAACCGCATTTAAGCAAAGGCGTATTGAGGGTTATCTCTTCAGTTTGTTTTTTGTTTGCTTTCCTCATAGACTTTTCTACTCTAATTCCCTTAAAGTATTGTTCTATAATTTGATTCAATTCTT
>JAUNKE010000122.1 GCA_030532905.1 Peptostreptococcaceae bacterium
AGGAGAAATCAATTGAGTTATGTAAAAAAATCATTGGATTGTTTAGCAGGCTATCGATTCCGATATATCGGCAGTAAAATCATTTACATTATACTGAGTGTACTCGGTATGCTGGACTACTATTTTATCAGCGTAATGATTACCGCAATCTTGACCGGCGATATTACCCGGTTCAAAAAATATTTGCTCATTATGGTGCTTTTTAACGGTGGTCTTACCCTATTCACCTATCTGCTCGATATTTTTTACGCCAAACTGATGGTACGCATCAACAACAGCATCCGACAAAACATTTACAAAAGCTATTTCAGTTTCTATCAATTCTCGGAGGAATACAATTCGTCCAAGATGAACAATATTTTTCTCAGCGATTATTACACCCCGATGAGCTATCTCGACAGCATCTTCAGTTACATTACGGAATTTGTGATATTGATGTATATCGTCATTGTGCTTACCCGTCATAACATTTGGTTTTTATACACTTTGTTGCTCGCGATTCCGATTGTTTGTGTCAATTGGTATTACTCCAAGAAAATTCGAGCGTACAAAGAAAAAGACTACTACTATATTGATAAGATTTTGGGGATTGTCGAAAAGACAACCGGTGCGGTGTATAATGTGTTTTCCTTTGCCCCGATTACACGCGCCATGCGAAGCACTCTACAGGAAAACATCAACGAAAAAATTGTCGTCGTGGATAATCTGAATAAGAATAAATTGAATTTGCAATATTCGATTGAGCTGATTATGAAAGCCAATATTTATACTTTCTATTTTTTGGCAGCAGGATTGATTGCCGGTGGGAAATTAGACCCGCAATCTTTTGTGTTTATATCCTTCTACATCCAAAAAACATTGCAAAGCATCATCGCATTGACCAAAATCATCCCTCAGCTTCAAATGCATCATATCAGTTTAGACCGACTGTTCTATATCTTGGACAAACAGGAAAAATATCAGGCAAACGAAGTGGAGAAACAAAGACTTACCGCCATCGAGAATATCCAAATCCGAGAAGGCTCTTTCGCCGCGCGAGGCGTTCGCATTTTACAAGATGTCAACTTTCAAGTGGATAAAGATACCAAAGTGTTGGTACAAGGTGAAAACGGAAGCGGAAAATCCAGCATCATGAAATTGCTGACACTGCAATATGAACTGGAACATGGCGAATTGCTCATCAACGGCATGGATGCCGGAACTTTTCGAGTCGATGATGTGCTCAAAAACATCAATGTATTACCACAAGCACCGATGATTTTTCCGATGAGCCTACGCGATAACTTGATGTATGATGAAACAAACGCTTATTCCATCGAAGAAATCATTGAAGACTTTGAGCTTCAAAGCTGCATTGCAAAATTATCCAACGGATTGGATACAATGGTGGATGAGAATCTCAAATTATCCGGTGGAGAAAAGAAAAAAATCGACTTGGTTCGCTGTATGACCACTCAAGCCGACCTCTATGTGCTGGACGAACCGCTGGCCAATTTAGATATCGGTATTCGCGAAAAATTTGACACGCTATTACATAAGTACCTGAAAGACAAAGCGGTCATTGTAATAGAGCATGGCAGTTTTCATTCAGATTTTTTCAATCAATATTATCAGGTCAAAGACGGGAGGTTGTCGCATGAAAAAGAATTTGTTGATTATCGTTGATTTGGAAGGAATATGGGGTGTACGCTCCATTTATGACGACGAAGCCAATGCAGTGTTGTTATATGATGAACTGTCCGCTATGTTGGAAGTGATTCCGAGCTCTTATGAAATTTACTTGTGCTATGAGCATAATAACGGATTGTTTCCCGAAACGATGAAGTCGTTTGACGATTCCGTTCATATTATTCAAAAAACCGACCGAATTGATTTTGGTATTTCCTATGATCGAGCCTTTCTAATCGGTTTTCACGGCAGAAAATTTGATGATGGAAAATTCCCGCATACCTATCGGGATGAAATCGACTCCTTGCTGCTCGGGAACAAAGATATCGGTGAAATTGAGCTGATTACCAATCAACTTGCTTACTACAACATTCCGCTTGCCTTAGTCAGCGCGGAGCAATGCGTGATTGATAATTTGGAATATGATTGCATCTATCATGTCATTGACGATAAGAAAGATTCGCAAGTCATTTATGAGAATTTAAAAAGAGATACCTTGAGCGCATTGGAACATTCGTTCGACTGCATCCAATATGACCCGTCCAACATCAAAGTGATTTACGATGATGCTACATTAAGCTCGGCAAAACAATACAACATGACATTGCAAACCGATTTTGAAAACACTTTGGCTTTTTGTGAATTTCTAAAAGAAATCCATCTACCTCTCAATGAGATCATCCGCAAAAACATCGACCGGATGTATAGTTCCATTTTGGCAAATAAGCCCAAGTCCATCGATGAGATACAAGATGAATACATCAAAGGATTATTGTATAAAGATGCAGCGACTTTGCATTATTATGAGATTCGAGCAATCAGTTCTTGTTTTGAAGCAATGAAGCTTGGGGAG
>JAUNKE010000044.1 GCA_030532905.1 Peptostreptococcaceae bacterium
GAAAGGAGCGTGTGATATTTTATGTTTCAAGGTACATTAATATCATACAAGGAATAGGATGGAATTGCTGATTGAAAGGATAAAAAAAGACGGTATCGGACGCGAAGGAGGAATCATCAAGGTGGACTCCTTCATCAATCATCAGATGGATACCGAATTGATGAATGAGATGGGAAAAGAATTCGCCCGTCTCTTTCAACATGAGCGAGTGGATAAGATATTGACCATCGAAGCGTCGGGCATCGGGATTGCGGTCGTGACCGCCATTCATCTGGGAATGATTCCGGCGGTGTTTGCAAAAAAATCGCAGCCCAATACGATGACGGAGCGCTATTACGGAGCGGAGGTCAAATCCTTTACCAAAGGCGTTACAAATATTGCCAAAGTGACCAAGAGCTACTTGAATGCGGGCGAGCGGATTTTGATTATCGACGATTTCATGGCGCATGGCGAAGCGGCGCTGGGATTGATTTCGATTGCCGAGCAGGCGGGCTGTAAAGTGGTCGGCGTCGGCGCGGTTGTTGAAAAAGTATTTCAGGGCGGCGGAGACCGAATTCGTGAAAAAGGATATCGCGTCGAATCGCTCGCCATGGTCAAAAATGTGACCGATGAAGGCATTATCGAATTCGTATAGTCTGTGAAAACGGCTGCGAATCAAACTTTTTTTGAGATTAAGCGTCGCTCTTGTAGGTCATCAATAAAATATTTTTGTGTTTCAAAAACAACTTCCTTGTATTTGGAGTGTGATTGCAAGACAAAAAATACAATCCTTAATGCTGCGCTGAAAAAGCGCTCAACAGTAAAGTAGATTGTTTTTTTTAATTTTAACAATTTGTTTGCAAATCTGCGTAAAGCCCGTTTTATTGGGTATATATCGAAACGCGACGATGTGAGTTGTCTATAAAAAGAGGGACTTTTTTATAGGTTTATATACTGGGAACAAAAAATCCTTGGCGATTGCCCAGGATTTTTTGTTCTCCAAATTTCTGATTTGCATTCAGAGATATATTGAATCTGATATCGGATTTCAAAACCAAAATGAAAACGGAAGTCCAATCAAAAATTCAAATTGAGATTTGAAAATGATGAGCATGTGAATTTTTAGATGGAAATGTCGAAAATCCGAAGGAAGTTTTTTCAAACGCAAAATTTTTTTTGAAAGAAAATCAGTTTTTGCAGCGCTTTCAAGACTCTTTGAAAAAAATTAAAAACTTTTTTCAAAAAAAGTGTTGACAGTTGAAGGGTTGTTCAACTATAATGTGTTTACGGTTGAACGATTGAACATACATTCAACTGTAATAATAAATTTTAAGAAATAAACGGAGGACAAAATAATGGCTAGTTGTAACGAAATGAAAAAAGGTGATCTATACGCATGCAAAGCTTGTGGCTTTGAATTCGAGGTAAAGACAGAGTGTAACTGCACGGATATTGAAGAGTGCACACCGCAACATGATCACAAGTGCTGTGATTTCGAGTGCTGTGGACAGCCTATGGCTAAGAAATAATTTCGCGTTGGAGTAAAAAGTTTAGAAAAAGTTCTTGCTGGGAGTGGCGGGAACTTTTTTTACAATCTGAATTCGGTGGATGCTTTTCAACATAAAAAGTTCTCGGCATCATTTCTATGTTACGGGAGAACTTCAAAATGAAAGGCAAATGCAGACTAAAAATTAAAAAGGCATTCCGACTCGGCAATGAATGTTTGCAAAAAGGCTGTCCTCACCGAAGGATTTGCCGTCAGTACCAATCAGTTCTGAAAAATTTTGGATAAACAAGCGAATCCGAGAAAAAATCTTTTGTTTCAAAGCGGCATTTTATAGACCATGCGGAAGGAAATTTTTGACTCGGAGAGCCGTTTTTATATTTGCAATCTTGAATAAAATTTTTGAAAAGAGGAATCAAATGAGCATACAAATTATGAATCTGTTCGCCGCATCGGGCGAGAAGAAACAGGATTTCATCTCTTTTGTCAACACGGATGTGAAATCGCCGATTACATTGATTGCGGGTGAGCGCGACGGAAAAACCGTCTTGATCATGGGCGGAATTCACAGCGCCGAATATGTCGGCATTCAATCCGCGATTGAGCTGGCGAGCGAAATTTCGCCTGCGGAGATAAGCGGGAATATCATCCTTTTACCATTGGTGAATACCGACGGATTTGAGCACCGAACAAACAGCATGGTCTATGAAGACGGAAAAAATCTCAATCGCGTGTTTCCGGGAGATAAAGACGGAACGCTCGCGGACAAGATGGCATATACGATCAGTCAAGAGATTTTTCCGAGCATAGATTACATTATCGACCTGCATTGCGGCGATTCGTATGAGGAGCTGACTCCTTATGTGTATGCGCAGGGAGCGGCGGATTCGGATACATGTGCAAAATCGCTGGCGATGGCGAAACGGATGGATGTACCGTATATTGCGCTCTCAAAAGTTGCAAGCGGCGGTGCATACAATTATGCGGGAAGTATCGGGATTCCCGGAATTCTAATGGAGCGCGGTAATTTGGGTGTCTGGAGCAAGAAGGAAGTCGATGACAACAAAAAGGATGTGCGTCGCATTCTCGTTTCGCTCGGATTTTTGAATGAAGAGATTGAAGAAGTGAAGGGCGGAAAAGTTTTGGAGAATATTATCTATCAAAATGCGGACTTTGCCGGCTGCTTCTATCCGAGTAAAAGAGCGGGAGAAAAATTTTGCAAGGGTGAATTGCTCGGGGAGATTCGAGATTATTTCGGCAAAACGCTGCAACAATATTCGGCACAATTCGACGGGGTGATCTTGTATCAGACGGCAAGTCTTACCGTGCTGAAGGACGGACCGATGCTGGCATACGCGGAGCTGTAATCGACTTTTTCACAATGTGCGTCTTTGGAATATGCTTAAAAAGCATCGGATTATAAAATTTACCAAGAGGTTCCTGTCAATCGGCGGGAACTTTTTTGTAAATGTTGAAGTGAAAATCGCAAGACGCAAAAGTATTTCATGCCGAGCCGATTGGAAAAAAGCTGTAAATTATCCGGGATAAGCGCTCTTTGCTCTCCGCTTTGCAGGGAAAGAACATAATTCTTCCTTGCGGTTTATCCGCTTTGGCATTCGATGTGGAAGGAGCATTTTCAAAACAAAATGAGAAAGCAAAAAAATTTTTGAGAACAAATTTCTCAAATGCAAAAAGCATTTTCAAAATTGAAATACGGACTTTCATTTATTTTTCAAAGCGGGAGCTTTTATATTTGCTTAAAAATCTTTTTTTGTCTCAAATTACGGCATTTGAGAAAGGAAATCCGAAGAAAAAAATTAGAAAAAGCTATTGACAGTTGAATGTCCGTTCAACTATAATAAGGTTAACAGTTGAATGCGCATTCAACTATAAAAAGTAAAGGGAACCCTTATGAAAAAGAAAACAATATTAAAAGAAGATACAAGTAAGAATGTCGATACAAATGAAAAAGTAAAAGCGACAAGAGCCACAAAGAAAAAAATCGATCCGGAAGAAAAAATCACCTGCTGCGGAACCGACAAGGTACACAATGTCACCGTGGATAAGGTGACGCAAAATATGCCGAATGATGTTTTACTTACGACGCTCTCGGAATTCTTCAAAGTGTTTGGAGACCCGACGAGAACGAAAATTTTGTGGGCATTGGAAGAATCGGAGCTTTGCGTATGCGATTTGGGCGAGGTACTCGGAATGACAAAATCCGCGATTTCGCATCAGCTCAGCACATTACGAAAAGCAAATTTAGTTAAATTCAGACGAGTGGGTAAAAATGTGTTTTATTCGCTCAAAGATGAACATGTGAAGACGATTTTGGAAATCGGAATGGAGCATATTCAGGAGTAGGAGGTTGTGATGAGCAAGTCAATGAACGCTCAAGCGGAAAATGTTGCACGAGCGATTGAAGGATGCGGCTGAGGATCGGCAGGCTCAATGAGAAGTTTTCTCATAGAAAAACAAGTTCAAAAAACAAAGCATGATGATTGCGGACATGATCATTCGCACGAACATCATTCCCATGAGCATCACGGGCATGATCATTCGCACGAGCATGTTCATGGTGACGGATGCGGGCATGAGCACGCGGATAACAGTCCGAAAATTTTGGTGGCGGCATTGCTGATTTTTGCAGTGGGTATTGCCGTGAGTAAGTTTGAATTATCCGTTGCGGGTCTTTCTTCGAACTTGATAAAAAGCATTTTATTTATGATTTCATATATTTTGGCAGGACATCAAACGGTAATTCTCGCTTTCAAAAATATGGCGAAAGGTGAATTCTTTGATGAAAGCTTTCTGATGACGATTGCGACTTTCGGGGCGATAGGCATCGGCGAATATCCGGAAGCGGCGGCGGTAATGTTGTTTTACCAAGTCGGCGAATATTTCCAAGGCAAAGCGGTCGCGCGCTCACGACGCTCGATTTCGGAGCTGATGGATATTCGACCGGACTTTGCAAATCTCGTCCAAGCGGACGGCAGTTTGAAAGTCGTGAATCCGGACGATTTGAAAGTCGGCGATATCATCGCGATTAAAAGCGGTGAAAAAATTCCGGTGGATGCAACGATTATTGAAGGCGCGACGACCATCGACAGCAAGGCGCTGACCGGTGAATCGATACCGGTGGAGATGGGAATCGATGATAAATTGATGAGCGGAGCCATCAATTTGACCGGTCTTGTCAAGGCACGAGTGGATAAGGCTTTCGGTGAATCGACCGTAAGCAAAATTTTGGAGCTTGTGCAAAATGCGAGCAACAAGAAATCGAATCAGGAGCGATTCATCACGCGCTTCTCAAAATACTACACACCGGTCGTCGTGGCACTTGCCGTATTGATTACCGTGATTCCGCCGTTTGCTTTTGCAGAGCCTTTCTCCAAATGGTTTTCCAGAGCGCTGATTTTCTTGGTCATCTCCTGTCCATGCGCATTGGTTATCTCCGTACCGCTCAGCTTCTTTGCGGGCATCGGCGGAGCGTCCAAGCGGGGAATTTTGTTCAAAGGCTCAAGCTATGTGGAGCAGCTTTCTCAAGTGAAGACGATGATGATGGACAAGACGGGTACGCTGACCAAGGGACAATTCGAAGTGGCGAATATTCTGCCGGCGAATTCCGTTTCGGCGGATGAGTTGTTGAGACTCGCGGCTTATGCGGAGCAGAGCTCAAGCCATCCGATTGCGAAATCCATCGTCAAAGAGTATATGAAAAAATCGGGCAAGGATTTGGAAGTCGGGCGAGTGCGCTCGGTGGATGAAATTTCGGGCTACGGAGTGCGCGCCGTCATCGACGATGAAGTTGTGTTGGCGGGCAATCGCAAGTTGATGGAGCAAAATCATATCGCCATCGATGAAATGCAGGAAGGCATTACCGTCGTATATATTGCGAAAGAGAACCGCTTTGTCGGCGCAATTACAATCGAAGACAAGGTGAAAGAAGATTCCAAGGAAGCGATCGAGCAGCTCAACGAAAAAGGCGTGAAGACCGTTATTTTAACGGGTGACAATCGACAGATTGCGGAGCGCGTCGGCAAAGAGCTCGGCGTGTCGCAAATCTATGCGGAACTTCTGCCGCAGGATAAAGTTGAAAAAGTGGAATTGGAGCTTGTCGAAGCGCATCAGGATGCGAAGAAAAGCAAGGTGGCATTCGTGGGCGACGGCATCAATGACGCGCCGGTATTGGCGAGAGCGGACTTGGGTATCGCGATGGGCGGTATCGGCTCCGATGCGGCGATTGAAGCGGCGGATGTGGTTCTGATGACCGACGAGCCGTCCAAGATTGCGGAAGCGATTGACATTTCGAAAAAAACGATGTCGGTTGCAAAACAAAATATCATTTTTGCGCTCGGTATCAAATTTATCGTGATGGCATTGGGCATTTTCGGTATCGCGAATATGTGGCTGGCGGTGTTCGCCGATGTCGGTGTTTCGATACTGGCTGTATTCAATGCGATGCGAGCATATCGAGTACGAATCGAATAAAACCTCTCAAAAAAAGAAACCTGATTTTGCAAAATGCGAATCAGGTTTTCTTTTTTATTTTTTAATCTCGTTGATTTTGTCGCCGATTTTGTCCGCAACATCTTTTGCGGTGTCCATCGCTTTGTCCGCCAAGTCACTCGCATCCTTTTTTACATCCTGCGCAGTATCCTTTGCTTTTTCAGCAAGCTCGCCCGCTCCTTTTTTTACATCCTGTGCCGCATCCTTGATTGCATCGGTTGCTTTCTCCGCGGTATCTTTCAGTTTATCCATCAAATCCGACATTTCTACCTCCATTCATAACAAAGAACAGCTTTGCGCAGACGAACAATCTGCGCTCGGCATTTTAACATATAATATATATACCGATATTTCATCATCTTAATTCAAATGTTAAAAATTTTTTCAGAGCGATATCGCTAAGAGAACATAGGTTGTCTTTTTAATTTCAGAAGTTGTTTTGAAAAAGTGCCGAAGTTTTCTTTTGCCGCTCCGGTGATTCAGTATGCACGGTCAGTTAAAATTCGAAATCTGCATAAGTTTCTCGCAAAATTTTCAGCAGCGATTCGGGACAGCCGAACAAGATGCATTACTTTTCGATTTTTTTGCTCGAATAGTTGAGGAGATAGACATAGATGTCGATGATGGTATGATACAGCTCTTCCGGAATCGGCGAGCCGAGTTCCAGCTGTGTCAAAATCGTCGCCAGCGATGCATCCTCATGCACATGAACATCATTCTTCTGTGCGACATCCAAAATCTTTTCCGCCATATAGCCCATGCCCGATGCGACGATAATCGGTGCGGCATTGCTGTTTTCGTCATATTTGAGCGCGACCGCCTTTTTGTTGAGCTCGGATTTATATAGTGACATTGATGGCATTTCTCCCTTCCTTGATTTTCGGGAACACATCAATCAAATTGATTTTTTCGGTACCCTTTTCTACATATATATTGTTCTGCTTGAGATTATTTTTTTCGATAATCTGCGAAATATCTTTTTTGATTTCGCGAAAATCCTTGTCCATTCCGTCGGGACAGAGTAATTGCAAATCCACCTTGCCATGCTGCATATTCATAATCATGTCAAAGTTGCCCAAGCCTTCGACATTGAATCGAAGATAGACTCGGTTGACGCGGTCTTCTTCACGGTAAAGGGAATGATTGCCGTCGTCGGGGTCAATCCACATTTCCGAGAACAGCTGCTTGCCCGCAATTTCCGCCGGCAGAATCGTATAGATGAGCGGCATATAGACGCTTTCGTTCACGAGGATGGAGCGCGCCATATTTTCAAATGCCATACGACTCTCGTAGCCGACCTGTCCTTTGAGCCCCTTGTCGATGATGGTTGCGAGCTTATCGACAAATGGATTTTGCTCATTTTGTTTGTCCGTCATCATCTTATCCAACAGCAAGGCGATTTTTTCATCGCTCGGCCCGCCGAGTCGGCTTTGGAAACCTTCGTATTGGGTCAAGGTTTTGAGTGCGGAAAGCACATCTTCCTTCGTGCCGCTTTCGTATCTCGAGATATTCAAGGACAGCAGGCTCATCAAATCTCTCACTCTGCCCAAGTCGTTGGTTCGACTGATATATTTGGAAAGCAGCGGCAGAATTTCGTTTTTGAGCAGCTGCAAATTCATCGAGGTGTCGCCGTTTTTGGCTTCCAAATTGAGCGCGTCGCTCATCTGTGCGAGCGGAATTCCCTCCGAGCGCGGAATCGCTTTGGACAATTCCTGCAAGGTATGAGAAATTTCACCGAGAATGCGTTGGTTGGATGCCATATCGTTGTATCTTTTGGCAAATTTGAGAATATCCGCCTTGAAGTCAATCGACTCGGTATGATTCATCATATCCCGCAACATTTCAAAAAATGCGGATTTGAATCCGACCGCATTGTCGATTTGATTCTTTGCAAATTTCGGCAACTCGCTCTCATCCATTTTTATCATTTCCATGAATTCCGTCAAGTCCTTCGCCATGCTCGGCGAAGTGGCGCTTCCGTTGACGAGCGCTTCAAAGCTCGAGCCGAATATCTCGCGCATGATGTCGCTCATCGGAATATTGTTTTGCACATTCTCCAAGAATTTATTGTAGTTCGAATCATAATGCATCGTATTTTTGCCGAGCCCCTGACCGCCTTCGCTTTGGTCTCTCGGCGTGATTCGATTCAGATTGACTTCATTTTTTATTTGCGGGGTCTGTGAAACATTTTGGTTCCCCTTAATCGTGTTGTTGTAGGTCGTTGACGGCGGGGTCGTGACCTTGAGTATATTCGCCATTTTTTCACCTTTAAAATTATCTATTATGATTTTGGTCTATTATCCGATACTTAATATATAACATGTTACACAGAAAATTACAAGGCGGTGTTTATTATGGAAACTGGAATGGACTCCATGTTGGAGATGTATTTGTTTGAAACAAATACTCTGATTGCTCAGTTGGAAGATATTTTAATATCGGCAGAAAAGGACAAAGACTTTACAGATGAGCATATCAATGAAATCTTTCGTATCATGCACACCATCAAAGGTTCTTCGGCGATGATGGATTTTGTGCCGCTTATGACGATTTCTCATAGAATAGAAGATTTATTCTTTTTTATACGCGAGAAGGGGACGATTAAGGACGAGTATCGTCGCGAGCTGTTCGACCTCGTGTTTCACTCGGTGGACTATATTATCGGAGAAATCGGCAAGCTGGAAAGCGGAGAGCCGCTCAATCCGAATATAGACAACTATGTCAAGGACATCAATAATTATTTGGAAAAAATCAGTACGGGCAAGGTGGCGGAGACGGACAAGGAAGAGGCTTCCGCGGCACAGGCTGTCAGCGACGAGCATTTTGAAGAAGGCATCTGCGTTCATTTTGAAGAAGGAACGGGCATGGAGAATTTGCGCGCCTATATGTTGGTGGCGGCAATTCGCGAGCTCGGCATCGAGCCGGTTTTCGAGCCGGCGGATGTGGAAACGAATTCGGAGACGGCGCAATCGATTTTGGAGAACGGATTTTTAATCAAGCTGCGCAATGAAGAAGAAAAAAATGCGGTGCAGGTTGCGATTCAAAACTCGGTGAATATTCGCGGCTACGAGCTGGTCAATCTTTTGGAAAAGCAGGAAGAAGAAAAGGCGGAAGCAAAGCCGGCGGAGCATGAGATAAATCCAAGCAAAAATGCGGCGCAAAAACCGACGAGCGCTCCGGCTGCGGCGAGCAATCCTTCGCATCCGGCGGGCGCAAAGCAGAGTTTAATCAGCGTGAATCTGAGCAAATTGGATAAATTGATGGCGATTGTCGGAGAAATCGTCATCACCGAATCGATGGTGACTTCTTCACCGGATTTGGAAGGGCTCAAACTTGACAGCTTTACGAAGGCATCCCGTCAGCTTCGCAAATTGAATTCGGAGCTTCAGGATATTGCGATGTCGCTGCGAATGGTTCCGGTGGCGGGCGTGTTCCAAAAAATGAATCGTATCGTTCGTGATATGTGCAAAAAACTCGGAAAAGATGTGACCCTTATCATCGAAGGCGAGGATACGGAAGTCGATAAGTCGATTGTCGATAATATCGGTGACCCGATTATGCATATCGTGCGAAATTCGATGGATCATGGAATTGAATCGGTGGAAGAGCGCGAAAAAGCCGGAAAGGACAGCCAGGGAACGATTGTGTTGTCGGCAAGTCATACCGGCAGCGAAGTCATCATCAGCATTCAGGATGACGGAAAAGGAATCGATGTCGAGCGGATTTTGGACAAGGCGGAGAGCCGCGGTCTGCTTGTAAAGCCGAGAAGTGAATATACGAAGAAAGAAGCCATTTCGCTGATTATGAGCGCGGGCTTCTCCACCAATGACCAAGTGACCGAATTCTCGGGCAGAGGAGTCGGCATGGATGTGGTTCGAAAAAATATCGAGGCGCTCGGCGGCTCGGTGGTGATGATGGGCGAGCTCGGCGAGGGAACGACAACCTTGCTGAAGATTCCGTTGACGCTTGCCATCGTTGCGGGAATGGAAACCGCGGTGGGCGAATCCACTTTTACGATTCCAATCAACAATATCCGTCAATCGTTCAAAATTTCGTCCGATGAAGTTATTCGAAATGTTGACGGAAAAGAAATGATTAAGAAGATGGACGAATTCTTCCCGATCATTCGACTCAATGAGCTGTATCATATCGAATCCAAATATACGAATTTGGAAGACGGTATTTTGATTTGGGTAGAGGCGGGCGACCGAGGATATTGTCTGTTCGTGGACGAACTCATCGGCGAGCAGCAGGTGGTTGTCAAGCCGTTGCCGACCTATTTGAACAATTATAACATCAAAAATTCCGGCATAGCGGGATGCACGATTATGGGGAACGGGAATATCAGTTTGATATTGGACATTGCCAATCTGTATGCTATGTCAAACAGTATGTACTAGGAGGAACGATGGAAGAGAGAATTGAAAATGTTGTCGAAGTGCAGGAACTTGACAACCATACGGAAAAATTTCTGAACTTTCGGTCCGACGGACTGCTGTTTGGAATCAATACCAACTATGTCACCGAAATTATCACCAATGCCAAGCCGACGCGCGTACCGATGACGCCTTCTTATGTCAAAGGAATCATCAACTTGCGCGGACAGATTATTCCGATCGTGGATATTCGTTTGCGTCTCGGCAAAATGGAAATCGACTACGACGACAAAGCCTGCATCGTGGTGCTTGAATATGCGGGCATCGCCATCGGCATCGTCGTCGATACCGTAGTCAATGTCATCGATATCGCATTGCCGAATATTTCACCGATGCCGGAGAACAATGCACAGGAAATGGTCAGCGGCGTAATCAGTTTGGGCGAAAATGAAACATTGATGATATTGGACTGCGAATTGCTTATTAACCAATAGGAATTTGTGACGATATACAATAGAAGTAAATTTTTAAGAGGTATTCATGCAAGAAATTAGTAAGAGTGATTTTCTGAAGCTGACAAGCTTTGTCAAATCGAATTTCGGAATCGACCTGACCAAGAAGGAACAACTGATTGTCAGCCGATTGCAATCGACGGTGAATGAGGCAAGGTTTGGAAATTTTGAGAAATATGTAAGCTATATCACAAGCACTGCACCGAGCGGTGATGTCGATTTAATGCTGAATAAGCTGACAACGAATTATACATTTTTCTATCGGGAAGAAAATCATTTTGAATTTCTCAAAACGGTCATTCTTCCATACCTTGAGCGAACGAAAAGAAATAAAAGTCTGGCGATATGGAGTGCGGGTTGCTCCTCGGGAGAAGAGCCCTATACCATATCGATGATACTCAAGGATTACTTTGGAAAAAAATCGGGCTGGGACACGAGAGTGCTTGCAACCGATATTTCGCAAAATGTATTAACAAAGGCACAGACATCATCCTATGACGAATCGGAGCTTAGCAATATGCCGAGTCATTGGAAAGGGAACTATTTTGAAAAGGATGTGCTCAGTGGGCGGTTTAGGGTGTCAAAGGACATCAAAGAAAATGTGATTTTCAAAACTTTTAATCTGATGGATCAAATCACATTCAAACAAAAATTCGATGTGATATTTTGTAGAAATGTGATGATATATTTTGACCAAATGACAAGAGATGCACTCGTGGAGAGATTTTACGACTACTCCAATCCCGGAGGATATCTTTTGATTGGACATTCAGAGAGTCTCAATCGGGACAAGACGAGGTATAACTATATCACGACAGCCACATACCGCAAGCAGTAAGGGGCAATTATGGCAAGCAAAGAAATCAAAGCGATGAGTGAGATGGTCAAAGCGACACTCGAAAAGGTGGAACAAAAAAACCCAACTCAACAAAAACCGCAGGAAAAAATCATAGGCTCATCCGCGCTTGACAATTTTGTCATTGCAATCGGCGCTTCGACGGGTGGAACGGATGCGACCACCGAAGTGGTCAAAACGCTGCCGAAAGATACACCGGGCATTGTTGTCGTACAACATATGCCGGAAGGATTCACCGGGATGTATGCCAAACGATTGAACACCATTTGCCAAATGGAAGTCAAGGAAGCTGAAAACGGAGATAAAATTCAGCGCGGTCGCATTCTGATTGCGCCGGGCGGACTCCATTTGCGCGTGGTGAAATCCGCGACGGGCGGTTTTTCCGTCACCTGCACTCCGGGCGAAAAAGTCAGCGGCCACAGACCGTCGGTCGATGCACTTTTTCAATCGGTTGCCAATGCGGTTGGAAAAAATGCGGTGGGAATCATTCTCACCGGAATGGGAAGAGATGGAGCGGAAGGATTGCTCCAGATGAAAAAAAACGGAGCGTTCACGATAGGACAAGATGAACAATCCTCGGTAGTTTATGGAATGCCGATGGCGGCTTACAATATCGGAGCGGTCACAAGGCAAGGAAGCCTAAGAGAAATTCCGGAACTTTTGCAGGGATATCTCAAACGGCTTGAGTAAGGAGCTGTTATGGAAAATATTAGCAAATTCAAAGAAGTCATTGATGAGATGACAAGATTTTTTGAAGAATTGACCGAGCTGGAGCAGGGAAAGCTCCAAGCGGTCGCCGACAATAATTTGAAAGCATTGGAAGATTTTATGGCAAAGGAACAGGTGGGCATCATGCGCCTGCGTGTACTGGAAAAACGACGGGATGAAATTCAAACCGCACTCGGACTTCAAGGTCTTGCGTTTCGAGATATTATTGAAAAGCTGGAAGGTGACGATAAAGAAGAGTTGACACTTCGCTATCATAAGCTGGCGGATGTGCTGCTGCATTTCAATCAGGTGGCGGACAGCGCAAAGACCGCCATTGAAACGAATTTATACAGCATCGAAGCAATACTCAAAAGACTCAAAGAAAAGAACGGAACACAGAGCTCCAAAGAGAGCGGATTTTCGAGTAAAAGAGCATAAGGAGAAAATATGAGATCAACATTTGCAGGTTTTACAACCGCAAGACTCGCACTGCGAGCGAGTCAAAAAGCGTTGGATGTAACCGGACAAAATATCGCAAATATCAATACCAATGGATACACGAGACAAAGACTTGACTTGGTAAGTTTGACCGTCGGTGCGGGAACAGATAGATACAAGTCGATGAATAATGTAAATATCGGAAGCGGCGTACTGACTTCCGGTCTTTCTCAAATTCGAGATCCGTTTTTGGATATTCGTTTTAGAAATGAAATCGCAAATGTTGGCGCCGCAGAGCAAAAACAAAATATGCTCAAAGACTTGGAAAGCATCTTTGATGAAGTGTCCAAGCAGGGAATCCAAAATCAGCTGAGCGAAATCAATACCATGCTTCAGAAACTTTCTTCGGAAGTCGGCAATCAGGAGTTTGATCACATGGTCAAGGCCTCCGCGGATGTATTGACCAAGATGCTCAACCAATACGCGAATCAAATCGAAGTTGTAAAAAATGACCAGATTTATAATTTGCAGCAGGTGGAAGTACCCAAGCTCAACGATATTTTGAAAAATATCGAGAATCTGAACAAGACGATTAAAGCGAATCATATTCACGGCAATCCCGCATTGGAATTGCTCGACCAGCGAAACTCGCTGATCGACGAATTGGCAAGCTATATCAACATCGATGTGACGACCAATCGCGAATATTTGACCAATGACCAAAACGGGAAATTTGTCGATACTTTGCAAATCAAAATTCGCGGAACGGATATTTCATTGATAAACGACGACAAATCAACGCAATTTACAGCTGAAAAAGAAACCGACCCGGCTTCGACGAAATTGGGGCAATTCAAATTCGGAATGAAAAATATCGATACCGACCCGGCTTCGACGAGAGAAGATATCTATGAACATCTCGGAAGCGGCGCAATGAAATCCGCCTTCGACATGCTCAATAAAAGCGGAGAGTTCAGCGGTGATAACATTCGCGGCATCGGATACTATGAAAAGGCGCTGAATCTGTTTGCCAACAAGGTGGCGACTACTTTCAACAATCTGAATGCGATTAAAAGACCGGGCGGTGTGATTGAGCAGCGATATCTTTTCGGTCGTCATGACAATGACCCGGATTTGACGGGCATCACCGCAAAAAATATTAAGATTCATGAGGATTGGCAAAAAGGAAAAGTGGGCATCACGCCTTCGCAGTCGGGAGATACGAAAGGAGCGAATGACAATATCCTGCGTATGATTTCGTCCATCAGCGAGAAGCAAAGCTATGAGGCGAATCCGAATCAGCCGCTCTTCAAAGGAACTTATCAGGAATATTTTACAAATATCGGCTCCGTACTCGGACTGGATATCAAATCGACCAAGTCCGTTATGGAGAACCATAAAACCGTAGCGAAAGAAATTGCGAATATGCGCGACTCGATTTCATCGGTTTCACTCGATGAAGAAGGAATGAATTTGCTACATTATCAGAAATCATACAATGCCGCAGCCCGATTGATGACGACGCTTGATGAAGCGGTCGGCACCATCATCAACAATATGGGTGTTGTAGGGAGGTAAGAATGAGAATATCGACGAATGCAATTTTGAGAAATTACGGCTCCAATCTGAACAAGTCGATGGGCAATCTCGACGATGCGAGACAAAAGGTAATGACTCGAAGAAATTTCAGCAAGACGGCGGAAGATCCCGCTGGAGCAACCAAAGCATTTCAGCTTCGACGAGAATATATGAAAAATGAAGACCATATCGAGAATATCAAACAGGCACAGAGCAAGTTTGATTCGCTAGAATCCGGAATCATGCAGGTCTCCAAAATGGCGGAGCAAATCAATTCCGATATTTTGATTGGAATCAACGGCTCGACCAGCTTGGAGCAAAGACAGGCGATTTCAAACGGCTTCAAACAAATGCAGGAGTCGATGCTGTTGAGTCTCAACACAAAATTCGGAGACCGATTTGTTTTCGGCGGCTCCAATGCGTTGGAAGTGCCGCTCAAATTGGATGCCGACGGGGTAACGCTGCGCTATCACGGCGTGAATGTGAGCTCCGACTTGCCGCCGGATCAGCTCAAGTTGCAGGAGCTGGCAAATGAAAAACATTATATCGACACCGGATTCGGTTTGCAGATGGATGCAAACGGACAGGTTGTTGAAGGAACCGCGCTCAATATTTCATTCCCGGCGATTTCCATTTTGGGATTCGGGAAGACCGCGGATGGAACCGAGAAAAATATGATTTCCATCATCGGTAAATTGGCGAAGGAATTTGAGCAGCCGGAGCTTGATCAGGAGAAAATAAAAAAACTCACCGATGAGTTCACCAAGTCGAGAAACAAAATCATCGACACCATCACATCGGTAGGAACCATGTCCAATTTTTTATCCAAGACCGAGAGTCGTCTGATTGACGGACGCATCAACTTGAATGAAAAAATTGTAGCCATAGAAAATGTGGATATGGAGCAGGCGATTTCAAACTATGAGTGGGCAAAATTTGCGTACAATGCCGCACTCAAAGTCGGAACGAGCATACTTCAACCATCATTTATAGATTTTATGAAATAATCGCTGGATGGATTTGGCGAAAAAAACAAGGAGGTTTGGCAGGTGGAGCCACTTATCAGAATCACCAATGTACCCATCACGATTGAAATGAAAACCACCAATGCGCATATTCAGCGCAAATCGGACAGCGTGGAACTCAGCATCAGTCGTACCGAGGGAGGCGGACTTCGAATCGAGTCCCAGCCGATCAAATTGAGAATCGACACTTTTGAAGCGAGAAATACTATTGCACCGACGACCAAGCGGAGCATAGAGCAAGCGGCGGAAAAAGGAAAGCGTGCGGCGTATGAGGCGACAGCAAAGTTAGCGAGAGAGGGGCAAATGCTTATGGATGCGAAACTTTCAGGAGGAAAAGCCCTAGACCAGATTTTTGAAATGAGTATGGATATCCCGACAGGTGATTTTACCTTGGCGAGAATTCCGGGAGCGCCACCGGAAATCAGTTGGTCAGAGCCGGACCTTCGGATTGAATACGATATGGAGAAATTGAATTTCGACTGGAGAATTCAAAAAGGAGATTTTGAATTTATTCCGGGAACCATAGAATTTTCAATCACACAAAAACCGGATGTAATTATAGAATATATCGGAAGTCCGATATATGTACCCAAGAGTGCCGACCCGAACTTTGAAGCGGAGGCATAAAGTAGCATAGGTAAAGGAGAATGCGAAAATGAAAACAAAATATTTTGGAGAGGTAACCTTCTCAAAGGACGAGGTTCTCACATTCGATCATGGAATTTTCGGATTTGAGGACAGCAAAAAATTTGCACTTATGAATTTTGAGGATGGCACGGATGCAATGGTATGCCTGCAAAGCATAGAAAATGAAGACTTAGCCTTCGTTTTGATGAATCCATTTTTCCTGATGCCGGACTACAAACCTGAATTAAAACCACAAGAAATTCGCACACTAAAGATAGACGAAAACACAAAAGGAGTGCTATACTATGTTGTGTGTGTAGTAAAGGATGAGATGATGGAAAGCACAGTGAACTTTCGCTGTCCGGTCGTGATTAACCCTGAAAGCAAAAAAGCGGTACAAGTCATACTGGAGAACAACAAATATTCCTTCAAACACCCACTACATGAATTCACAAAGGGGGTATAGTATGCTAGTTCTTCAACGGAAAAAAGATGAGTCTATCGTGATTGATGGAAATATTACCATCACGATTGTGGATATCGGCAATGACCGAGTAAAAATTTCTATTGACGCGCCAAGAGAAATTTCCATACTCCGCTCGGAACTTATCGAAGCAGCGAACGCAAATAAAGAGGCGGCAAGTTTGGATAACACACCGAATGTGTTTGCTTTGAATAGCTTACTGAAGAAGTAAAACAATCTTATTCCACGAGCTATCTCGTGGAATTGTTTTTTGGTTTTGAATTACAAAACAGTTATAAATACAAGAGCAATCAAGATTCTAAAGACGGAAAATAACGCAATAACGATTGATTTAACACTTTAATATCAGGGGTACTTGTGCTATAATAATTGTGAAACCTTTGAAAAAATTTTTTGAATGGGAGAGCAACATGAACACAACGACCGATATTTTTTTGGAGCGAGCGGATGAGCTTTTGTTTGAGTCCATGCGGCAGATGGGCATTGAATCCGAAGTATCCAAGACGACCCTTGCTCAACAATTCAATCGCTATATGCAGAACCTGTTAGAATATAATGCACATACGAATCTGACCGCGATAACGGAGCCTGAAGAAGTGTATATCAAACATTTCGTCGATTCCATATCCGCCATCGTCGCATTGAAATATCTCAACGACGAAAAGTATGAGCAAAAAACTTTTATTGATGTGGGAACCGGTGCGGGATTTCCATCCGTTCCCGTTAAAATAGTATTACCGAATATCCGACTGACATTGTTGGATTCTTTGGAGAAGAGAACGAGATTTCTAAAACAACTGACGAATGACTTGAATTTACAGAATGTGACGATTTTGCATCAGCGCGCCGAAGATGCCGCCAGACAAAAGGACAAGAGAGAAAGCTATGACTTCGTTTTGTCCAGAGCGGTTGCCAATCTGCCGGTGCTGCTTGAATACTGCCTTCCTTTTTTGAAAAAAAACGGATATATGATTTGCTTAAAAGGACCTTCCATCGACGAAGAGATACAAAAGAGCAAAAAAGCACTCAAGATTTTGGGCGCGGAGCTCATCGACATTTTGGATATTCAAATCCCGTTCTCCGACTTTAACCACAAAATCGCAATTATAAAGAAGGTAAAAAACACGGACGGAAAATATCCGCGTAAGGCAGGGACGCCTTCCAAGGAGCCGTTAATGTAATGGGGAAAGCATGAACAAATTATACGAAATTGATATTGACAGAATCGTGGCGGATCAAAATCAGCCGCGAAAAACATTTGACGAGACGGAGCTGAAGGAATTAGCGGACTCGATCAAAATCTACGGTTTGATTCAACCGATTATTGTCAAACCGAACAACAACAAAGTGGAGGCGACCGCAGACGAGCAGACCTACACGATCGTGGCGGGCGAGAGAAGATTTCGCGCCAGCCAAATCGCCGGCTGTCGAAACATCAATGTGCTGATTCGCACATCGACCGATTCCATGGAAGTTTCGCTGATTGAAAATATGCAGCGAAAAGATTTGAACAAAATTGAAGAAGCCGCCGCCATCAAGCATATCATGGCGGAAAAAGGCTACACGCAGGAAAAGATGGCGCAGGTGCTTTCAAAAAGCAGACCGTATATCACCAATGCGCTTCGACTGTTGAATCTCAGCCCGCAATTGCAGCAGGCGCTGATTGATGAAAAAATTTCCGATGCCCATGCGCGAGTCATCGTCGGCATCAAAGAGGAAAAAGAGAGAATCAAGCTGCTTGAAAAAATCATCAACGAAAAAATGTCCGTTCGGGAAGCGGAGCGACACAGCAAAAGGCTTCGAGAAGACGAGCACGGCTTCAACATTTTTTTACGAGCGGCACTCGACCAATTGGAAGATGCAATGGAATGCAGAATATATACGAAGGGAAGTCCGAATTCAAAATCAGGAACCCTGTGCATTTCGTATTTTTCGGAAGAAGAATTGGAAGTGATTATACAGGCGCTGATGGACCGATTTGTAAAATAGGAGGCTCTTATGATTTACTTGGATAATGCGGCGACCACTTTCCCGAAACCGCCAATCGTCATCGACACGATGTGTGAATTTATGAAAACGACGATGGCTAATCCGGGACGCTCGGGACATAAAATGTCCACCGAGAGCAACAAAGAAATTCTGGCAGCGAGAATGAAACTTGCCCAATTGATTGGCGCAAGCAATCCATTGCAAATCGCTTTTACAAAGAATGCCTCCGAAGCACTCAATATGGCGATATTGGGTTTGCTCAAGCAGGGAGACCATGTGATTACAACGATGATGGAGCACAATTCCGTCATTCGTCCGCTCTATAAATTAAAAAATGATGAGATTATCGGATTGAGCGTCGTCAAAGGAGACCATGACGGTTTTATCGATTGGCAGGAAATCGAATCTGAAATCCAACCGAGTACGGCGCTTATTGCGGTGACTCATTCCAGCAATCTCATCGGCAGCATCAACGATATTGCCCATATCGGAAAACAAATTGCCGAAATCAATCGAAATCGCGAGCAGCCGATTGCCTTTCTGGTCGATTGCGCACAGACGGCGGGCGGTATTCCGATCGATGTCGAAAAAATGCATATCGATTTGTTGGCGGGCGCGGGGCATAAAAGTCTGTACGGTCCGACCGGAACGGGATTTTTATATGTCAGCGAAGAAGTGTATCTCGACGCCGTCTATCGCGGTGGAACGGGCAGCAACTCCGAATCGCCGAACCAGCCCGAATTTATGCCCGACATTTTGGAGACCGGAACGCTCAATGCGGCGGGGATCGTCGGTTTGCGAGCCGGAATCGAATATGTGTTGAAGCAGGGTGTTGAAAATCTGCAAAAGAAACAGCAGGAACTTTTGGAATATGCGATTGCCGAATTGGAAACCATCGACTCCGTAAAAATTTACGGCACCAAAGATGTAAGCAGACGATCGGCGGTCATCTGTTTTAATATCGGGAAACTGGATTCACAATCGGTGACGCAACGACTCAGCGAAGAATTCGACATCGCAACCAGAGGCGGAATGCATTGCGCTCCTTTGGCGCACAGTCGCATGGGTACGAGTGAGCAGGGCATGATACGCGCATCCTTTTCATCCTTCAACACGAAGGAAGATATCGATGCTTTGGTCAATGCCGTCAAAAAAATTATTGATACTGAAGAATGAATAAGAATATGAACGACAACAATCAAAATCCACCAAATGAAACCCAACATCATGGGACAAACACGCCGGAGGTTGTCAATCTGGACAAGGCGAAAATCGACAAGGTATTGGACTCGTTTTTGCGGGAACAGGAGATTGCCAAAGAGCGTGAAAAGCAGAGAGAAATTAAAATACAGAAGAAAAAAAGAGCAAAAAAAATGGCAAAAATCATATCTTTTGTCGGACTTGCTCTTTTTGTGCTTGTACTAATACTTATCAATCCGGAGACGAAGAAGCGCTATGAGCGCTATGTGGAATCGCAAGCGCCGAAACAGGAATATGCATTCAACTACAATTATTCGCCGGGCATGAAGATTTTGCCGCTCAGTGACAGCTTGGTGATGTATGATTCCGGCAATCTTCGTCTGCTCAAAAAGGACGGCAGCGAGATTTTCGACATTCCGTTTGCGCTGGCGAATTGGGATATGGCGACCTCCGACCATGCCATCTATCTGTTGAATCGAATCGAAAAAGTGCTTTACTTCATCGATGAGGAAGGCAATTTTATCAATCAGGTGCCGCTGGGCAATATTCCGTCTAAACTCTATGCCGGCAAAGCGGGCAATCTTGTCGTGCATTATAAATCGGAAGCGGGCGTCGAAGGCATCGTTATGTTCGACTCTTACGGCAATCAGCTTGAAGATTTGACCTATCCGAAAACCACGATTACATGGATTGACATCAATGAGCAAAACCAGACGACCGTACACGGCATGTATCGCATCGAGCCGAAACTCACCAACTATATGTATCGATACAATCCGAAAGGCAAACTGATTTTTTCCAAAAACTTTGAGGATGTGATTTTCTTTCGGCAGTTCGAAAATGACTCCACAATTGCGATGGTGGATGTCAATCGCATTCAATTTTACAGCAAAGCCGGTAATGAGCCGACTGTTTCGGTTGATTCGTTAATTCCTGCAAAACTGATTGCTTACGATAAAATTGACCAAAATATTTATTTTTTGGATAAGCGTAACAAATTAAGGGTAATAAATATGCAAGGGGAGGTAATCGAGGAAAAGCATTTTCAAATTGAATATGAAAAAATGGTAATCTATCATGGAAATCTACTAATGTTTGGTCAGGATTTTATTCGGACAAACAGCAAAGAAATCCAATATCCAAAAAAGATTGATAGTGTTTTTGAACTGGGGGATTATTTGGTGTGTGTTATGAAGGGTGAAGTTCGGATGACCAATAAAATGGAGTGAGTATGAACGAAGTAATTGTAAAAGAAACAGTAACATCTTTCAACAGCTTTGACTACATTTTTACGGCCTATGTACTTTGGCAAATCTATTTGGGCTATACGCAGGGCTTTCGCGTTGTGTTGTACCAAACGATAAAATGGGTAGCACTTTTTGCAGCACTCTTTGCGGCGAACAAATATTTGTTGCCGTATATGGAAAATATGCCTGCGTTTATGGAGCGCAGTGCAAAGGTGAACGGGTGGTTTGTTGATTTTGTGATGCAGTTCAAACCGTCGAATGACTTGACTGCCATCATTTTTGAAGAAGTCGTCAAGAGTATTCCTTTTGACCGAATCGTATTCTTTTTAATTATTATTATTGCCGTATCCGTCATGCTTCGAATTCTCGTCATGGGAACTTTGTGGCGAGACGAGGTGGAAGGACGCGCGGGCGGAATCATGCTCGGCCTGCTCAAAGCGGCATTTATGTGTTATGTGATTATGAGTTTTATCAGCACCTTCATGTCGGTGTCGAATCCGGAAGGTTTTGCGCGCTGGCAGGAGAGCAGCTTTATTTTATCGAGAGTGGGAATTAAATTCTAAAATGACTTTATCGGAAAGGAAGTCGTATGAAAAAAACATTGGATGCAAAAAATTGGGACTGTCCCAAACCGGTCATCGAGGCACAAAAAGCGTTGAAAGAGCCGGAAATTACGGAGCTGGTCGTTCATATCGGAAATATGACGGCGCGCGAAAATCTGAAACGATTTGCCGAAACGGGCGGCTATGATTATTCAGTGACCGACAACAGTGACGGAAGTTTTACAATCAGCATTCAAAAAGAAGCGTGGACATCCGAGCAGGCGGTGATTCCGAAAATCAAGGAAAAGAAAAAGACCGCGGGCGGAAAGACCTATCTGATTATCAGCGAGCGATTGGGGCAAGGTGCCGAGGAGCTTGGTAAAATACTGATGAAAGGTTTTTTATACACGCTGACGCAGACCGAGCCTTATCCGAAAAAAATTCTGTTGCTCAACTCGGCGATTCATCTCAGTACGGTGAATGAAGAAACGATTGAACATCTGAAGCGTTTACAGGAGCTCGGTACACAGGTGTACAGTTGCGGAACCTGCCTGAATTTTTATGAGAAGGCGGAAGCGCTGAAAGTCGGCGAAATCGGAAATATGTACGATGTGGTCGAAGCGCTGAACGAAAACGAGACGATTACAATCGGATAAAAGTTGAAAGCAAACCTGATTTTATGATTTCATGGAATCAGGTTTTTTGTTACCCGTAAACATAAATTGCACCTTATACTAATATCCTATTAAAAATTCACATATAACCAACTTCTATAAGTTATTTT
>JAUNKE010000123.1 GCA_030532905.1 Peptostreptococcaceae bacterium
GAGGCTTAAAAAAGAGTTTGTTTTGAGTCGCGGTTAATGAGCAGACACTAAATATCTCCAGCTTTACATTCATCATCAAAGCATAATCAAAAGTATTGATGGAGAATTCAGCATTTCAGTTTATGCTATTGATAGTTTGGAATTTCACTTTTTACCACATAGTCGTCACCGATGACATGGGTTTCAGTCATAATCGGGTCATCCTTGTCAAGATTGAAATACAAATCCTTGTCGCCGCCGGTATCGTTGAATGTCGTATCGAAGTATTTCCATTTCCCATTCAATTTGACGGCATTCCAAGCGTGGCCGAGGTCGGCGAGCCCGTTGATATTTCCGGTTACGACGATGCTCTCCAATCCGACTTTGCGCGCCAGGTAGTTGAACGAGTTTGCGTAGCTTGAGCAGACGCCGATTCCTTTGACACCGATTCCGTAAGCGGTGAAACTGTCGGCTTCATTCGGGTCATCCAGCGGACGCTTCTGTGCAATTCGCTGATTCAATCGCTCCAATGCGGGATAATCATACTCGGCATGGTCACACAGATATTGATTGATGGCTTTTAGTTTGTCCAAATCATCGCTGTTTGATGCCTTGATTTCTTCCGCCACGGCATTGAGCTTCTCTCGAATCTCCTGTTGCTTTTGTTCTCTTACTTTTTTATCCTTTTCCAGATAGATGATTTCAACCTTGCTGCCGTCGGACGAGAATACCAGTTCCTTGACGAAAGGAACGGTCGGATTCTGCGTTCGGGCTTCCGCATAAGCATCGGCAAATACCGAGCGGTCACTCGCCTGAGGGAATTGAGTCAAATCCAAAATATCCGTTTGGTTTATCAGATTCGCCGCGATAAAATGGCTCAGCGCATTGCTTGCAAAAACTTCATCTTCGACTTCCGGAATCGTATTTGAAATCACTTTGGATTTAAGCACGAGTTCAGCCGCTTCGGCATAGGTCGTATCGTCGGATATCGTACCGGTTGCAGCTTGCGATTGAATGCTCTCCTGTATCTTTTTCAAATCTTCTTTATAGGTGGATGGATTGTAATCGAAAACCGTAAGCTCTTCCATAAAAGGCGTTCCTGAAATCTGAATCGGAATGCGGAGTGAAGGTCTTCCGAATAGATCTTTTTCTTTCACTTCATCAAGCTTCAGCTCGATCGGCATCATCCTTGTTCGACCGCTGCACATGGTAACGGGAACTTGAGATGGAATATTCTTCACTTGTTCGATATAGAAGATGCCGTAACCTTTTGCATGAGGAAGTTTTTGTTTCCAGTGATTGAGTGCAATTGAATACGGAAGATTTTTAATGATGTCGTCATGATAGACGGCATTGCTCATTGCGGAATAATTGGTATTGTCTTTTGCGATGACAACCAGATAAGACATATCCTTCGGTCTGTCCTCGTCTTCCTTTGCATCCAATACGCTCAGCGATGAATCGGTCAATCTGCGGAGTTTTTCGTCATCCGTATCCATGAAAATATCCCTGAAATCCCGATTTACCGTTATCGGACTATCCGACAACTCCAGCGAATTCCATACGGTCTTGCTCGTCAATCCGATTCTATGCGCGGAAGAATTGACAATCCATCCCTTATCTCCTTTTACATAACGATAGCGTACTTGCACAATATAATAGGCATTCGTGCCTTCGATTGGCTGCCATTTCAGCTCCAAGCCGCCGTTTTCGGAAATACCGTATTTCACAAGCGGAGCGGAAAGAGAATCTTCGCTGTGGTCCACCTGATAAGTCAGCACTTTCGGTTTTTCCAACAACTTTTTCGTTTCCAAATCATGATATTGAACGACATAAAAACGATTCAAAAGTCCCCAGCCGGTCTTTCCGCCGTAAAGAGTTGTAACGGTGGAAGTCTTAGAGCCGTCGAGTGAATAAATCGGCGTTTCCTCCGTCGGTGTGATTTTGATTTCGCCGGTTTCGGAGTCGCGCTTGATGGCGATTCGATCGCTGTAAACATAGTCCGTCAACGCATAGTCTGAATAGATTTCAAAAGGAACATGACCCAAGATATCCGTTCCCCGATTTTCAAAATCATCAAAGATTCCAACCGACCAGGAAGTTTGCGGGGCGGTCGGAAAAATAATATTCTCATCCGGTTTAATTAAACGAACTTCCTTTTCAAATTCGTATTTTCCTGTTGATTCGTATCGGGCAATCATCTCCTGCACCTTCGCATCATCCTGACCGAGTTTGCTTGTGTCGTCACAGGCGGTTATGCCGAGCAACAAAAACAAAGAGCAGGTGAGAATTGCCGTTTTCTTCAAAAATCTGTTCATACGATTCTTGTATGATATTAATGTACCTTGAAACATAAAATATCACACGCTCCTTTCT
>JAUNKE010000124.1 GCA_030532905.1 Peptostreptococcaceae bacterium
TAATTATACTTCAGCGGATTTTCATCCGGCTGAACAAAACAAGTTTTCATATAATACTTTCCGGTCTTCGCACTCCGAGTCATTTCCCGCAGTCTCCCGAATACCGCTTCACTCAGCAAATTAACAAGTTCCGCATAATGCTCACTACTGAAAATAATAGGCAACTGCTTGCGATATCGATAATCAATGATGCCATACATCTCATTCACCCAACTCGCATTCCCGCCATCCTTACACAAATCATCGATAATAAGAATATCCGCATGATAGAGCTTATCCCGAATCTCATTGACCTTGTCCTTGTTGTCCGCCGAATTGTAATAACCCAGCCATTCCTTGAAAGAAGATATCCAGTTAAAAAATACCGGGAGCGCTTTGGTTTCATCCAAAAGCACTTTCGCAATCGCTGTGATTAAATGCGTCTTTCCCATACCGGAAGTTCCACAAATTCCCAGACTCGGTGCACCCACCAGCGAGCCTTTTCGTTCATAATACTTTACCAGTCCCCTTGCATACTCCTCACACATCCGTTTAATTTCTAAAATCTCCGGCTCCACATTTTCGCCAAAAGCATCAAATGTCTTGCGCTGAATTTCATCGCTGATATTACAACTCTTCATCACCCGAGCCAGCCTTTTTTGTGCAGCACATTCACAAACGACCGCCTTATCATCAATCAACAAGATTTCTTGATCCTTACAAATAGGACAATCATACTTTTGTTCCGATGGCATCGGCTGCTGCTCGGTTTCTCTCTGCCAAACTTTTTGCGCCGCTTTCAAGCGCTCGACCATCCCCTCGACATCCATGCCCAATTCCCTCTCTTTCTAAATTCCGAATAATCCCGCGCGTGTACTCTTCGCGCATCGTTGGGTACTTCTCAATATGAATTTTTAAGGCTCTTAAAACAATGTTTTTATCATATTTTAAGAAATACTCCAGTTGCTTTTTCCGGATACTTTCCGACAACTTCCCCGACTTTCTTGTCCACCGAAGCATTTCAAAGTATTTCTCAATAAGCTCCCGTTCCTCTTTGGAATACCGCTCCATAGCTACCACCTGCTTTCCGATTTAATATGCTGTCTTTGACACGCCGAAAAAATATAATTTTTCAAACCCAAATGCTCTTTGCGGCGCTCATTTAATAGTTCCATTTCCTTTTTATAAAGAAGGTAGGCATCACACCTGCTATGACAACCTACCTCCCTCAATTCACAATTTTTACATGGTACTTTCATCCGACTTATCCTTAAACTTCGTTCCAAAAGCCAAAATCTCTTCCACAAAAATTGCCCGCTTCAGCTTTTCCAAATCCACTTCATCCGTTCCAAAGAACCTACTGACCAACTCCCAGTTCTTATGCTCCTTAATGATGTCCAATTCTTCCTCTAAATCATCATCCTGCGCACCCATACTCTCCAAAAGCTCCTTGTCCTTGATATAATCTCCCTTCAGCTTTTTGAGCGCCGTTTTTTTCTGCTTTTCATCTAGTCCCAAGCTAAACAACAACTCATCCAGATTATGTTCTTTATAATTCCCTTGGTACAAAGCAATTACTGCCCCCTCAAATTCCTTGCTGCTGAACTTGATCTTCTCCTCGATCTCCCGCTTGACCTTTGAGAGTATCATGTCTCCGCAGATGACCTGTAACAACCCGAAATCATCAATCGTCAGTTTATTTTTATATGCCAAATTGGCAGCGCCGGATGTCGTATCCACCTCAATAAATTTCAAATTCTTATTCTCCAGTTCCTGAAACAAAACACTTTGAAGTTCCGATTCAATGAGTTTCTTAGTCCTCGTCATCTCCTTTATCTTACTGTCCAAATAACTAAGCTCCTGCATTCCCTTTTCAAACTGCGCTTGGTTAATCATTCTGACCTCCTAACTTCTCAGCAATCCGCTCGGCACAACTCTTACAAACGAGCAAACCATCCACTTTCATTAATTCTTCTTTTGTTCTGCACAAAAAACACCTTCCCTGCGTTCGAATCAGCCAAATATTCCCATTACCTTCCGGTACGATCTCATATCGATCGCCTGCCGAAATCCCACAATCTCTTCTTAAATGTGCCGGAATCGTAATACTTCCACTTTTCCCAATCTTTTTTTCGTTAAGCATTTTTATCCTCCTTATTTTCCGCTCCATTCATTTCATCCATCGTTTCAATCATTTTTTGTGCCACCGCCGCCACTTGACTTATTTCATCAATACCAAGCCGACAGTCAATCTGTAAATCTTCAAGGATATCATACGCCTTTTTGAAATCATCATGCTTTACGGCATCCCATATTTCTTGAATGTCTCCCTTTGCCGTTTCAACCGCCTCCATCAACTC
>JAUNKE010000125.1 GCA_030532905.1 Peptostreptococcaceae bacterium
GGGTGGTTGTAAAATGAATCTTTATCTCTACTTTTTATTCCTTGTGAGCAGACACCAAATATTTTATACTAAAAACCTTATAGTTTTTAATATTGTATATTAACTTAAGAAAAAGTTGTTAACTCTCAAACGAAGAAATCCAAATATCACTTAATATTCCGTTCATTGTATCATTGAAAAAAAATCTGTCAACACTTGGTTTCTTTTCTAATTTTACATTTTTTATAAATATAACTCGTAAAGAAGAAAATTTATCCGAAACAAATCCAATGCTATGATTCGATTTCATTTTCAAATCGACTTGAAGTGAGGGAAAGCCTTTATAACGGAAAAAAATTTCTTCTAATATTATCAAATCAATGATATAATGAGAATAAGTTGGTGTATATTCTCAAAAAACACCAAAGGAGGCTAACTTGGAAAGAAATCCCAATTTTACAAAAGAAAAAGCTGATTTTGTTTTCAACAAAATCCAAAAGTATTTTGAGCAAAATGCTTACCGACTTGCACTTTCCGAAATCATTTCGAATCGTGAATTGCTTGGCTCGGTGCTTAATATTGGAAGTCAGCTCAAGCTCAATAAGATTTTTTCCCAATCCGTTGTTAATTTGATGCTCGATGCGTTTGAAGTAGATGGCGACCTTAGTCGTTTCAACGAACTGTTCTCGCAAAATCAAACGGTGCTCGAACTACATACCGAGCAAAAAACCTTTGAGCTTTTGAATAAATATTATAACGAAAAGGATAGTAATCCGAATTTCAAATCTAAAAACGAACATTACGATAATAAATCCGTCCCGCCGGATGACAGCATCTTTCCGGAAGAGGGCGCTGTTCAGATTTCTATAAAAAGTGCATCCGACAAATTGCCCGAGGCGATTGACATTGAGCGAGATTTTTTGAATTCGATTGAATCCCCGAGCTTTCATCACGCGCCGCTGAGCGAAGATGAAATGAAGGATGACGGAGAAGTCATCAAATCCAATATCGATGCCAAGGCGATTCATGCCGATTTTTTCGACTCGATTCGCCCGCCGAATATGTCCAGTACATCCATTTTGCCAAGCGATGATTATGAGCAAATCGCTTTTGACGACAAATTGTTGGAGCCGGATCAAAAAGAGAAGGCTGAAAGACTTGCAAAAGAAAAAATTCAAGCCGAGGCTTTTGAGCCGATTTCAATTGAAAAAACCATCTTAGGCAAAAAAGAGGACGATACGGTGCAGGCTTTGCGCGCAAAAATTCAGAGCATCGAAGCGAAGGCGAGCGGAAAAACGGAAGAGCCGCCGGAGCCGAGTCATTCGGAAAGCATTGTCAAAGAAAGACGCGAGATTGTCGAGAATGGCGAAGTTCGCACTGAAACCATCAACAAATCGGGTGGCAAGGTGACAGAAATCACATTGGACAACTACAAATTCTCGGAATATCATACGGAAACGGAAATCACCGAGGAAAAGAAAAGCAATAAAAAATCCAAGAAGAAAAAGAAACAGCCTGATGATGTCGAGAAAATTAAAAAAGAAATCGCATCACTCAAGGCGGAAGAACCACGAAAAAAATCGGGCAAGGCTCAAAATCAAAAGAAAAATCAGGAGCAAAGACCTCGCCGAAAACGAAAGCGGGAGCTGAACTATCCTTTTATTGCGCTCATTGTCGTCGTAGCGTTGCTTCTGTTGTTTGGCGGTTACAAAGCCGTCTCGTATTTCAGCAGCAAGGCTCCGAATACGCAGAGCGAAAAGCAGCCGAGTGAAAACAAACCGAGCGACAAGGATAAAGATAAAGAAAACTCCGGCAACCAAGCCGGCAATCAAACCACGACACCTTCGGCGGAAAACAAACCGAAATATATCTTGCCGACCGACGAACGCGAGATAACGGATGCGGATTTTGAAGGAATGACCAAAGCACAGGTGCGATTGGCACTTAACGAAATGTTTGCGCGACATGGTTGGAATTTCGGAAAAAGCGGAGAGCTCTACGATTATTTTTCCAAGCAAAGTTGGTACAAACCGGATATGTCGATGACATCCACCGCTGCTGCGGAAAGGAAATTCAATGAGTTTGAAAAGAAAAATTTGCATATCCTGAAAGAAAAATTCAATTCGATGTAGTGAATAAAGGATTGTCGAAAAGAACTGAAAATGATGTGACCTTAAAAATTGGATTATTGCGTAGCGGTTGTATAACTGCTACGCTATTTTTATGCGAGCGAAACACCGGACGTATTGTACGGACTCCTCCATTTTAATTTATACTAATACCTGTTTAACGCCATAAAGTCTAGCCAATCCCTACGCGTAATGC
>JAUNKE010000126.1 GCA_030532905.1 Peptostreptococcaceae bacterium
GAGCCACGAGGCTCTATTTTATTACTTTTAAGCACAGGGGAGTCGATTGACTCCCTAAAAACTTTGAAAGGAGAGCATATGAAAATCAAGTTTGATTGTGTTCCGTACTATCCTTTTCGTTTGACATCGCCTTTTATTCCAAGAGATTCGCCGAATAAACGAACAGGACTTCCTGTGGGAGCTACAACTTATCATGATGGGGTAGATTGTGGTCGGGATCGTTCAAAATATCCGGACGCTTATTCGAATGAACCAGCCGGAAATGTTTATGCTGTTATGGATGGAAAAGTTATCGAAGCAACATATGACAAAGGGCGAGGACACACGGTGCTGATTCTACACAGTCACTTGGAGCAAAATGTGGTTACACTCTACCAACATCTAGCTAGTGAATGTGTACGAATGGGGACGATTGTAAAAGCTGGGGATGTAATCGGACAAATGGGGCGTACTGGTATGGGAAACGATATGGCAATCCATCTGCACTTTGAGCTTCGGGTAAACGGAAAGTGTATTGATCCGCTTCCTTATATAAAGGAAGTGAAACATAATGCTCAAACATTTGTTCCTTTATATTTACAAAAGACCGCCGCCAAAGTAAGAAAAGAACTTCATTTCACGGATGAATCAATTGCATTTTTGTGTACTCATCAGCTTCCGGAAGAACTGTTCCGTAAAATTCTTGCAGGTGAAAAGTTAAGCTACGAAACAGTTTCTTTTATCAAGAAAAACAAGAATGGAAAGTTCATTTTGTCTCGAATTGAAGAGTACAAATCGAAACTGAAAGCGCAGGTGTAAAAATGGCAAGAAAAGACTATTCTGAAGCTGAACTAAAAGCAATGCTCAAGGATGCAAAACAAAAGAAAAAGGACAATTTGCCATTTGACAAGAAGATAATAACGCTTATTATGATTATCAATCTAATTGTATTATTTACATCCTTTTATATTACGCTCAAAACTGGTGTGGAGCCGGCTACTACTATCAAAACATGGTTTGCTTTTGCCGGTGCGGAACTGTGGGCGTTAGCGTTTATCAAGCGTGGGAAGCAGAAAAAGGAAATAAAACAATATGAATTTGAAGAAAAAGAAGGAGAGTTCTAAATGACAAAACAAGAGTTTTTAAGAAAGATATCAAGTAGAAAGTTTCAAGCGGCAGTAGTTGCAATAATTATTCCACTACTTGCCTTACTCAAAGTGGATGAGCCGACAAAAGGGGAAATTGTTGCAATGGTAACTGCGGTGTTAGCTTGTCTCGGATATATGTTTGCAGAAGCAACAGTCGATGCAGCGCGTGCTAAAGCACCGCAATTCATTGAAGTGATTGAATCGGATGAAACCCTTGAAAATCACGGGGGGGGGGGCGACTCTCCAAAGCTGAAAAAGGGGGAGTATAATGAATAGCTTTATTTGCTGGATTGGTGGAAAAAAGCTGCTTCGAGAGCAGATTATCAAACTCTTTCCGGAGAAAATTGAACGGTATGTTGAAGTATTTGGAGGTGCGGGTTGGGTGCTTTTTGCATCCGACCGACACGCAAAATTTGAAGTATGGAACGATTATAATTCCAATCTTGTCAATCTATATAAATGTATAAAATATCATGCTGAAGAACTCTTGAGAGAACTGGAATACATGATAAATTCCAGGGAGTTGTTTTTTGACTACATCAGTCAGTTAAATAGCTGTGGATTGACGGATATTCAGCGCGCGGCAAGATTCTATATGCTCATTCGATGTAGTTATTCCGCTACGCTGGATAGTTATGGGAATAAGCCGCGGAATTTGACAAAGTTTAAAGAACAATTCAGGGAGGTGCAACAACGACTTGAAAAGGTTGTGATTGAAAACAAAGACTTTGAAAGCCTTATTAAGCTATATGATAAAGAAGGGACATTGTTTTATTTAGACCCGCCGTACTATAAGACGGAAAATTATTATCAAGGTTTTGCAAGAGAAGACCATGAAAGATTGTTCAACGCACTTAAAGAAGTAAAAAGTAAATGGATTTTGAGTTACAACTATGAACCCTACATTGAAGATCTATATAAGGATTACAATCAAATCAAGACCAAAAGAAACAACAATATGACTGCGAGGTATGGAAAAGACAGAGAATACTCTGAGCTCATCATTAAAAACTTCTAGGCAGA
>JAUNKE010000127.1 GCA_030532905.1 Peptostreptococcaceae bacterium
AAAACACAAAACACAAAACAATTTTTATGGGGGATATATGATAACAACAACTATTCAAGAAATCAAAAACGAAGAGAATACCAAGGAGGCTTTGGTTTTTTTCCAACTCAGAAAAGACGGCTCCGGAATGGATGGTATGCGAATGTCGGAAATGAATGAGTATATAAGAATGAATAAAGAATGGTTTTGGGATTATTGGGAGAGAAACAACGGCCGAATCGGTATGGTCAAAACCAAAGAAATTTTATCGACTAAAGGGCGTAAGCGAAAAGTTTATCTTTTCAACTCCATTGACCGTATTATCAGTCGGATGTTGTGTCAAAGCATCCAGCCGCAGTTGGAAGAACTCTTGACGGATGAATGTCATTCTTATCGAGAAAACCGCGGCACCACTTCAGCGGTTACAGCGCTCAAAAGATATGTGGAAGAAGGGTATGAATATTTGCTTGAAGTGGATATTCACAAATTCTTTGAGAACATTGAACATGACAAAATGCAAAAGAAGATTAAGTCAACCTTTGAAGATATTAACCTTCAAAAACTGCTTAGCTCTTTTGTTATGTGTGAGATATTTGATGAAGGGCAGATATATACGAACTCGTTGGGATTAATAACCGGAGCAAATATTTCACCGATGCTCAGCAATTTATATCTTAATGACCTTGACGCAAAGCTGCATAATGAGGGCAGGCGTTTCGTACGCTATGGTGATAATTATTTTTTCTTATTTCAAGAAAAAGAAGAGGCGGAAGAACTAAAAATACAAATTATCGAAGAATTGAAATCGGAATATTTTTTAGATGTTAATTTGGAAAAAACAGGTATATTCTTGATTTTCTCAAAGAAAATTTTGGGGCATTTGTTTTCAAAATCAAAAACCGGAGCAATTATGGTAAAGAAAGTTCGTAAGCCTCAAACAATTTACAATTCGTGGAATGAAAGTGTTCTTGAAAAGAAACAAAATAAATATCATCTGATCAACGATGGAATTTTGTCCAAAAAAGATTGGACAATTCTTTTTGAAAATGAACAGAATAAAAGATATTTACCGGTCGAAATCGTGGATAATCTCAATGTATATTCCAACATCGTATTTGATAGTGATATTTTTCGCCATTTTTCCGAAAAGCGAATTATAACCAATATTTTTGACCGTTATGGAAACATTGTCGGAAGATTTATACCGGATACTTGCACTCGTTCTGCAAAATTGATGATGAAACAAGTCGAGTTGTACTTGGATGAAACGCGTAGAATAGAAATGGCAAAGAAACTTGAAATTGCTGCGTTACACAATCTTCGGAGCAATTTGAGATATTATAGAAAAAAGAGAAAATCGACTCGCATCGAAGAGTCGATAGTGGAGTTGTCGTCGTGTATTGAAGATATCGAAAAAGCGGATTCGATTAATGACATGATGATGATTGAAGCGCGAGGGAGACAATCGTATTATTCCTGTTTCAACGAGATTATTCGTGAAGCAGATTTTTTGTTTACCAATCGAAGTAAGCGACCTCCGAAAGATGCTCTTAATGCGTTGATTAGTTTTGGTAATGTTTTTTTGTATAATGAGATTGCCGGCATGATTAATAAAACCGGTTTGGATATTCGCATTTCGATTGTTCACTCCGCAAACAATCGAAGTGCATCGCTGAATTTGGATTTGGCGGATATTTTTAAGCCTGTCGTGATTGATCGTGTGATTTTTGCCATCATTAATCGGAATGAAATTCGAAGTAGGGAACATTTTGAGAAAGTTGAAGGTGGAGGAATCTATCTGAATAAAGAAGGTAAACTTATATTTTTGCGCGCATTGGAAGAAAAACTCGATCAAGTGTTGATGGTGGATGATAAAAGGATGACCTATGAGCAAATTATTCAAGAGGAAGTTTACAAATTGTTGCGATATATGAAAACGGAGGAGGAGTACAAACCGTATAAATATGGGGTATGATGGAATTGAATCGTATTTTCATTCCGAAATTCGTGTTTTCCGCCCAAAAAGTCGGTCGGCCTCTGACGTATTGCGCTGACTTGATTGTATGGTTGTCGATGATGGTCAAAAATGACATTTTTGGTCGTTTTTGGGCAAAAAAGTCGGTCGATGAATACTCAAATTTTGACTTGGAAAAGGAATTT
>JAUNKE010000128.1 GCA_030532905.1 Peptostreptococcaceae bacterium
AAGACCGCATTTGCAAGGATTTCTTCGCTACTCAAATCCTCTTGATTTTTAATGTATCCACCATGTTTGCGAATGCTCGGTAAAACAACGGTCGTTACCCATCTCTTAAACTCTTTTACCTGTGGCAGCTTTGAAGAGAGGATAAGAGAGTAAAGTCCGGACTCGTTAATGATATACATATTCCTTTTCTGACCTGAGTGAACGATTCGTTCTGTCAGCTTATCCTCTTCTTCCACATGATCTCTGATTGCTTTTTGTGTATTTGTATATCCTAATGTACCGGCAACTTCTTTCCCGATAAAGAAAAACTCACCGTCTTTTTCGATTACGGTGAGTTTCCCAAACTTTTTATTTTCAAATGTTGTTATCTCGTTTGCCATCATAGACTTTGCTCCTTCTCTTTGTTCTTGACTTTATCTTTAGAAACCATATTTTTTGCCATCTCTCGGTATTTCTTAATCTGCTTGATAATGGACGGTTTTGACTTTCCCTTGTTTTGAACCGTCTGTAGAGATTTCTTAAATGCGTGTTCCATTATTTTCAAATCTTTTGCTTGGAAAAATACGGAGTGTGTTCCTGTTTCTTTATCTTTCATAACGGAGAACTTTACTCCGTAGCGATGAAGCTGTTTTCTAAGCTCTTTTAATTCCGCATCTTTTACCGGAACTTCTTCCAACTGCCCCTTTTTCACCAAATCTTTCAATTTAATCTCGGAAGAATTATCCTGAATAAACCTTTCTATACTCTTCCCTTGTTTTTTTGCCTTATCGACAATTTTTTTAATTTCATCCCATACTGCCTTTCCAATACTTTTCCCTTCCTGCACCGCAATGCTAAGTGTTTTATTTGATATCTCCTCGTTAATCATTCTCTTTCACCTCCCAACAGAATTTTTCTGTGTGCTTCTAATTTTTCTTTGTGTATCTTCTTTCGAAAGTCGGATTCGACAACCATCACAGGGATACACATCTCAAGAATCCTTGAGTATATCCTTTGGTACTCCATACTCTCCGAACTGTTTGTGATGTTTTCCAAGGACAGATTCGTTGTAAAAATTGTTGGTTTATGCTCCAAATATCGACTGTTCACAATCTGATATACTTGTTCTTTGGCATAAGTAGTATCTCTTTCAATCCCCAAATCATCTAAAATCAAAAGGGGAACGGAAACAAAATTACGGATATATTCATTTCGATCCAAGTCAAAACCGCCTTTTTGGAGATCGTTGATGATTTGAGCAAAGTTTCTAAGTTTCACCCTTATTTGCTTCGTTTCAATGAGTTCATTGGCAATGGCGGAGGCTAAAAATGTTTTTCCGCTGCCTACAGTTCCAATGAATACTAATCCGACATTGTCTTTTTTCATTACTTCAAAGTCCTTTGCATAGTTCTTTGCAATGGTATAGGCTTTGGTTTCATTCCCGATATAGTTGTCAAAGGTCTGCTCCCATTGTGTCATAGAAGGAAAGCATTCTTTTTTAAGTCCCATGACTTCCATTTTGTGATTCCATTCTTTTTCTTTCTGCTCTTTTTCAATATCACAGGAACATTTCTGTCTGAAAACCATCACTCTCCCAAAGACTTCCATCACTTTTCCATCTTTTCTTTCATTGCATTTCCTACAGTATGCATGACCATCCTGAATATATTCCAATTCAGGATTTATGGTATAGCTCGCGCCATCAATCGTCAACTCTTGTAAATTACTCATAGATAATCTCCTCTCTTATATTCTTCAATAGTTGGTACATTGCTCTTTTTTCGATGACTACCTTCATCTTTGAAAAACCAAGTCAATATTGCCATTTTATGATTTTTATAGGTCTTGCCGGTACTTCCCATATACGCTCCAAGTCTCTCAATGTAATTCGTAACCTTAGAACCGATTTTTTCTTCTAATTCTTTGATATCTTCATCCGTTAAATACACATTTTGAAATGTTCCATATTTCTTTTGCTCTCCCCTAAAACTAATATCAGGTTCTCTATAATCAGGATAATTAATATTAGTATTACTTCCGTGTACTTTTTTCACTTCTTGAAGTGTACTATTTACATTTCCGGAGTGTAATTCTTTCACTTCT
>JAUNKE010000045.1 GCA_030532905.1 Peptostreptococcaceae bacterium
GGTACAGCGACAGGACAAGGTAAAACGGCGGGACGAGGACAAAAAGGACAATGGTCGCGTTCAGGTGGAGGAGTTAGACCCGGTTTTGAGGGAGGTCAGACATCTTTGATGAGAAGACTTCCGAAAAGAGGATTTAACAACCACGATTTCGAAACAAGATACACCATCATCAACTTGGACACATTGAACAGATTTGAGGATGGTACGGAAGTTACAGCAGAGCTTCTAAAAGAGACAAAAGCAATTAAGAAAATCGAAAAAGATGGAATCAAAGTATTAGGAAGCGGCAGCCTAGAGAAAAAGCTAACAGTAAAGGCGAACAAATTTACAGGATCTGCAGCGAGCAAGATAGAAGCGGCTGGAGGAAAGGCTGAGGTGATCTAATTGCTAGGAACATTGCAGAAAGCATTTAAAATTCCTGAATTAAGAAAGAAATTGATATTCACATTATTGATGCTCGTTGTATATCGAATCGGTGCCAATATTACAGCGCCGGGGATTAACAGCGAGGCGGCAAAAGCGATTATGCAGCAAGCCGGCGGAGCATTCGGTCTGTACGATTTAATCTCGGGAGGAGCGCTTGACCGCTTTGCAGTATTTGCTCTGGGCGTTACTCCATATATCACCGCATCAATTATACTTCAGCTTTTGGCAGTAGCGATTCCTTCCCTCGAAGAAATTCAAAAATCGGGTGAAGAAGGACAGAAGAAAATCTCAGCATGGACAAGATATCTTGCAGTCGTGCTGGCATTGGTACAATCTTCCGTTTTGAGCGTGGGATTGTTCAGAGAGGCTTTGATTTCAAACTCAATTCTCTCAACCGTAGCGGTAATTTTATCGCTTACAGCGGGAGCGACATTCTTAATGTGGCTCGGTGAAATCCTTACGGAAAAAGGTGTCGGAAACGGAACTTCCATGCTTATCTTCTTCGGTATCGTAGCAAGATTGCCGAAGGATGTGGCACAAACGATAGCGGGCGTTCAGGCGGGACATATCAATGCGGTTCAACTGATTGGATTTATGATTGTCTCATTGCTTGTCGTTGTAGGCGTTATCATCGTATTGGAAGGAACAAGAAAAATTCCTGTCGAGTACGCAAAAAGAGTTGTTGGAAAGAACACTTACGGTGGAAAGCAATCGCATCTTCCGCTAAAAGTAAACCAAGCGGGCGTAATGCCGGTAATCTTGGCATCATCGCTACTTGGATTCCCGATGTTCCTGACATTATTTGTTAAGAGTGCATCGTATCGGGCATTTTTGGAAAAATGGCTTACGCCGAATGTTTCTCCGGGAATGTACCTTTATGCTTTGTTACAATTTGCATTGGTCATCGGTTTTTCATATTTCTACATCTCCATCTCGTTTAAGCCGGATGAAGTATCCGATAATATGAAGAACTCAAACGGATTTATTCCGGGAATCAGACCGGGTAAAGCGACGGAGCATTTTATAACAAGAATATTAAATCGCTTGACATTTGCAGGAGCAATTTTCCTTGCAATTATCGCAGCGCTGCCGACTATTTTATTTAAGGCGACCAATGTACCTTTCCAATTCGGAGGAACATCGTTGCTGATCGTAGTCGGGGTTGCTATTGAAACATTAAAACAATTAGAATCTCAAACGGTAATGAGAAGCTATCAAGGCTTTTTGAAGTAAAGCTTCATGTAGTAAAAGGAGAGATAATGAAACTGATATTACTCGGGCCTCCGGGAGCAGGAAAAGGAACACAGGCGGAAAGTATCAAAGAAACTTATCAACTGGTTCATATTTCAACCGGAGACATCTTCAGAAAGAACATGAAAGAAAACACGGAACTTGGCAAAAAAGCTAAGGAGTATGTGGACAAAGGACAGCTGGTACCGGACGAAGTAACGATCGCCATGGTCGAGGATCGACTCAAAGAAAATGATGTGAAGAATGGATTTTTGCTGGATGGTTTTCCTCGTTCGGTCAATCAGGCGGAAGCGTTGGACAAAATGCTTACACAGATGAACACGAAAATCGACAAGGTAATCAATATCCAAGTGGACAAGAGCATTTTGGTAGAGCGTGCGGTAGGTCGAAGAATCTGCCGGGATTGTGGAGCAACATACCACATCGCCTTTAACCCGACTAAAAGTGCAGGCGTTTGCGACAAATGCCAAGGAGAGCTGTATCAAAGAGTGGACGATGTTGAGGACACCGTAGCGAAAAGAATTGATGTGTACGAAAAAGAAACCATGCCGTTGGTGGAATACTACACCGGCAAAGGAAATATCGTAACCATCAAAGGCGATCAGGCAATCGATAAGGTATTTAGTGAAATTCAAAAAGCTTTAGGAAGCATATAATGATAATACTAAAGTCAAAACACGAGATAGAGCTAATCAGAGAAGCTGGAAAAATTGTAGCTGAAGCTCACGAAATGGTTAGAAGGGCAATTCAACCGGGCGTATCGACGCTGCAACTTGACAAAATTGCCCATGACACGATAAAAAAATATTCAGCCGAGCCGTCGTTTTTAGGCTACAACGGTTTCAAAGGAAGTATTTGTGCGTCTCCAAACGAAGTGGTGGTGCACGGGATACCGAGTAAAGAAATCATCTTGAAAGAGGGAGATATCATCAGCATCGATATCGGTGTGTATAAAAACGGATATCATTCGGATTGTGCAAAAACACATCCGGTTGGAGAAATCTCCGAATTGGATACCTTGCTTATCCAAGAAACAAAAAACAGCTTCTACAAAGGAATTGAACATGCGATACTCGGGAAAAAACTCTCCGATATATCCCATGCCATCCAAACTCATGTTGAAGCCTTCGGGTTTTCAGTAGTGCGTGACTTGGTAGGACATGGCGTTGGCAGAAATCTTCACGAAGACCCACCGGTTCCGAATTACGGAGTGCCCGATCGCGGACCGAAGCTTCAAAGCGGAATGGTACTTGCGATTGAGCCGATGATAAACATCGGAACATACAAAGTACATGTTTTGGATGATGGTTGGACAATCGTAACCGATGATAACAAGCGTTCGGCACATTACGAGCACACCATTGCAATTACAGACAATGGTCCGGAAATACTGACCGCAGGTTAAGAGGATGCCTATGAATAGATTTCAAAAAGGTATGATTGTAAAAAACAAAGCCGGGAGAGATGGAGAGCATATCTACATCGTACTCAAGACGGATGAGCAATTTGTCTATGTGGTGGATGGCGACAAGCGGACTTTGCAGAAACCCAAACGCAAAAACCCGCGTCATCTTCAACAGACGGGAAAAATTGCCGACATCATCATCAATGAAGCATCAAAAGACATCACGAGTGAAAATGCCAAGATAAAAAAAGAAATAAAAAGAATACAAACGGAGGTTGTCGATGTCTAAAAAAGACGTTATCGAATTAGAGGGCGTGGTAGTGGACTCACTTCCAAACGCAATGTTCAAAGTAAAATTAGAAAATGATCACCAAATAATAGCTCACATATCCGGAAAGCTGAGAATGAACTTCATTCGAATTTTGCCGGGTGATAAAGTAACGGTTGAACTTTCTCCATACGATTTGACCAAAGGACGAATTACCTGGAGAAAAAAATAACCGAGGGAGGTATAAACGATGAAAGTAAGACCATCAGTTAAGCCTATCTGTGAAAAATGTAAAATTATCAAAAGAAAAGGACGAGTAATGGTAATCTGTGAAAATCCGAAGCATAAACAGAAACAAGGCTAAGAAGGTAAATTTCAGATTGAAATTATTATAGGAGGTGCAAGTACATGGCACGTATAGCCGGTGTAGACTTACCAAGAGAAAAAAGAGTTGAAATAGGTCTGACATATATCTTTGGAATCGGAAAATCAGTGTCCAACCAAATATTGGCGGAAACAGGCATTGACCCGGACAAAAGAGTAAAAGACCTGACTGAAGACGAAGTAAACAGCTTGAGAAAAGCAATTGACAACTATACTGTAGAGGGAGATCTTCGAAGAGAAATCGCTCTAAATATCAAGAGACTTAGAGATATTCGTTCTTACAGAGGAATCAGACATCAAAAAGGACTTCCGGTAAGAGGACAGAAGACAAAAACAAACGCAAGAACGAGAAAAGGACCGAAGCGTACAGTAGGGCGTAAAAAGAAAAAATAATCTACAGTAAGGAGGTAAAGTAATGGCAAAACCAAAAAAGGCAGCTCGTGTAAGAAGACGAGAGCGTAAAAATATAGAAAAAGGTCATGCACATATCCAGTCAACTTTCAACAATACAATTGTAACATTGACTGATGTACATGGAAATGCAATCTCATGGGCGTCAGCAGGAGGACTTGGATTCAAGGGTTCCAGAAAAGCAACACCTTTTGCGGCACAGATGGCGGCGGAAGCAGCTACAAAGGCGGCAATGGAGCATGGATTGAAATCCGTTGAAGTTTTCGTAAAAGGACCGGGTTCAGGCAGAGAGGCCGCAATTCGAGCTTTACAAGCGGCAGGACTTGATGTAACGATGATTAAAGATGTTACACCGATCCCTCACAACGGATGCAGACCGCCTAAGAGACGACGCGTGTAATAAGATATCTTTCCGAATGATTTGTGGAGATAAGAAGCCTTATTGAAACGGAGATTGGAAGATATTGGAACTACATTGTCTTTATACGGGAGAGCCGATTTGGAAATCGGCTGTCTGCAAGACGAATCAAGCATGTTAAGAGATGATATCGAGCCGGATAGGAAGCGTGGGCTTACTACTGAGCAAGATTTGTTACCCTCATACAATGAGTTTAATAATCCAAGGAGGGTTAATTTGATGATAGGAATCGAGAAACCGAATATTCATGTGAAAGAGCTTACAGAAACGAGAGGCGTCATTGAAGTGGAGCCTTTGGAGCGAGGATTCGGCCATACGGTAGGAAACTCGCTGCGAAGAATTCTGCTTTCATCCTTACCGGGTGCAGCGGTGCACGCCCTTAAGATTGACGGAGTGGTACATGAGTTTTCAGTAATGCCCGGTGTAAAAGAAGATGTGACCGAGCTTATTCTAACAATGAAAGAACTTGCGATTAAAATCGAAGGAGACCCCGGAACACGCACTTTGCGCATAGAGCACAAAGGCGAAGGCGTTATTACTGCGGGGGACATTGTTGTGCCGTCCGATGTAGAGATTCTGAACAAAGATTTGCATATTGCGACATTGACGGAAGATGCGGATTTGAGAATGGAAATTTATGTGGACAAGGGTAGAGGATATCAATCGGCTGAGAGCAATAAAACGGAATCGATGCCAATTGGAGTAATTCCGGTTGATTCAATTTATACACCTGTGCAAAAATGCAGCTACAAAGTGGAAGACACGAGAGTAGGTGCAAGAACCGACTTTGAAAAAATGACCATCGAAATTGAGACCAACGGCTCAATCAATCCACAGGATGGAGCGTCCTTGGCGGCAAAAATTTTGGTGGAACATCTCAATTTATTCATCGACCTCAGTGAAAATCTGAATGTGATGGAAATAATGGTTGAAAAAGAAGAGAGCAAGAAAGAAAAAGCACTCGAAATGACGATTGAGGAACTGGATTTGTCCGTTCGTTCTTACAACTGTCTGAAACGAGCAAATATCAACACCGTTGAAGAGCTCACCGGAAAGACGGAAGAAGAAATGATGAAGGTACGAAATCTCGGAAAGAAATCGCTTGAAGAAGTGGTGCAGAAACTGGAAGAGCTCGGCTTTGAATTGAAACCGAATGAGGACTAATCAGACGAAAGGAGGAAGGACAGATGGCAAGATACAGAAAACTGGGTGTTGTCAGCTCCCATAGAAATATGATGCTGAGAAACCTTGTAACCGAATTGCACAAGCATGGAAGAATCCAAACGACCGAAACAAGAGCGAAAGAAGTGAAGCGAATGGCTGACAAGATGATCACTCTTGGTAAAAAAGGAGATCTTCATGCACGCAGACAAGCTCTATCCTATATGATGGATGAAACGGTTGTAAAGAAACTATTTGATGAAACAGCTCCGAAATACGCAGAGCGTAACGGAGGATACACAAGAATTATTAAGACGATGCCAAGAAAAGGTGATGCAGCACCGATGGCAATCATCGAACTCGTGTAAATATAATTATCTAGACAGTTATATTAAGGGCCTGTGCAATGCACAGGTCTTTTTGTGTAACAAAACAGCGAGAGCATGCCCTCGCTGAAATGGTAATAAGCTTTACGCTGATAGAAATCTTGGAAATTATATCAACGATTTCATTTAATCTCAATGTCAAATCTATTTGATTTTTAATGAATCGATACGAAACGGATTGTTATCACTCGAAATAGATTTTTCCGTAATCGGATTTTTTACAGATACTTCCAGAGTTGCTACGACGGAATCAAAGTTTTCTCCGATTCTTTTTTCGACAACATCGTCCAAACTTAATGATATAAAGGTTTTAGTTTTTGTATGCGGCGGTAAATCTTCTATAGGGAAAAAGGAATCCGAAAGATGATAACCATTCACCAAAAGGTCTATTGAGCGGAAAGTGAGAAGATTATCCGTATTATTCTCAAAAACCAATCCAAACTGCTGTTGTTGGCTTTTTTTATCGTAAATTTTCAAATCAGCTGTAGAGATTTTTATTCCATCTTGCTCATAAATTGCATTTTGAAACATCTTTGAATCCTCTTCTTCCTGACGGTATTTACCGGCATAGTTGCTTTTTAGCATAATTGGTCCGAGAATCTTGGGGTCGGATTTGTAATCTTGATTACGAACCATAAAGGCTTGCTCGATATGCGTAACTTTTTGGATTCCCTTTTTCGAAAAATCATTTGGGAGAGTGATAGAGAATTCTTTGCTCCCGTACGCCTTTACATCTTCCGCTAAAGCAGAAGGGAATATATATCCGTTGACGCTTAAGGATGCCGAATAGACAAAATAATCTTTGTCACTGTGGTTGACAACCTTGTAAATCAAATCCGCATGGACATCTCCGCTTTTAAGTTCGACAAAACTTATCGATAAATCTTCCTCGGACAGTGAGCTCGAATCGACGATACGAAGTTTTTTGTCCGGTTTGGAATTTCCAAAGTCCGAGTCTATTCGAGCATACATTATGCTTGAAAGAGCAAAGGCGCCTGCAACAAATACGATGATGCCCATTAAGATTCCTCCGAAAAGGGCGAACCACCATTTGCAACCGATTTTTTCTCTTGGGGTTGGATTTAGAGTGCTTGGATTATTTGTATTTTGAATTTGCGAATGATTATTGTTCATGGCATTCATTTCTTTATTATCCATGTTGACCTCCTAACCAGTCCATCGGCTCAGGTTTAGTTATTGCTTTCAATTCGTCATAATGCCAGATGGTTGCTAAAGATGTTAAACTCTCCAACTCTCCGGAAACATCGATGGGGATTTCAAAGGTAATTTGAGCACGCGGCAAAGAGGTGTTGGCGCGCACCAAGAATTCATAATTCGCTTGGGGAAAATCAACGCCATTATACTTAAAGTCGCTTGTCTTCAATACCAAGTTTTTATCACCGGTATTTTTTAGATACAGAGTCGCTGAGCCGCTGTTTTCAATATCTTCTTTTGTATTCGTGAGATATACTTCCAAACCTTCTTTTGAAAAAATCATTTTTCCACTCGGCTCGGGAATCACTTGGGTATAAGTATCTTTATGCTGTGTATTGACTTCAATATCGGGAACGAAAACCGTATCGCCGCTCATATCATTATTGAACAATCTCATGTCGAACAACAGGGTCGAGATTTTTTCAGCGTCAACCGACTTGAGCCATGAAGCCGGGCATGGCATAGCATAAATCTTTTTTGAATTCGGAGAAATTAAATCGGTGATGACAAGTTCGCTCTGTGTTGAGAAAACCGTCATGCCATTGACTGCAATATTGGAAATTAAAGATTTAAGCTCCTTGTCCGTCTTGTTTTCGAATTCCAAATAAAGCTTTGTATCCTGTGTCAGTCCTCCTTCTGCAAATCCCAGGAGGGTAGCTTTTACCCTTTCGTTGTCCACAAGGAGTTTTTCTTCAGTAATCAGTTGTTCCTGCAAATTGTACGGATTCTTCAGTAAGTCACCTTTCGGCGCAAACAGCAATCCGACTAAAATCAGTAAGCTTGCAACAAAGCCCGTTAAAAAAGCGAAAGATGCTCTTTTAGTAATTCTCTTTTTTTTCATAATAACCTCCATTACTCACCATAATCATCATAACACAAAAAGAGAACATTTTCAAAAATGACGGGTTTTATTGAATGAAATGTAATGATGAGTGCTATGTATGGATTTCCATTCAGCGAGTGGTTTCCGTCTAAAGCAAGTAAATAAAAGGAATTCAGCAAAGCGAGTATTTGAGAATTAAAGATAGGATGAATAATTAAACCAAATCAAATTAAATCTTTTGCTATTCAATATTTCTAAACTGATCAAAAGAATTTCTTATATGAAAAATCATCAGAAAAGAATGTTAAATGCGATTTGCAATCAATACAAGGATTCAAAAAGTGAAAAAGAGTTTTTTGAAAATTACTTTAGAAACGCTTTCAATTGAAAAAACAACTAAAATATATTATTATTAAGCTAACATTATAATAGGAGGAGTTTGTAAATGTTGGAACTTGTACAACTGGTCAATGGAAAATTATGGGGGTGGCCACTGATTATTTTACTTTTAGGAACGGGTGTTTATTTTACATTTATAACCGGTTTCATTCAAGTAAGAAAAATGGGTTTAGCTTTTAAAGAAACTTTTGGATTTTTGTTTGAAAAAGAAAAGAAGGAGAAGAAGGCCGGTGAGGTATCTTCTTTCCAATCGTTGGCAACGGCAATTGCCGCTCAAGTAGGAACGGGTAACTTGGCGGGGGTTGCAACGGCGATTATGGCAGGCGGTCCGGGAGCAATCTTCTGGATGTGGGTCAGCGGATTTTTCGGAATGGGAACAATTTTTGCGGAGGCGGTGGTTTCTCAGAAATTCGTTCAGTATCAAGAGGGTGAAAAGGTGGGAGGTCCCGCTTACTACATCCGATACGGTCTTAAAAATCAAACCGTTGCAAAACTTTTGGCAGGATTCTTTGCAATCGCGATTATCTTGGCATTGGGACTGATGGGTAATGTCGTGCAGGCGAACTCGATTGCCGATGCGGCGAAAATAGCATTCAATATGCCGCAAATTCTAACCGGCGCATTGGTAGCGGTTTTGGTTATGTTGATTGTGGCGGGCGGCGTTAATCGTATCGCTTCCGTTGCTGAAAAAATTGTACCTTTCATGGCATTGTTTTATATCATCGGTTCGCTCATTATCATTATCTCCAATGCGGGACAGATTTTTCCTTCACTGGCTCTGATTTTCAAATCGGCGTTCAATCCGGAATCTCTGTTGGGTGGAGTTTTGGGAGTTACAATCAAAGAAGCGGTTCAAAAAGGATTGGCTCGAGGATTGTTCTCCAACGAAGCGGGTATGGGTTCAACACCGCATGCGCATGCTTTGGCGAATGTAAAACATCCGGGACAGCAGGGAATGGTTGCGACACTTGGTGTCTTGATTGATACGGGAATTATCTGTACGATGACGGCATTGGTAATTTTGACAACGGGAGCTTTCGGCGCAACGAATGAAGCGGGCGAGTTTTACAAAGGTGCGGCATTGACACAACATGCTTTCACTTTAGGATTCGGTCACTGGGGAACCAAATTTATTGCGATTTGTCTATTCTTCTTCGCATTCTCGACAATTTTGGGTTGGTATTTCTTCGGAGAGACGAATGTAAAATATCTTTTTGGAAAAATCGGCGTATGGCCATTCAGAATTATGGTGGCGCTTGTTATTGTTGTCGGTTCAGGATTTAAAGTGGATTTGGTATGGGAGCTTGCCGATACATTCAACGCATTGATGGTAGCTCCGAACTTGATTGCTTTGTTGGCGCTTTCCGGTTTGGTGGTTAAAATCAAAAAAGACTTCGAGCAGAACTTCTTACAAGGAAAGCCGAGTGAGTATCTGAATAAAGAGCAATAAAAATAAGAATGGAATTGGCGCGGGCGATAACCGCGCCTTTTTGATGTTAAAACGCATTGGAAAAATTTATCAACAATTTGTTTTGAATTGCCGTTCTTTGCTACAGGATTGTAGGGAGCGTTGCGCTTGGCTATAGATACATAAATTTCCTTCGGCTCTTGTATATCTCGTTCACCCGGGAATGTGACCTGCCGAAGATTTTCATCACTTTGCCTGATCGGGTTGGATTATGACCATGCCTCCGTTTCATCAAAGCCGAAAAGCATGGTTTCCATATAATTTACAAAGACTTTTGTAGGCGCATCATATTTAACAGTTAAAGCCTTTCAGTTGTCTTATGGGGGAACTTGATTTGAAAGATAACGAATGGTACAATGAAGGCATAGTTTTGGAGGTGTGTCTTGAGAACAATCATTATAGAAGAATACAATCCGAATTGGATATCGGAATATGAAAAAGAAGCGAAGCGGATTGCCGATATATTAAAAGATGAGCTCGTTCGTATTCATCATATCGGGAGTACATCGGTACCGAATTTGCCCGCCAAACCGATTATCGATATTTTGTTGGAGATAAAGAGTTTGGACAAAATGGAGAACTTTCGAGATTCATTTGAAAAAATCGGTTACCAATGCTTAGGAGAATATGGGATTCCTTCTCGGTATTTTTTTCGAAAAGGCGGAGAAAATCCGACACATCATATCCATGCGTATGAGCGGGAAAATACCTATGAAATCAATCGTCACCTTGCAGTGAGAGAATTCCTGAAGAAAAATGAGTCTTGGGCGAAGGAATATGCACAATTAAAAATTCGTTTGGCAGAGCGATTCCCGCACAGCATTGAGGATTATTGCGAAGGAAAAGATGGATTTGTTAAGGAATTGGAGAAAACAGCATTGGATTGGTATTTGAAAAAAGAGTAAGGCGATGATTGGAGTTTTGAGACGGAAAACCGCAACCGTTTTCAAGTTTTTTGCAGAAAGTCCTTCGAAAGAAGGAACATGTATTCAATAATTTGAACGGCAGATTGAGATAGAAATAATTTGCGATTTGTAGAGAATATGACAGTTTCAGATTTCCTTCGGATTTTTAGACAATATTTGAATGAGATGAATTGGTGACAGCAAAGTTAATTTTTTGAGAATTGAGGAGAGATGCATAGAATATTTCAGCCGATGCTTTTTCAAGGCGTCCGTAAGAAGAAAAATTATTTTGAGGGATGGTACTACAAGCTGATCAGCGAAGACAGAAAGTCCGTTATTGCATTGATTATCGGGATGTCGCTCGGTAAGGACGGTGAAAATCATGCCTTCATTCAGTTTTTTGACGCATTGAGCGGCAGAACGGAGTATTTGAGATATCCGCTGTCCGATTTTCGATTTGAGAACAATCGGTTTTGCATAAAAATCTGCAAAAATCTTTTTACAAGAGACGGGATTCGATTGAATATACAAAGCAAAGAAATTTCTATTCGGGGGGAATTACGCTTTTCGGATATTATTTCATATCCGTGGCGCTTGACGGAGCCGGGGATTATGGGGCCGTTTTCATTCATTCCTTTTATGGAATGCTATCATGGAATCGTCAATATTCATCACAAAATTTCGGGCAGTCTCATCATCGACGGCAAAAGATATGAGATGAACGGCGGCTACGGATATATTGAAAAAGATTGGGGGCGCTCTTTTCCGGAATCTTGGATTTGGACTCAATCCAATCATTTTGCAAATCATGACGCGTCCTTTATGTTTTCGGTCGCCAAAATTCCGTTTTTCATTACAAATTTTACGGGCTTTTTATGCTTTTTGCGCATCGGGAAAAATTTTTATCGATTCGCTACTTACTCGAATGCAAAAATTGTGTATATGAGAAAAAAGGCGGAGACTTTGGAAGTGTTAATAAAAGACGGCAAATATTTTTTGAAATTTCGCGCCGTCAATCATCGAACCGGAACACTGTTGGCGCCGCTGAACGGGAATATGCATCGGGAGATTGAAGAAAGCATCTCGGCGACTGTCCATGTGAGCCTTTGGGATAAAAAAGGAAATATCTTATTTCGAGGAATCGGAAAACAAGCCGGGCTTGAGATTGTCGGTTATGATTTTAACTTGTAGAGGAACAGCTTCTATGGAAATCCGATTTTGTAGTTATACTCAAATATTTCACTATAAGATAACTTTTAGAAAGATAAAATTAAAAAACCACAAAAATTTTACAAACTCGGACTCGGTTAGCGTCTGAAAGTTTTTTGTTAAAGCCAAGAAACAATGAAAAATCAACGAAAATTATTTGTTTGATGGCTTGAAAAGTAAACTTTTGAGATAAAAAATCAAAAACGAGCGATTTTTGAAAATATCAATGCAAACATATTGTAAATACAAGTGTACAAGTTTTGTGGGTTCATCACACAAATATTTTATAAATAAGCAAAAAGTACATTTTTTTCCTTGTGATTTATTAAAAAATTAAAAAAGGTGTTCACAAATCCGAAATTTGTGGTATAACTAAGATAGTAGGTAGTGTATGTGGGGAATCCCAAATTTATTACAAAGGAGGAAACAATGAAATCGGACATTAAGCGTGAAGAAATGCTGGATGCGTTTATCCAAGCATTTACGGAGTACGGAATTGACAAAGCGTCAACCAAAAAGCTGACTGCAAAAGCAGGTGTAAACGAAGCATTGCTCTATTACTATTTTTCGGATAAAAACGATGCGGTTATCGCCTGTGTAAAGCGTTGCTACGAGCGATACAAAACCGGAACGGTGGATATTATCCGTAAGAATCTCAACGATATTGATAAGATGATGGACAAACTTCAGTCTTATACCAAAAAAACGATGGCGGAGCAAAGATTCGCACTTGAGGTGCTTGCACATCCCGTATATTCCAAGAGCATCATTCCGAGTGTTGTGGAATTGAACAAAGAACTTGAAAACGATGTGCGAGGCTATGCAAAAGATCATAAGGTCAATGCAGATTTATTGGTTACATGGATTCAATTTATTACAGAGTCTTTGGTGTACTATGTTATTACCAAGAATGAAGAGAACTTTGTCAATAAGAAAGCCTTTATTGCAGCTGAAATTAAAAAATTGTTCAAATAGCTTAGACAATCGGATGGAAAATATGCACAATAACGAAGAGGAAATGTACCGACCCCCAAAGTCAGATTCAAAATCCGGCGTTGGAGGTCGGTTTAAGTTCCGAAGAAGATGTTTTGCGGAATGTAAAATCCTGTTCTTACCGCTGAAAAGCGGATGGAAAATCAGGTCGTTCCCATGAAATCTTCGACATATTTCCAATGGTAAAATAAATTCTTATTTCAGATTAGAGATTTGGGATTCTCGTTTGAAAACTACAGACTTCGTGATTTAAGATTTTGATTCAACTTTTGTTCCAGGGATTTTTGCTTGTTCATCAATTCTTCGGTACTGAAAGTTTTTTTGCCTTGCTGTTTTTTCAGTTTCACAATCGTATTTTGAATCCCTTTTTTAATCATACTTCGGTCTTTGGCGGAGAAGAATAAGGAATATTCATCGCGGGCAACTTTTTTGAAAGAAAAATCAATGCCGCAGGATTGGAGTTCCTTTTTTAGAAGCTCCAGCTCTCTTTTCGAAAAATTATTGTCGAGCGGCTCCACATCCGAATGTTTTTTAATCAGCTTTTTAATCGATTGTTTCCCGTTTTTTAATTTTTTCTCATGATTTTCTCGTTTTAGAATCTCAAGCGCCTTTTGAAGTACGGCAATAATGCTCTTCAATGTCAGATTGCTTGTGCGCAAAAGCAAACAGATGCTTTCTTCGCTCATGTGATCGATATTTCCCATAATCCCCCTTTTTATGCAGAACACTGCATCCTTTCAACTCGGATATTTTTATAATCAACTGCTCCAATAAGCTTTTGATAAATTATATCATATTATTATAGTATTGTGTTGAAATATAATCAAATACGGGACGATTTGAATCGGACGAGTGTTGAGCAGCACAATAAAAAGGGCGGGATTAAAGAAAGCCGAGCGCTTGGTAAAAGTCTGTTCGGCTCGTCGCGCGCGGTATCCGCGGTATCATCGAACCGAATCGGATGAACAGCAACTTTTCTGCGGGGAAATAGGAAGGATATCCCCGAGCGAAAAGAAATAAGATGCCGAGCGGACATCTTATTTCAAGGAGTTTATGTCATGTTGTTTTTTGCATAGCTTTCCAATTCGGATGGGGCTTTTATGTAGCGAATGGGGAATTCCATTCGCTGTGTAGGGGTCACACATTTTTTTCTATATCCAATAGCAATTGAAATTTCTTCTTCAATCAAATTCGGATTCCCCGATTTGAATTCCCTACTTCATACTATCATAAAATGCTCGGATAAAAAACAACAAAAAGGTTACAGTTTTGTTTGCTTTGTAACGAAATTGAAATATTGTCAACTGCATATTGGGGACGCCATTCGATGACGCCGAAAGATGTTGTCAAAAACTATGGACTTGGAGAAGCTCGCAAAATTTGCCGAAGCCTTTCGCAAAGAATACTTGACAAGTCGGAATAAAAGCATTTACAATTTTCATATCAAGTGGATTGGAGAAGAATATGCTTTTTCGTATTTTGTTTATTTTGCAAGTCATAGCGGGGATGACAGCATGGATTGCAAGCCGATTTGTTCCGAAAGAGTGGAGCGATTTGCTGTTGGGGACGGGCAGCGCTCTGGTGATTGTCGGTCTTGTTTCGATTTTCGTCAATATTTGGCTTCGAAGTCGCAGGCTGTCGGATAAGGAAAAAAGAAGCATTGTCGGCGTGATTGAGCGCAAGGCGGAGCTTCGAAAAATGCGGATGCAAAAATCCGCCTACTGCACTTTTTGTTTGAATCTCTACGCCCTAAGCATTATTGCGATAACCGTTCTCTTTACCAAAACGGGTGGGGGATTGCTCCGGACAGTTTTAATCGGGATCGCGGCGCAGCTTGTCGCATTTTGGATTTTTTATCAGGTGGAGCGATTGAAGTCGGACGAATGATGATATTGTTGAACAATGAGCATCCGTTTCGTTCTTTTGATACGGCTTTTCCGAAAGCTTCGAGTTCATCGGCGCTTGGCTTTGACGAAATGAGGGATGCTTTTAGTAAGATTTCAATGACCTTGAATGAATCGCTTTCGGTTAATCGGCGATACATTCAAGGTCTTTTTTTGCGGTGCCGGCAAGATTCCGCTGCCGCTTATGTAAAACAATCGCCGAAGCTTTCGCTTTTGCGATTGTCTTTAGCGGATGATCACAAAATTTCAAACAACATCTTGAAAAAACTTGTTTCCTTCATCCTTTCAAGCTTTTATTCGAAGTGAAATTCGTCATTCCTTCAAAAAAAGATTAAATCTCCTGTGTTTTTTCATTCATATAAGCTTCAATTTCCGCGGATGTTTTCATTTTCAAAACTTCCGCCAGCATTTGCTTCGCTTCAGCCGTACTCAGATGAGCGATTTGCTTTCTCGCTTTCGGTATTGAGCCGGCGCTCATGGAAAACTCATCCAATCCCATGCCGAGATAAAGCGGAATCAATCGTTTATCCGCCGCGGTCTCGCCGCAAATACCGCACCATATATCGTGCTCATGCGCCGTTTCGATCACTTGCTTGATGAGTCTCAGCAAGGCGGGGTGAAACGGATTGTACAGCGAAGAAATTTTTTCATTCATTCGATCCACTGCACAGGTATATTGTATCAAGTCATTCGTGCCGATGGAAAAGAAATCCACTTCGCTCGCGATGAGATCGGCGGACAATGCGGCGGAAGGGATTTCAATCATCACACCGACTTCAAATTTTGCGTAAGAAATTCCCTCCGATTCGAGTTCCTTTTTACAATCCTCCAAAACGGCATTGGCGAGACGCACCTCTTCCAACGAAGAAATCATCGGATACATGATTTTCAGATTACCGTAAACGCTCGCACGAAGAAGCGCGCGAAGCTGTGTTTTGAAAATCTCCTGTTGATCCAGACAGATGCGAATGGCGCGATAGCCGAGAAAAGGATTCATTTCTTCGGAGAGCGGAAGATAAGGCAGTTTTTTGTCTCCGCCGATATCCAATGTTCGAATAACGACCGGCTTGTTCTGCATCTCTTCCAAAACGCTCTTATAGGCGTCGAATTGCTCTTCTTCCGTAGGCATGCTCTCGCGATCCATGTATAAAAACTCGGTTCGATACAGTCCGATGCCCTCCGCGCCGTTACGGTTGACGGCATTTACATCTTTCGGATGGCCGATATTGGCGGCTATTTCCACCCGATGACCGTCAGGGGTGATGCTCTCTTTATTGCGATATTGCTCAAGCAACAGCTTTTTTTGCTCGTAAATTTCTTTTCGATGTTGAAACTCCTGCAGCTGTTCTTCGTTCGGGTGTACGAATACGATGCCTTCTTCTCCGTCAAAGCAGACGATGTCGCCGGAAGCGACTTTTCGGCTGATGTCGCCCAATCCGACTATTGCGGGAATCTCGAGCGTTCTTGCCATAATCGCGGAATGCGATGTACGACCGCCGACATTCGTCAAAAATCCGAGCACCGTGTTTTTATTCATCTGAGCGGTATCGGACGGCGTAATGTCATCGGCAACGATGATGACGGGCTCTTTTAATGTGGAAAGAGAAAGAATTTCTTTTCCCAAAAGATTCATTATCAATCGATAACCGATATCGCGCATATCGCCGGCGCGCTCTTTCATATATTCGTCTTCAAGCGATTCGAGCATATCGGCAAAAAATTGTACGGAATCATCCGTCGCGGATACGACATCCTGATGCTCATTCTCGATTTTCGAATGAATCATTCCGAGCAACTCAATGTCTTCGAGCATCATCAGATGCGCATCGAGTATCGCGCTCATCACTTCGCCGGAAGTCTCCTGAATTTCCTGCAATTGTTTTTTAGAAAGCTCGACTGCTTGTGTCAGTTGATTTTTTTGCTCATCAATCTCCCTATCCGAGATTTGTTTTTTGTCTATAATCGGATTTTCTTTTTCCAATTTCAGCACTTTGCCGATGGCGATGCCTTCGGATGCGGGAATGCCTTTGTACATAATTACTCCTTTCAAAACAGTGCTTTGTAGTTCCAGATTTTATTGTAGTCTAAAAAAAGCGATATGACAACGGTAAATTCGAAAATGAAATTGGCGTTTCAAAAAAAGAAAATTTCCCGTTTTTACCAAATTGTAATACTTTTTGGCATGGATTTAATGTATAATAAAGAAGACAATGGCAAAAAGCGAGGTAATTATGAGAAGATTAAAGTCTTTAGTGGCAACCTGTGTTGCGATGTTGATTGGCGCAAGCTCGATAGTACCGAGTTATGCTCAAAATATAAATGCCAATCAACGAATTAAATACAGCTATCGCTCTTCGATTCTGAATACATCGGATGAGCCGAAGAAAACGAATTATGATGTCGTGGTATTCGGCTCGGATCCCGAAGGCGTGGCGGCGGCATACAGTGCCGGACGACAGGGGCTGAATGTGTTGTTGATGGATTTCAATCGCGACCGCGTGGGCGGACTCTATACTTTGGGTTGGCTCAATATGATTGATTTCAATTACGCTCCGGGTCAGGAAGAATGGTATGCGAATGTCTATAAGGACAATTTTCTGAACCACGGCGTCTTTGAGCGCTTTTACAATTTAATCGGCAACAAAAAGGCATTCGATGTGACCGATGCGCAAAAAGCTTTTGAGAAACTGTTGGCACAAGCGAATGTGGAAGTGGTGCTGACATCGGATGACAATGTTCAATACAGCTATGTACCGAGCGATAAGATGAGCAATATCATTATCAACGGCAAGACGAGTCCGAAGACGATTTCGGCAAAAGTCGTCATCGATGCGACACCGAATGCGGATATTGCGGTGCAGGCGGGTGCTAAATTCTATGAAGGAAAAGAAGATATCGGTCTGAAAGGAAAGTATCAGTCGGCAACGCTGGTTTATAAAATCAAAGGCGTCAACTGGGAAAAAGTAAGACAGACCCTTCAAAGCGACGGCGACCCGAATACCGGATTGAGCGGTGACGCGGCGTGGGGTTACAAGCAGATGCTCAACTGTCCGGTGAATAATCCGTTGATGCAGAGCCGTCATCTCAACTTGGGAAGACAAAAAGACGGAACCGTACTGGTGAATGCATTTCAGATTTTCGACTTCAAACCTTATGACAAATTGTATCAAATCAATGTGCGCGATGAAGCGATTCGACGCATCAAACAAGATGTCATTCCGTATATGAGAGCCAATTTGAAAGGCTTTGAAAAGGCGGAATTTGTTTCTGCGGCACCCGAGTTCTATATTCGGGAGACGAGACATATGATGGGTGAGCAGACGCTGACGGCGAATGATGTATTCGATTCCGTATTCCCGAACAACTATATCGCGGTGGGCTCTTATCCAATCGATATTCAGGCGAATCGTAAGGGTGATATCGGAACGATTTTGACGGGAACCAAACCTTACGGCGTGCCGGCGGGAGCGATTATTCCGAAAGGGGTTGAAGGAATCTATGTACCGAGCAAGGCGGCAAGTTTCGACTCCATTGCATACGGCTCGGCTCGTACCGTACCGGTATTGATGGCGCTTGGCGAATCCGCCGGAGTCATGGCGGCCGTTTCGATTCGAGACAATGTATCGACGAGAAATATCCTGACGGATTCCAAAACGCTGCTCAATGTAAGAACTTTGCTTTATGAAAAAGGCGTTCGACTCGTAAGCTATGCCAACGCGCATCCAATTGATAACAGCTATGCGGCGAATGAAATTAAATTTTTGCGCGGCAAGGCGCTCATCACGATGACTTATCAAAATGAGTACGGCTTGGAGACCCGAGCGAATGTCGAAAAAATTTATACAATGCTCACGCTGATGGAAAACAACTCTCCTTACGATGTCCATAAATATGAAGTATTGAAGATGTTGCCCCAGCAGATGAATTATGAGTTGACGCTCAGCGATATGATACCGGTGATGAACTATTTTACACGACAAAATCTTACTTCACTCGATCAGTACAAAACGGCGGGCATCATTCCGGAGCATATTCATCGACAGATTATGAGCAAGGCGGTTGAAATGCACAATCCGAGCGACCCGTCCAAACCGAAGTTGGAAGTCAGCTTGACGACGGAGGACTTGTACGCGTTGATGGGCAATGTGATTCAAAAAACGCCGATTCGAAAAAATATTTGAAGTGTTGAATGGATGGCTATCCTCCAAAATCTTTTTCTAAAGGCTTTGGAAGGATAGCCTTTTTATATCGTAAAAACTTTTTGATTAGATATAATACTAAAACCCAATGGAAAAAATAGTTATCAACAATTTATCTTTTGAATAACTGTTCTCTGATTCCCACCTTGTAGAGAACGGAATAATTATGATTTCATCTATGGTTTATGAGGTTTTAGTATAAAATATTTCTACGAATTTTGAGCTGAGGAAAGAAATTCGAGAGAAAAATGCCTTGAGCAACAAAAGAAAATTGCATCGAAAGAGAGGGTTGCTTTCGAGAAACGGGATGTGAAAATAAATATAAAATTCAGTGAATAAAGACCGACGGTTGTGGTATAATATAAAAAAGGCAGATGATTTTATCGCCAAACATGGAAAGGGGTAATCAATATGCTAGTAAACATCTTAGGAAGAAATCTTAGAGTAACTGAGGCTATGGAAGGTAATTTTGAAACGAAATTATCGAGATTGGACAAATATTTCAATGGAGAACAGGAGGCTAGAGTTACAGTATCCCATGTCAAGAATCAGCAGAAGGTGGAAGTGACGATTCCGTTTCATACCGGCGTAGTCAGAGCGGAAGCCATTGATGAAGATGTATATAATGCTTTGGATCTTGCGATTGAAAAGCTGAAGAAGCAGTTGGCGAAACAAAAAGACCGATTGATGAAGAAGCCGCATGGTTCCATCCGCTTTGAGAGTATCGAAGATTATGGCGCGGATTCATCTCATGAAGAGGAGAAGATTATTCGTCGAAAAACTTTTGAATACAAACCGATGTCGGAAGAAGATGCGATTTTACAATTGGAGCTTCTCGGTCATGACTTCTTTGTATTCGACAACTTCGAGACGAACAAAGTCAGCGTGATTTACAAAAGAAAAGACGGGGATTACGGTTTGATTGAGCCGAAATAATCCTCTGCAATAAACGAAATTAAGAAAGCTGTGCGGAACAGTCTCTAAAAAATGGCAAACTCATAAAAGTAAGCCATTTTTTTGTAGTGTGCTCGGCATGGGCAATAACTTGGTGGTGAAAGTCCACTACAGG
>JAUNKE010000129.1 GCA_030532905.1 Peptostreptococcaceae bacterium
GGTTTTAATAGAACCAAACTGAAATGTAAATTCGTTTAAAGCGATGACCGAATACGCGAGGCAGATTCGTTTTAATAGAAACATACTGAAATGTAAATAGATAAAGAACTAAACCCAACGTGCGTCAACGATAGTAGTTTTAATAGAAACATACTGAAATGTAAATCACTTTTTCAAAGATTTCTTCGGTGTACTTTTCATTAGTTTTAATAGAAACATACTGAATAGATTTTGAGAATATGGGCGAATCAGTTAAATAAGATATTGAGAAAACGAGAGAAAAGATGGAAAAAGATTTTGAGATTATGAAGAAATATGATATACTGTAAAAAAGAAAGGGGAATGAAAATGCAGGAGCTCATATTTCAAAGGAAGATATATTCTCAAATGTTGAAATGGAAACAAGAATCGGATGGAAAAACTGCATTATTAATCAAAGGGGCAAGGCGTGTTGGAAAATCCACGATTGTGGAACTTTTTGCCCAAAAAGAGTATCAAAGCTATATTTTGGTGGATTTTTCGAAAGCGTCAAAGGAAATTAATGGACTATTTGAAGACATTTCAGACCTCAATTTTTTCTTTTTGCGACTGCAACTTTTGACGAATATCAATTTATATGAAAGAAAATCTGTGATCATTTTTGATGAAGTACAACTTCAACCGTTGGCCAGGCAAGCAATTAAGCATTTGGTAAAGGATGGCAGGTACGATTATATTGAAACAGGCTCCCTACTTAGTATTAAAAAAAATATCAAAGATATTTTGATTCCCAGTGAAGAAACAAGAATTACAATGTTTCCAATGGATTACAAGGAATTTCGTTGGGCGTTGGGGGATGAAGCGACAGTTCCTTTGATTAAAACCGCATTAAAACAAAGAATTTCATTGGGAGACAGTGTCAATCGAAAGTTGATGAGAGATTTTAGGTTGTATATGTTGGTTGGAGGAATGCCGCAAGCGGTGGAGGAATTTATTACAACTAATAATTTTGGAAAAGTCGATCAGGTAAAGAGGAATATTTTGGAGCTTTATGAGGATGATTTTCGAAAGATTGACGCGACAGGCAAGACTTCGCTATTTTTTAAAGCAATTCCATCGCAGCTAAGTAAAAACATTTCGAGATATCAAGTCTCTTCCGTGGATGCTAATAGCAGGACTTCCAAAGTAACGGATTTGATAGCGGAAATGGTGGATTCAATGACGGTCAACATCGCTTATCATGCCAATGATCCCAATGTCGGCTTGGCTTTGAATAAGGATTTCAATCGATTTAAGCTATTTTTGGCAGATACCGGATTGTTTGTAACATTGGCATTTATGGATAAAAGTTTTACTGAGAATATGATTTACGAAAAACTGCTTAGTGATAAGCTTCCGGCCAATATGGGATATATTTATGAAAATATGTTGGCGCAGATTTTGCGGGCTGCCGGAAATGAACTATATTATTACACCATGCCTACCGAAAGTGGAAAGCATAATTATGAAATAGATTTCCTATTGTCAAAGGACGGAAAAATTTGTCCTATAGAAGTGAAAGCCTCCGGCTACAAAAGACATACTTCTTTGGACAAGTTTATTGCAAAATACTCGGACAGAATCTTGGAAAAATATCTGGTATATACCAAAGATTTGAAGAAGAATGGAGAGATTTTGTGTGTTCCTATTTATATGATGCCTTTTTGGGAATAAATGGAAAATTAGTAAAAAATCTGTCGACCCTCGGTGGTGTCAATTAATTGGAAGATCGGCAAAATCTTGATTGGGAATGGATTGCGAACGATTTTTTATAAAATTCACTTACCGAAAAGAGGAAAAAAGACAGAAATAAGATAGGTCGACAGATTTAGGTTCTCTATAATAGGATAAAATAGTGATCCGGAATCGTCGGTTTTAATAGAATCAAACTG
>JAUNKE010000046.1 GCA_030532905.1 Peptostreptococcaceae bacterium
GGGAGTCAATCGACTCCCCTGTGCTTAAAAGTAATAAAATAGAGCCTCGTGGCTCTGGTGAACATTAGTTTTCTTCAGTTGTTTTTGGAACTGGTTTTCCATCTAGATCGAGTCCTTCTGCCGTAAGCATTTCCACTACTGCATTAACAAAGTTTTTAGGAACCATCTTCAGAGACTTATTTTCTGGATTGCAAGTACGCTTTCCATCAATAACTCTGTAAAAGAAAAAATCTACCATATCTTCTTTATCTCCTTTCTCTAGTATTTCTAATAATCTATATAAAAGATTTTTTAGACATTCTTGCAACACTCTCTTGACCCCCTAGCATTTCCATAAGTTCCTCAATCGCTTTTGCTTGTGCTTCAATTCGTTCTTCTAATTCTTGCTCGTGAGTTTTTGGAATTGGAACAACTCTTACTTTTGGAGATTGTGATTTTTTATCAAAATAGAACTCTAATGTTTCATTTTTCTTGACTTCCACATCTTCCAACTCATATATATTTGTCTTAAAGCTATCTGTATCTTGAAGAATTTGAACATAGGTTATCAATTTATTGTCTTCGTCCGACTTATCCTTTTGTAATGTAATTATTACTCTCATCTATTTACCTTTCTATAAACTATATTTCAATAAGGTGTAAGTTCCTGTTCTACTTCTTGCACCATCATCAGAACTCCTTGTACCGTATAGATATTTTGTAATTTCTATACTGGTTTGTTCAAATACCCATACCACAATTGTATTTGTTGTCCTATAGCCTGGTTGCTTACCAGTTAAGACTAAAATATCTTTTTCCCTACCTAATGAGCGTATAGATTTTATATAATATTCAAGAACATAGTATGAATCACTATATGAACCATTACTAAAATAAACGCCCTTTTCCAAAGTAATGATTTCTTTTTCTTCTGCCCTAACCGAATCCGAATATCCGACTGGTCGTGCAAAATATCTTATAACATCTCGAAGTTGAATTTCTTTTTGAGGGTAGTTAGGAAACCAACTAGAAGTCGGGTTAAGATACTTTAGAATTAAACTTAAATCATACACCAACAAATTATTTTTAATAATTCTAGCTAAATCTTGATGCGTCATATTTTTGTTTGCCAAAGTTTTTTTAGCTATGTCGTTGATGGCGCTGGCAACGGCATCTTTTCCATCAACGACAGTTTGAAAAAGTTGTTTGCCCTGTTCCGCACTTAACGCCTTATCTCTACCGCCATCCGTCAAATTGTCAACGATTGGTGTATTATATAAGTCTGCTAATTTTTCTTTTTCGGCATCAGTAAAATCATTTTCAGACAGTCCTTTACCTGGTGTTTTGTCTATTTTTTTGTTTAGAAGCTCATTGAGAGCATCTTCATTCGGAAGGTTCTCAAGTTTTGTCTTTTCAGTTTGCGTAAAATTCTGTTCCGATAACCCTTTCCCTTCTTCCTTATCTACTTTACCATTAAGCTTATTTTCAATATCCAACTTTTGAATCGCATCATTCACTTCAGCTTCTCCGGCTTTCTTTTTTAGCTCACTATCCAAGATGTCAAAGTTTCCATTCAAAACCTCAATATCCGCCACATTATTGTAGTCCGGTTGCTGAAACTTATAGTTTAGTGTTTGTCTCATATTGCCTCCTTTATATCACCTTCGCATCATTCCATGTCCCTTGCAGCAACTCTCCCCAAGTCCGATTTTGCTTATGCTCTCCCCAAGTGGTATAAGTGAATTCATACACAATATGAAGGTGCGCCGGGATAACTTCTGCCAGCGAATTTTTAATCGCTTCCAGATTCTTAGGAAGTCCTTTTTCACTGATGAATTTTATCCGTACAACATACTTTTCATATTCCGGAATAACATCAACTTCTCCATATGAAAAGGAAGTAGCAACATTTTTAACCAATGCCGGAGTAGTTGTCCCTGCTCCTCTAAGTTTTGCAATCAGCATTGAACGACGCGTCTCAAGATCTCCGAATGTCTTTACATTAAATAACTTCTCATATACTTCAACGGCTCTTTCATCAACAATCGTGCTTAAGTAGGAATTATTGACAAACTCATCCAGCTTCTCTTCAACTCTTTCAAACTCCCTATCTTCTGTAATCAACAACTCTTTCAGCGCAGAAATATCTACAATGAGTTTCGGGAGCATATAAAAAAACCGTTCTCCATTCATCAGCTAACCTCCAGATTTTGTAAAAAAGGTATTTCCTCTTGACCAAGAACGATATTTCTATTTCCGTTATTTATTCTAAGCTCCTCAAAATCTTCAATATTCTCATTATCAAAAAGGATATCAACGATTTTTGCATAGGAAACATAGTTTATCTTTTCATTGTATGAAATGGTCTTAAAATACCTTTTTATTGCCTGTTCAATAGCTATTTTCGTTTCTTGAAGCCTTGATTGATTTACCAAACGAAGTCTCGCATTAATAGCAATATTTTTTTTAACAGCAGTCGTTACTGTGAGTTTTGCTCCGATAGGCGCTTTCCCTGTACCTTGTCCATTGTCGGGATCAATATGTTTTTTTACCGCCTCAATCAGTTCGGAACTCGCCACATCAGCATTATCATCCAAAATTGAAACCTTTACCGTTCCGGCTCCGGCATGGAGAGGAAACACTCGAACTCTCCCAACTCCATTAACTTCACTCGCCCATATTTTATAATGGTTTACATTTCCGGATGTTGCCGGATTTTGAATTTTAAATAATAGTCGTTCTCTAAAACTGTCATCCGTTTCATCTTCTGTCCCGCCTGTAAACGCTGATTCGTTTTCTACTTTCGTCACTCCGGAAATACTGTCTTCCAGTTTTTTTATTGCTTGAGGTGGAATATTCCCGGCTGTTCCCGGTTCAACAGCGACTACTTTAACTGTTGCGATTCCGGATGAGATTGTCACATCCTGAACCGTTTCAAAACTCAAAGTATCTGAAACTAATATCGTTCCTTTAGGAATATTAACTCCGTCTGTACCGGTCACTTTCACAACCCCGGTCGCTTTAGTTGCCTTTTTTCTCGAAAGTCCATAATCTACAGCTTTACGATCTAGATATTCCCCCTCTGCGGAGTTTACATAATGATTGATGTCTAAATACTGCATAAAGGCATACATCATTTCAAATTCTTCCGCCACAGCACCAATATTATCTGCGGCGAAAGAACCTTCCATTTTATTTGATTCACTTAATAACCCGTCCTTTAGACGATTGATTATGCTATCTCTATCAAACAATGAACATTCACCACCTTATCTTCATAAATAGATTTTACAAAAACTTCAATATCCAGATTATCCTTGATTTGCGAAAGCTCAATCCGCTCAATTGACAAAATATATGGATTAACCATAAGCGTTTCGATTATATATCTGCGCACTTCCGCCTTTTTCGCCTCACTGGATAGCGTTGTACCAATCACTTCAAAAATTTCAGTGCCAAATTGCTCGGAATAAGCAATATATTTGTACCTTGCTGTTACAATTGCTTTGAATATCCAAATCTTAAGTGCCTCGTTACCTTCCACAAGATAATTCTTTCCGTCTCTTAATTTCAGTTCATTCGTATCGAAATCATAAGCATATTCTTTAAGCATTGGCAATTCTATCTGTTCGGTTTTGTTTTCCGGTTGAACGAACGCAGGGAATATACTCATATTTTCACCCCATCTTTCATATCCACGAGCACACTTAAAACAATAAAAGTCGCTCCTTTGTCAACAACAGAAATGATATCGCCCACTTCAAACGGTAAAGTTTTTTCATGGTCAAATATTTCTTCCAAGTCATATTCCTTATAGCTTGAATGACCAACAATCGGCAACGGTCTCGGGTCAGTTACAATGTCAATCGGTCTCTTTTCTTTAATTTTCATTGGCATCGGTGCAAAAATAGAAAAATTTACCGCATCATATTGTTGGTCGTCGATTTGAATTGTAAACGGCGATAGGTTTATGATCGTCGCTATTTCGATTTTGTCGGCATTTTCTTGTTTTTTCATCTCAGATAATACTCTGCTTAACTCGCCCATCGCTCCTCCTTTATCCTTGCTTCGGCAGTTCTTTTTTATCCATATTATTCTCGAATTCCAAGGTCAAGTCGGTTGTATGAATCCCATTGCTCCAATGATGCGTGTCCGACCGAATATAGAATTTTGCATTGAACAGCCCGGTCTTTACAGTAACGCTATAACCCGTTCTCAAAGACCAAGCACCGATACACGAAATCTGAATTGTGTGTTCAGCGGATTGCAAAAGATTCTTGGCGACAGTCTTAGACTCCCCTTTTTGTTTGTAATACTGTTTCATTATTTGACCGTATTTTTTAATATCTTCCGAATTACTGATTACATCCACTTTCTTACCTTTATCATCTTTAACAATAATTTTGTTCACCAGATTGTCCAGCGCCGCCTTATATTGCAAAGATAATAAAGTACCATCAATCGGCTCCGTACGGTATTCAATAACAGGCTCGGTGAGTTCGCCTTTTTCAATGATTTGTAACTTTCTGTTTCGCATTATCGGATAATATGATTTTCCCGTTACTTTACGCATTTCTGTGCAGCACATCATCAGAATGTTGTAAGCCGTTTCGTTGCGACCGTTAATTGTTGAAACAGTTGCCACAGATGGCAATTTCCCCACACTTACCCCGACTTCCTTGCAAACCTGTTTGATGATATATCCGGCACTCTTCTTTGTAAAAACTTGTGTCGATGGCTCCGAGCGCATCACATAAATCAGATGATCAAAACAGAGTATCTTCTGTTCGATTTCATTATCATCCATTTCAATATCCCAAACAAATCCATAAAAAATTTCTTTCCCTTCGATTTCAAGCGAAATCGCCTCGCCAAGCAAAACATTAGGCGCCGAGATCCCATACACTCGATTAGGTCGAGTGACGCTAATTTCCACACTTCTTGATACTTCAAGTAAATCCCCGGACGATTGAATTGTACCGACAAGCTGTGTAATATCAGTAACCGTTCCGGAGCGGCTATAATGTTTTACAATCATCTGCTGCCACCCCCTGAACTCCCACGCCCAAAGTGATTGATTTTGTCGCGGATTTCATTCAAATTCTGCCTATTCTTTGCTTGCGTTGCCAAGTGCCTGTTCAGTTGTCTTTTTAGGTTGTCCGATTCAATCTTAAACGCGTCAAATTGAATAGCTGTTTTGTTTGGCTTCGGGCTGGATTCTTTCTGTTTTTTTCGCTTTTTTGCTTGTTTTACCCTTACTTTCTTCTTTACATCGTTTCCTTTTCCTTTGACTTTCGGTCGCTCACGAAGCCCTGTTGTTTTTTGAATTGGTGCCGGATTGTGACTTACCGGGACATTCAAGAATCGATATTCTGAAAGTTCTAATTGAAAATATAGATCGCCCGTACCGTCTTTTTCCAAACATATGAATTTATCAATGGTGTAAGCAAAGTTGATGTTCGTTTCAGTAATCAGCAATCGGATAGGCTTTCCACTTTCTTTCCACTTCTCAATTATGGCTTTACATTCATAAGGCGATGGAAATTCTTTGTAAGTGCAAAACGATTGATACCTTTTCGGAAAAAAACTCTCGATGACAATTTCACGCAAATTTCTTTTTCCATTTGCCTTAATTTCCCCCAGTGCATAAGTTTGAAATCGAGGATTGTTGTGACTCTGTTCGTCGCTGAATGACTGCGGATTTACAGGCAGTTTCAAAGTCTCGCCGTCTTGCGAGAGAATATATTCTTTCATAAATTCCTCCTAGTTCAGATTCACAAGCACTTTTTCAATTTCTTTTGCCACCATTTTCCCTATCATTCGTTCATCAATAGAGCCGCCTGTTTGAATATTAAAAGTCATATTGATGTTCGGGGATGATTTTTTTCGGGTTTCGAGTCGAAGTTCTCTAGATATTGCTGCATCTGTTTTTGAGGATGGATAAATTTTTGTTCCTGTTGGTAATTGAAACATTTCATCTCCACGCTCATTCACTTTTGCCCATCCACCTGAAAAGTGACTTGTTCCTGTAGCAAATCCCCTGCCAGTATAATTTCTAATTACACTATTTGTCCGTTCCGACTTTTCGCTTTTATTGCCAAACCAACCGCTCACGGTACTTTTAACCGATGAAATCGTACCTGCTGCACTTTGAATAGCCGACGCAATACTTGAAATCACACTCCCTAAAAACTTAAAGGTCGGAACAACATAATTTTTGATAATGGATGCCGTTGTTTTAATATGCGGTGTCACATATTGAATGACCGCTTCTGTAATTTCAGGAAGCCGTTTTGCCAATTCGACAGATATAGGAATCAATTTATCAAGTGCAGGTGTCAATGCCTCAATAATTTTAATTCCCGAGTCTGCTAATCCCGATTGAAGATTCCCTTTGATTGTTGATATCTTTCCTTGCCAAGAACCCGCTAATTTTCCAGCTCCGCCTGAATACATTTCCAATAACGATTTGCCGGATATTGATTTCATCTTAAATAGATCGCCTTGAGCTTCATCAAACAACTCTTTTGAGCCTTTGAATCCAAACTCTTTCAATCGCTCCATCTCACCCATCTTTGCGTCAGCAAGTGCCTCCATCGCATCGGAGATAGTTTTTCCGGGATTAAGTGCAGCCATATCTTCGGCGAGTTTTACAAATTCCATTCCTTTTTTTGTGTCACCCTCAGTTATCTGAACCGCTCTTGTTCCGGCAGCAACCACTTCTGATGTTGAAAAAGGTGTAAGATTTGCATTTTCCCGAAGTTCCTTCATGTAAGATTTAGATTTCTTTTCATCTCCACCTAAAAAATGAGTCATAGATATTTGTTGTTGTTGTAACGCGGAACCTTCCTCAATCATAGACTTGGTTAATTTCACAAACCCACCAATCGCAAGACCCAGCGCGGCAAGAGCAGCAACAACGCCCGCAACCGCAGCACCAATTGCTCCGGCACTAACCGCAAGTCCTCCGGCGCTTCCTACCGCCCCGGCGGCTCCAGCGGCACTACTGCCTGCGCCCGCACTGGTAATTGCCGCATTTCCCGCTTGACCAAACATCGAGCTCATAAAACCCGCTCCGGAATTACCTCCGATACTGACTCGATGTCTGCGTCCGGTGGCTTTATACAACTCTCTTGATAAACGCTGCGCTTCAATTCGAGCGCGAATAAGCCCGGTCACATTTGTTTTGATATGGATGGTTTTGTTTTTAAGAAAACTCAATCCCCCACTGAGCATTTCTTTCCATGAACGCTGAGCAGTAATTCGAATTTTATAATCCTTTCCGGTTGTTTTTCGGATTTGCGATTGCAATCTTCTTAAATCATCTCTAATCCGTTTATCGCCGACCGAACGAATCTTCACATCGTATTTTCGATTGGTCATCTTTTTAAGAGATGATGTCAGCGAATTTGTTTTTCTTTCGGTATTTGAAAGTTCTTTGCGCATATTCTCCGCCGAACGCCCGACGCGACGCGCTACATTGGTGTAATTGTCTTTAAGTGTAATTACACTACTTATCATAAGCTTTCACCACCTCCCAATTTAGATGCCATAATTCCGGCTATCAACATTTTCTCATAATTGCTCAGATTGACGGCATAATCCAGTGTATGCCCTTTCGAGACGAGATAAGCGATGAGTCCAAGCTCCCCATCGCCCTCGTTTATTCGTTTTTTATAGTCTCCACAATTCTTACCGTTTCGTCTTTGTAACCCGCTGCTTGCAGCAAGGTTTTTGTAATTTCTACAATCTGCCCCGGCTTGAAAATTTCAAGCACGATATCGACAGGCATTTTCACGCCATAGGCTTTTTGCAGTTCGGCATCTTTCAAACTCGGCTCTACCGCACAGGAATATACAATATATGCATCGCCGTTATCCGTTTGATTCGAGTCTTCAATGTCGTAGAAATCCGGAATTCGAAACCTAAAAACCCCAATCTCATCCACTTCAATGTCAATCATTCTTTTCTTGTTTCTTTGAATCAGTTCCCTTTTCTCCATCAGCGCCTTGACGCTCAATGCAGATTTATTCTTAAATTCAGCTTGGGTAATATTATCCATATTTCCTCCTAATAAATCCCTTCGGCTAAATCACTATCACTAGGCGTAAAGCCGAATTCAAAAGTCTTTTCGATATATTCGCCCCTCGTGAAATTGGCAAGTGTCATTTTGTTAAACCATACATTAGCAATGTTCACACGCTCAATTTGCTTACCAACTGCATCCGGGTCTTTGATAGCCACGGACAAGGAAGCTCTTGGATCTTCTCCTTTTTTAATCGCATCCAAAAGCTTTTTAATACCTCTGGAATAAACATGCGACACCACAAATTCCCCACTTCCGGAGACCGCAGTCATCTTTGAGTCCATATCCAAACCAAATGCTACATCTTCCCGATTAAAGTTGATGTCCGCATTGACCGATTTCACTTCAAAAATAAGCTCACCGTCCCAGTGGAGCGTTCCGTGCGCCCCGGATAATACTCGATTCCCTCTCATACCATTCCTCCTAGATGTTGAATGTGATGCTCAAATCTTCCATCGCATCCAAGAATTTTATTTTCCCTGTAATCATCACCTTTGACCCGGTCGGATATTGCTTGATTTCCATCTCAGTCATCGCATCGACATCCTCGCCCTTTGTGATGGCATACTTTTTTTGAGCTTCCAAATCCAATTCGACGCGATTGTCAAAAGAGCTTTCCAAAATATCTCCGGCAATTTCCGGAAAATATACTCGATTGATATTTGCCAAAAACAGCTGCTTGTTATCATACGAGTTCTGCACCTTCCCGACATAGTGGTTGTAAAATGTACTTCGGATGTCGTTTTTGACCAAATCCATCGCTTCCACGATTTTAATCTTGCAAAAATCTTCGCCTTTTTCAGCATTCAGCGTCGTGAGCGAATTCACCGCTCGTGCCAGTCGAATGGTTTCTACATCATTGAACAGTACCAGTTTCCCTTGCTTAATCACATCATCAAGGTTTTCAATTTGCTCCACACTCTCAACTTCTTTGAGCTCATGGAAGGTGGCGGACTGTTGTAATGACATCCCCGCCAAGATTCCCGCGATTCGCGCGGTAAACTCTTGCCCTTTGTATTCCTTGTTTTTTGTTGCAATTTTATCGGAAGCGAAGTTAATAACTCCCTCGTGGTCCGCTTCGTGATTCCAAGCTACAAATTTATAGATTTTATCGTTTTTTCGCTGCATTTTAATCCAGCTCGCTATCGTCTCGTTTTGCTCTTCGCTCGCTTCCGGCATCGCCAAGTAATCGAATTGTATGTTCTGAAGCTTTTTCAATACCTCGCCAAGCGTTTCGTCCGTTACAACATAGGTTGTCACTCGATTCGGATTTCCCCGAAACGCCAGCCGGATATAATCGATGGATTTCGCAGTATAATTTTTGGTTTCATCCACATCCGCAAGCGAACGATGGACGATCGGCGTTGTCTTTTGTGTTGAATCTTTGAGCAAAAGTACGACCCGCCCACGCTCGGAGCGCCCAATCGCTGTTAATCCTTTGGATTTAAACTCAATTTGTATGCTCGGCATTCCAATTGTTGTTGCCATCTTATCCCCTTTCTATTATTGTTTGAATTTCTTTCATTTTTTCAATCTCGTGTAATCGGTTGGCTACTACCGCTTTCGTTTCATCGGTTGTGTCATAAGTCACAAACTTGTTGTCCTCATCCACAAATGACTTCGTAATGCTTTGTCGCCAATCAAATTCAATCAAAAAGTGTAAGTCCTGTTCCACAAACCGCGTTTGAACCCCCTGATGAAAAGTAAAGGTCTTTTCATTGTCAAGGCGGAAAGTAGGCAAAAAAATCGCCATCAGATTACCGCTCATCTCGATTGCTTCTGATTGACGGTTGCTTTGGCTGTAATAAATAATGTCCAGCGTCAAATTCCTTTGTTCATGCGTACTGCTGATAACCGTACTGGTGTCGGATACAACTTCTATGGAAAATGCAGGCAAACTTTTTTTGTCAATTCGCTCAAGATGCACTTTAGCAGTCGGCGCCATCGTTTTAAGAACACGAGCAATTTCCTCGGTAATTTGAATTGTTTCAATTCTATTCATGAATCCTCGTTTCCGCTCGGCGTATCGCTTGTTTTATTCGAGCAGGCAATATCGCTTTCGCTCGCTTCTCGGCATTGGTTAGCATATATCTGCCCGGTCGAATTTTCCCGGTTGGTCTCCCCCACACATATTCCCGATGCCCATATTCCACATGCGCCGCATATTCCGTATTGTTTGTTACTTCAACGCGATATTCATTCCCGGATTTTTCAACCCCGTCGGTATGAAATGAGCGTTTGAGCGTTCCTGTTTGGGTCGGTGTGTTTTTTCGTGCATCCGACATAATTTGTAGTCCGATGTGATTCATTTCTTTTTGAATTTCTTCATCCACATCCGATGCCAGCGCATGGATTTCGCGGATATGCTCATCCAATCCGGATGTTTTGATCATTATGCATCATCCTTTCGTATCAACGGAATCTCATTGTGGGATGGATAATGCATACCTTCACCGGCAAGAAAATCAATTTCTATTCCCTCCGTTCTCGCCGTGATTCGGTCGCCGGCTAGAATTTGAATCTCCGGACGCACAAACAAAATCGCAGCGTACTGGATGCTCTGCGTCGTGTCGCTTTGTCCTTGGAAACTCCCTTTCGTGAATGACACCGCACAAGCAACATCCTGGTAGATTTCTCGCATTTCAAAATCATCAAAGTGTGAATTAGCAACAGGCGCAGGTCTTATTACCGTGCAAGTATGATTGTAGGTCGTTGCCAAAATATCCGCTTCGTTCATATCGTCCTCATCTTTGCAAATCGAGCAAGCTGAGCCGTAAAGCTGTCGAAGATATCCGCACCCGCATTCGTTTTTGCTCCGGATGCGTATTTGATTTCCGTATCGCCGCGCTTGATAGATTCAATCGCCCCGCCGCCTCCGCCTGCCGATTGGCTTTCTTTGTACTTTGTAGCGACCATCTCCACAATGACCAGCTCCATCTCCGGCGGAATATCATCCCGATTGCAATAATTCATCGCCTTTTGTTTTGCCATTTCAAGGTACAAGGATAACAACTCATCCGAGTCATTATCCTTGATTCCCAGTAACAACTTTGCCTTATTTAGCATTTTTCTTTGCTCCTTTACCACTCTTTGGCGTTTCATCAGTGGATTCTTGCGCATCGTGCTCCGTGCTTTCGCCTGGAGAAATTATCTCATCCGTTGAGCTTGGCGCGGCATTTGTTTTGCCGCCTTTGGATTTTTCGCCAAGCAACTCGAATCCTTTCAGGATGAGCTCATCTTTTTTGAGCTCATCCGTAGTTTCTTTGATAATATTATCTTTCTGAAGTCTATACATACATCCTCCTATGCTTTCGAGCTGGCAAATATGGTAACCGCTTGATTCGCTTTGACCCAAAGCTCATGGTACTTTCTGTAGTCAATCTTCCACGCATCCGCTTGCTGGTTGGTATCCGGCTCAAAGATTCTGAGCTTATCCTGCTTGCATACTGCAATCGGTACTCGTTTCGGTACGATGATCCAGTTAATGTCCTTTGCTCCGGAATCCGGCACCAAGCCACCCGCTTCTTGTCCGCCGGTTTTTCCGTCATTAGATTTGTACAATGTCTTAAATCTCGCTGACGGAACAGGCATAATCGGATTTTCATCCAAGCGATGTACCTGTAAATTGATTGCTCCTTTTTGGAAATTACCAATGTCCAATCTTCGGTTATTCTTGAGTGCTTCCGAAAGAATCGCTTTCGTATTCGAGGTCATCAGGATAACGACCTCTTCATTCGTTCCGATGATGTCCTTGACCGCAACGATGTGCTCCGTCAATTTTTTCAAGATCGTATCTTCCGCCGGGTCGTAATTTTCCAGCACCTGACTTTTCTTCTTTGCTTCCGCATAGAGTTTGGACAGTCTGTAACTGTCAATTTCCGGAATAACTTGCGTTCTTTGAAATTCCGATGCCACAAGCGACGCATTTACCAAAAAATTGGTTTCATCCACATCTTGCGAATCCAAATGGAATGTTCGCCCGCGGTCTTGTGTCATTTTTAATGCTTCGTATTTCAAAGTGACCGCCCCTTGGACGAACCCTTTGTCTCGGTCATAATCCCCAAGTCCCTGCAAGGATACACTTGGAATCTTTACCGTATCTCCACCGGTGTATTTCACCTCGCCCGCATTGGCATCCATAAATCCGGTCACTAAGCCCATCATCATTTGTTGATCTAATTTGTTTTGCAGAATCTCTGCATATTGTAAAGTGTTAATTGGCATTATTCTTCCCCTTTCTTATAGCCCAAAAATAGCATTCAGCTTGTCTTCGCCGCTGATTACGGTTTTGTTTTCCGCTGATGCGGACGGCGCGCCGCCTTTGAGTCGTTCATTCACACTTGCTTCCACCGCTTTATCAAAAGCGGCTTTGAAGTTTTGAATATTTGTTTTGGATACTTCCGCATCCGCTCCGGTCAAAAATACCGCAAACGACGGATCGAGTTTTTCAGTCAATAGCTGTTTTGCCACTTCATTTTCCAAAGCTTTTTTGGTAAATTCCGCCTTATCCTGCTCCAGTTTTGCGCGTTCCTTGTCAAGCTGTGCTTTCAAACGCTCATTTTCCGATAACTTCGCCAGTCTTGCCGCTTCCGCTTTTTCATCTTCCAGTTTTTGCTTGTACTCTTCTTCCCACGATGCTCTTGCACTCTCGAAATCCGCTTTCGCCTTACTCGCCGCTTCATTCAGCTTTTCTTGCAATTGCTCCTCCGTGTAGGTTGTTATTTCCGGCTTAGTTTCCGACGCGGATGCTTCCCCCGCACTTCCATCCGGCTCTGCAAAAAGCTGTAAATTGATTTTTTCCATAATTTCCTCCTTATTTTTTGGTATTATAAAAGCACCGAGAACGGCGCTGATACAACAATTTATTGGTTTTTGAACATTTGAAAAGCACCTCAGCTTGCGCCAAAGTGCTTTGTAGCTTTTATAGTTCTAAATATTTCTCCAGCATTTCTTGTATAACAAGCAAGACCGATTCACTCGCCCGAATTTCCACTCCATCCGACAAGTCATTCCACAAAACCACCTTCTCGTCATCATATTGATAAAAATAGACATCTTCTGACGGTCCCATGATATATTCTTTGAAAGCGAATCGCTCATCTTTTTCTAAAATGGTTCGAATTCTTTTTACAATCAATTGTTCATCAACTCGATTGAAATTATAAGGTATTAAACTTTTTTCCCCATCTTTGTATTCGCTGATAAAAGTTTTCATTCTTCTTCTACTCCTGCTAATTTGTCATATCGTTCATTACTCGTTGTGCTGCTTCTAATGATGTCTTTGTACGCTTCCTCTTCCGTTAGACCATACTTTTTTAATTTTCGTTGAAGCAGATATTCAAACGATTTCGGCTTTTCTTGAGAATCCAGTTCTTGTCGTTTCTTTTGGTCTTCCATCATATCTCGTGCCTGCTTTTTATACTTATTTCTTAAATCTGTTGACTGTATAGCCTGTTCTTTAAGAGGTAGCGTTGTGTTCAATTGAGAGGGAATACTTTCAATCTTTGACTTGTACCAGTAACGGACTTCCCGATTCGAAAATTTTCCAAACCACGAGTCTTTGTAATCCATTGAATTAAGAACCCGTTGTCTTTCTTTCTTCAATGATACCCATTTCTCCGGGTTATTATACTTTAACGCTTGAAAATCCTTAAGATTCTTGAATTCTTTTGGGTAAATCAGCTTGTATTTCTCAAACTGTTTCAAATCAGCACTTTTGTTCTTATCCATTACCCGAATAAGTTCCATCAATTCTTGTTCTTGTGGTTCAAGACTATTGTACCACTCTTCATAATTCATTTTAATCGGTACACTGTAACTCTTGCCATCCGCACCCCTGGCAATTCTTGTGCCATCGTTCCAAGTCGGATCATAAATCCCGGTGGTGCTTCGGCAATTCGGGTGCATCGGCGGATAATTCTTACCGACCACCGCTTCGGATACTTTGAATCTTTTAAGGTCAAGGCTTCGACAGATGGACGATGTTTTGACATCGAGCGTTGCAATAAATTCATATTCTTCCACTTCCAAGCGTTCATAAATCGCTTTGTCCGCTTGCCCGTGAACCCATGCCGTTTCGGTACGAAGCAATCGCTCAGCCGCATATTTGTAATCTTTCCCAAGCTCTGCCGTCACATCCTTTGTCATTCGCTGAATGGATACCCCTGTTAAAAGATGATGCGCCATCATTTGTTTCAATTTCCTCGAAACATCGTACTGCCTTTTCCAAATACGCTCGGAGTAGTTGGAACCCGACCACGGAAGTGAAAGGGTATCATACAACATAATCGGGTCAATCCGCACTTTGCTTGCTTCCATCAGTGCCAGTACTTTCGGGTTGGAGTCTTTGTAAAAATCATACATCGCAGTGTAATAACTTTGTTGATATTCCTTGACCAAATGCTCTCTTACTTTGTCGTCCTCAACACGAGCGAGAGTAGTCATCTGCATCGTAATTTGTGATTGCAAAGCTTCCAGTCGATTGATTCTTGTTCTTGCGGATAAGAACTCCAGCTCCATCATCAAAGCCTTTGCCTGCTCCGGATGGCTATCTTCGAGCACCGCAATTTGAGCCATATACCCTTCCAGTGACATTTTCCATTTAGTAACTTCATTCGGTGTAAGCATTCTAAAGAGCTCCGCCGCCGGAATCTTTCCGGATTTTGAAAGTCGAGCAAAAAACTTAGCAATTTCATCATTGATGGAATCCGCTGCCTCTTGGTAAGCTTCTTTCATTTCTCGATGAACTCTTTTCGTATTCTTCTCCGAACGCAATGTCGATTGAACTTGCCGCTCCCGCCAATATTCTCTACTCGATTTGCTCATGTTCATCCTCTTGTAAATTATTATACTCATCTAATCCTATTGATTCAGCTTGATATTTCTCTATTTCGTCTTTAGCTGAAGCAATAAAAGGAAGTTGCGACAATAATGTTTCCTTTGATACAATTGGCAGCAAGTTTTGGATTGTTTGGCTGAGTTCATACACATTTTGAGGCAAGGTATTGCTGAACGAGATTTCAATATCCGTGTATTCGTCAATACTTTTTGTGATTTTAAGAATCGCAAAGAACAGTTCCAGTCGTCGTTGCAGTCCGTTTCGGAATTTACGCTCTTTGGATGCCCTAACTTGCTCCATTGCAAGCAATTTGTATCGGAGCGAAACTCCCGAAAGATTCGAGCCGAACTCTTTGTCCGTCATATCCGGAGTTGCTGAAAACTTATGGATATCCTGTTTGAGCCTTGTTTTGTAATTTTCCACCCACGCATCATTGACTTCTTTAACAAGCCAGCCCGCTTGCCCTTTTTCATTAAGCAGCAGAACGCGGTCTTTTTTCATTTTGTCAATATCCTTGTCTTCCGTTCCGGATAAGTTCACGAGCATCAAATAGGCATCCGTAAACTGTTCCATATCGTTGATGGTGTTGCTTTGTGCCAAATCATAAGCATCCACCAGCGAAAGCACATGCTCAAAATCACCAAGTTCTTCCTGGTTATTCTTGTATTCAACTACCGGCACATCGCCGAAGTAATGAACCTGTTCTCTCTCAAGTGTCATCGTGTTATCCGATTGCTTGTAGTAATAGATTTTGTCCTTTGTATATATCTCGATTTTTCGAACAGATTTTCCATTCACCTTTATTCCATAGTATCGGACAGCATACTTCATCAGATTTTCAATACTGTCACCATAAACCGCAAACATTTCATCCGGCTGAATACAAGCAAGGCGCGGTTTGGAAAAAGAATCCGTATAAAGAATTTCAAAACCTTTCCCCTTGATACTGCAAGTCTTGGCAAGCTCCAAATTGTGTGCTGCTTCATCTGCATAGTCAAAGGATTCGATAATTTTCTCCAAATCCTTGTCTTTTCCATCCGCTTTATTGCTATATCGAATACTCTGCCCAACAAAATAGCCGACCAACATATCCACGATATATCTTGGATATGCATTGACTAGCTTGTAATTCGGCTTTCCTCTTTCCCGTCTGGTTTGCAAAATATCATGTTGCCCTTGATAATAGCGTTGTAGCTTTTGATATCGCTCGACCTGTTTTCGATGCTCCTCGATAAAATTTTCGATTTCCTTTAAATCGTACTCATCTTTTGTACTGCGAAACATAAGTCCTCCTATAATCCCAATAACGATTTAGCAAATGAACGAAGTCTTTGTTGAAGTTTCACTTCGCCATTTACCACTTCAACAATTCCGGTCAAAGAATCCGGCGCGTCATCGTGCGCATTCTTGCCTTTTCGCTGATATTTCATCATCGCTTTGTAAAACTCCGGATATTTTCTTTCCCATCCTTCCGGCATAATGACCTGCTCCATAACATTCGTTGCATTAACCAAAATACGAGTTTTTTTATTCTTGCTTTGATGAAACCAAGTAACCATTGCCAGCTTGTTTAGAAACTTTGTTTTGAGCAAACTTTCCACATTACGAGCGAAACCGCGACCGCCGTTGTTCGACTCAATCGCAATCTCGCGCACCTTGTGCTGATGGATTCGCCTTGCCGTTTCCGGCTCCGTTTCTTCCATCGGTGCATCGGTATAGTAAACATCCAAGATATATGCGTACTTGTCGATAATGCCGGCGGAAATGGAGCATAAAAAATCCGCGCCCATATCCGCGGTATCGGTGTAGTTGATGATTCGCTCGAATCGTTCAAAGTCCATCATCTCCGGATCATAAGTTTTGAACTTGCCGTAAAGCGCACCTTGTTTGTCAATCGGTTGCTGCATATAGTTTGCCTGAAAGATTTCTTCATCAATTCCTCGTCTTTTGTCTTCAATCGCCTCAAGACTTAATATCTCCTCACAAAGCGGCAAGCCGTCTTCCGATAAAACAGGCATTTCTAAAACAAAGCACTTATCCGGAAACTCCGCAATGATTTTGCCCGCCAAGTCATCACTTGCCCATCGGGTCATGATGATAATTTGAATCGCTCCTTCGACCATACGGGAGAGGAAAGTATTTTTGTACCAATCCCAATGTGCTTCTTTTACTCGTTCATTGACCGCCTCTTCCTTGTTTTTAATCGGGTCGTCAATGATACCGATATTTCCGCGCATGCCCGTAATAGAACCGCTAAAAGAAGTTGCCAAATACGACATGTATGCTCCCTTGAGTGACCACAAATCCATCGCACCGTCTCCGTCTTTGATTTGTAAATGTGGAAAAAAACTGGTCGGAACATAATAATCGAGGTCGCCGAGGATTTCTTTATCCTGAATCATTTCCCGAACCGTCTTGGCAAATCTTGTCGATAGCGTTTGGTTGTAAGATACGGTAATCACCTGATTTTTAACATCCTGCCCGAAAATCCACGAAGCAAACATTCCGGCGGTGTATGATTTCCCATGCCCCGGCGGAAGATTGACGATGAGAAGCTCATAAGGCTTTCCTGTCTTTTCGTTAATCAGTGTCTTTTCGTACATCGCTTGGAGCGCGTTGCACAATATATTTTGAAAACCTCTCGATTCTCTAAAGAAAGCGGGATTCATCAAGTTACAATACTTTCTAAAGTCATGCTTTGCGTCTTCGATGTTTTGATTCCGAAGTAAAACCAAACTTTCCCGCTCCGAGCCCTTAAGATGTTGCTCATTATCTTGAAGTGCTTGTTTCAGCAATGCTTTGCTATTTTTTTTCTTGCCCAAATAGATACCCCCTTTCCTTATTTTTTATTTTTTGCAAAATAAAAGAGCCTTAAATTTCAATTTTAAGCCCCTTTTGTCGATATGTTGTGACGGATAACACTCCCAAAAATTCTAAAACGAATTTGAACGGCTTTTGAACGCTTTTTAACAGAAATATATCGCTCCTAAAACAGCCTATTTTGCCCCAGCCGAAAAAATATACCCTAAAAAGCGAAATGGGCGTGCTTCGCCACCCGGATTTTAATGTCCGGTTGTCATGTATTCTGTCCGACGATTCTCTTCATGGGGACGAATCAACCCATGTCCTTCCTCGTCATCCTGTTCAAATTGGCACGATAGCGTGATTTGGTGTATTTCTCCTGCCAAGTCAATCTCAAATACCGCTCTTTTTTGTCGCTTTTGAATCTCCACTATGCGCGCATCCACACCATGAATACTTACCGTATCGCCTTTAGCTACATTTCCAAGTTTAATCAATTCCGGATGCGCATCCAAAAATCGAATGAAATTTGCTTCATCGCTAGACAATTTTGTCGGATTGCCTTTTTCGCCTAAAAACCGAAGTACATACTCGTTTTCCAAAATGCGATGATAATCTTTCGGCGTTAATTCTTCCTTATCAATAAAAAGGTATGAACTGAACAAAATCCTAAGTTTTGTGTGCCACTTCCCTTGTCGCCGCTCGAGACGATGCTCCATTGGCACAACTGCCGAATAACCTTTCCTTAATAATCGATTCTTCGCTTTAAATTCCGACATTGGTCGGAGCTGAACAACATACATTTATTTTCTTCCTTTCAACAAAACATCTGCTTCAACTATTCACCTTGTGTTACATCTACTGCTATTTTCCCCGTGAATAGATCGGGCAACAACTTGTTTCTTAACTCCTCCAGCAGTCTGTTTTCCTCATTGTTCAAGTAGTATAAATGTTGCTTCCAGCCTTGCAATAGCATAATCAAGATGTGGGAAATTTTATCTTTACTCTTATTTTCAAATTTAAGCTCGTTTTTGTTCTTACTCAATCTCAAATAATCTTCTTTTTCAATTCCCTCTCCACAGATTCGCTTCAAAGGCTCATTCACTTCATCCGCATTGAGATTCGATGTTTCCTTTAGTGTCGCAATATCTTTTAACCCTAATTTAGAAGCTAAACTTTCATTTACAGTAAGTTGTAAGGCGTTCTTCTCCTTAATAATCCGATTGATGTCTGAAACAATATCCAAATAGCTTCTACTACTTTCTTGTTTCTCCTCAAACGGAATATAACGGCTTGGTATCAAACTAAAATCATTTTTCCTTACATCCTCGATTGAAACTGTAATTGCTTTTCCGGAAAAACATTCACTTGATGTAAGCAGCCGCAGTATTTCGTTGATATCTTCTTCGGAAAAGACCTTCATTTCTTTTTTGTAAACTCGTTTGGTGTGAGATGCTCCTCCAAATTGCCCTCTTTGTTCTCTTAACTCTTTTGTGAAAATACCCCTTGCATCAATCATTCGAATGGATGATGTCTCTTTCTTTTTGTTTAGAATCAAAATAATTGTTCCGATAGATGTACTCTCAAACATCCTATCCGGATTCACTATAACTGCTTCAATCTTGTTTTCTTCAATGAGCCTTTGTCGGATTTGCTGTTCAGCAGCAACTTCGGTACTAAGCACAGAAGAAGGTAAAATCAAAATTGCACGATCTGCTTTTTTTAGAGATTGTGTAATAAACCCATAATTCGCATTCGAGCTCGGAACCGAATATTCTTCAATTTCTTTCTTATACTCTCCCTGATATTTCAAATTGAAGGGCGGATTGCTGATTAGTGTTCGCATAAAATCACCTTCCCGAATTTTTCTTGCGGTTC